>CAZIPG010000097.1:0-10787 GCA_964540955.1 uncultured Rheinheimera sp.
GAATTCAACGACTTCTTAGCTGGTTTAGCAAGCCGCTTCCCAATCGTATCGATTGAAGATGGTTTAGACGAATCAGATTGGGATGGTTGGAAAGACTTAACCAACAAAATTGGCAACAAAGTACAATTAGTCGGTGATGACTTGTTTGTTACTAACACGAAGATTTTAACCCGCGGTATTGAACAAGGAATTGGTAACTCAATCCTGATCAAGTTTAACCAAATCGGTTCACTGACTGAGACTTTAGCGGCGATTAAAATGGCAAAAGATGCTGGTTTTACTGCGGTGATTTCACACCGTTCAGGCGAAACAGAAGATGCCTTTATTGCTGATTTGGCAGTCGGTACTGCGGCCGGTCAAATCAAAACGGGTTCATTGTGCCGTTCAGATCGCGTTTCTAAGTACAACCAATTATTGCGTATTGAGCAAGAACTTGGCGCGAAAGCACCGTACAAAGGCCGTTCTGAAATTAAAGGTCAGTAAGCCTTATTGCAAAGGCCAGCGTGTTGCTGGCCTTTGGTTTTGACGCAGGCCATCCCATGCAAAATCCGCTCTGGCATGATCCCGAGCAAACATTGATTTATACCGAGCTGTGCAACACGTTGTACGAGCGCGAATTGGCGCGCCTTGCGCAAACGCCGCCTGAATACTTGGCGATGTTGCCACGTCGCTTAAAAAGCTTGTCCTTCTATGTGCGGGAAGCGGCCAGTTTAATTTTGCAATATCCTTCACCTCTGCAACTGGATAGTCAAAACGCCTGTTGGTTACATAGCCAAAGTCGGCACTGTCCGGTACCTAATGTGGATGATTCTGAAAGTATTTTTAGCTTCTATCATAAATATGCCCGTTTAGGTCTCTTAGTGCCGATTTATCAGCAAGAACAGGGATTACAACAAATTTTGCTCGATTCAGTGGATGAAATTGATGTGGCAGGCCAGCGTTTACACTGTAATGAACACGGGTGGTTTGCGATGGCGGGGTGGCCACAAGAACCCGACAATCAGCATAAATTGTTATTAAAACCTTCCAAGACCATTTTTACTGCAGTCTGCTGTGGTCATCAATGGCGAAATGGCGATAAAAAAACACCGCGATTATTAAGCTTGCGGGAGATGTTATTGGCCAGTCGCTTAAACTGGCAGCAATTTGCTAAACCTCATGCGGCTAAAGTGCAATCTTTTGCGCCTAAAGTCCGATAAAAGCTAACAAATCCGCGTGTTTTGCCTTATTTGGGGCTTTTCAGTCTGAGTTTGAGCCTTCATAATAAATCGACTAGATGAGTGTAGGTGTTTTATGCGATTGGTGAGTCTTTTACTGTTAATCTTAGTGGCTGCATTGCAATACCGCCTTTGGTACGGTCAGCACAGTGTTGAGCAGTATTTGCAGCGGCAAAAAGAATTAAAGAGTCACGAACAAAGTAATCTTGAACTGAAGAAACGCAACCTGATGTTGCTGGCGGATGTGGAAGATTTACAACAAGGCCTCGATTCCATTGAGGAACGCGCACGCAATGAACTTGGTTTAGTGAAACAAAACGAAGTCTTTTTTCGTTTAGTGGCAAAACAAGGCAAGCAATGACCATTGCGATCGTGATCCCCGCTGCCGGTGTTGGTGCGCGGATGCAAGCGGACCGACCCAAGCAGTATTTAATGCTGCAGGGCAAAACAATCCTCGAACAAACTGTCGCTGTGCTCAAGCAGGCCCTGCCAAATCAACCGATTTATATTGCGCTTTCTGCTGAAGATCCTTATTTTCCAAGCCTTTCACTGGCAAGTCAGCCGGGCATCAACAGAGTGGTAGGAGGGGCAGAGCGTGCGGATTCGGTATTATCGGCATTGCGGGCGATTGATGCTCAGCAATATCCTTGGGTGTTGGTGCATGATGCAGCGAGACCTTTAGTGACCCCTGAAGATATTCATCAATTAATTGATCGCTGTTATCAAACAGGACACGGCGGTATTCTGGCAACACCAGTGCGCGATACGATGAAGCGCAGTGTCTTGCAAGCAAACCAACCTTTCGTTGACCACACCGTTGAACGAACGCAACTTTGGCATGCGCTGACGCCGCAATTTTTTCCAACTGCTGAGCTGACTCAAGCATTATCCCAAGCACTTGCTGCCAATGTAAAAATTACTGATGAAGCCTCTGCGATGGAATGGGCGCAGTCGCCAGTTTTAATCAGCCAAGGGCGCGCTGATAACTTAAAAATTACCCAACCAGAAGATTTACTGTTAGCACAGTTTTATAGGGAGCATGCACAATGATGCCATTTCGGATTGGTCATGGTTTTGATGTCCATGCCTTTGGTGGCGCGGGGCCAGTGACGCTTGGCGGCGTCAAAATTGACTATGCGCAAGGACTGATTGCCCACTCGGATGGCGACGTGGTGCTCCATGCGCTTGCCGACGCATTGTTAGGGGCACTTGCCCTTGGCGATATAGGCCATCATTTTCCAGATACTGATGCTGCATTTAAAGGCATCGACAGTAGAATTTTGTTGCGCAAAGTGTTTGCCGATGTACAAGCGAAAGGTTATCAAATCGGCAACTTAGATATCACCATTATGGCGCAGGCACCCAAAATCGCCCCGCATGTCCTAGCGATGCGCCAGTGTATCGCCGAAGATCTGTGCTGTGATATTTCTCAAGTAAATGTCAAAGCAACAACAACTGAAAAGCTTGGCTTTGTTGGTCGTAAAGAGGGCATCGCAGTGGAAGCTGTGGTGTTGGTCGTTCGTCAATGATGCCGCCTTTTGATTTTCCCGAGCTCGCTTACTTATATGGTGAGCCAAAGTCACGTGCGATGCTGCGCTCAGTTCCGACAGATTTTATTGTCGATGAGGAGCTGAGTTTTACGCCAACAGGGCATGGCGAACACATGCTGCTCTGGGTCGAAAAAATTGGTCAAAACACGCAATATGTCGCGAAACAAATTGCCGCGGCCGCAGGCATTAAAGCCCGTTTAGTCAGCTATGCAGGTTTGAAAGATCGCCATGCAGTCACTCGGCAATGGTTTTGCTTGCCTGTGCCGATTAAACAAGAGTTGGCATGGCAGGAATGGCAAATTGAAGGGGTTCGGATCTTAGAGACCGTTCGTCATCAACGACGCCTGAAGATTGGCTCAATCAAGCAAAATCGTTTTCAGTTAACGCTACGAGGCATCAGCGATCCTGCGGATTTACAACAGCGCTTAAGTTTAATTCAGCAGGGAGTGCCGAATTACTACGGTGAACAGCGTTTTGGCCATCAAGGCGGGAACCTTGCCCTTGCCGATAAGCTGTTCCAAGGCGGTAGTATTGCAGATCGCGTGGTGCGGGGGTTAGCGTTGTCCGCCGCACGCTCCATGTTATTTAATCAGCAGGTTTCTGCTCGAGTGAAAGATGGCCTCTTTCAGCAATTATTGCCCGGCGCAGTGGTCCAACTGGATGGTTCTGGTTCAGTGTTTCAAGTGCCTGTGGCCGATGAAACTATCGCAGAACGCTTACGCTCTGGCGATATCCATCCAACGGCGGTATTGCCGGGGATCGGTAAGGTATTAGAGCAAGAACAGGCGCTTGCTTGGCAGCAACAGGTATTAGCTCCGTGGCAACGTTGGGTGGATGCGTTAATCGCTTTTAATATGAACACTGAACGTCGCAGCATTCGCTTGCAACCCAAAGCACTGAGTTATCAGTGGCATGATGATACCTTAGCGTTGCAATTTGCGCTGCCAGCCGGTTGTTTTGCCACTGCAGTGTTAAGAGAATTAGTGAACTATCAAGATATCAGCCGTGATTTAGCAAATCTGGAGTCGTAAATGCGCATTCTATTAAGCAATGATGATGGGGTTCATGCCAAAGGGATCGCGGTGTTGCAGCAAGCATTGGCCACAATTGCTTCTGTGACCACGGTTGCACCGGATCGAAACTGTAGCGGAGCCAGTAATTCGCTGACCTTAATTAACCCGCTGCGCACGACGCGAATGGACAATGGATTTATTTCGGTAAACGGCACGCCGACCGATTGTGTGCATTTAGCCATCAGCCAATTGTGCCAGCCAGCACCAGATTTGGTCGTTGCCGGCATTAATCATGGGGCTAATTTAGGCGATGATGTGTTGTATTCGGGGACAGTCGCTGCTGCTACCGAAGGCCGTCATTTAGGATTACCTGCTATTGCGGTTTCGCTTGCTAGCTATGACGAAACTCATTTTGCCACGGCAGCCTATGTGACACTGAAAGTGATTGCGCGTTTAAAATCGCATCCATTACCGGCTGATCAAATTTTAAATATTAACGTGCCAGCCGTTGCCATTAGCGAATTAAAAGGCATCCAGGTGACTCGGTTGGGTCGTCGGCACAAAGCAGAAACAATGACGAGCACCACAGATCCTTGGGGCCGGCAAATTTACTGGTACGGGTCTTTAGGGCCTGAACTTGATGCCGGCGAGGGAACCGACTTTCATGCGATTGCCAATGGTTATGCTTCGGTCACCCCATTGCAAATCGATATGACTGCCTATCGCAGCATTCCGACCTTAAAAGATTGGTTGGCTGATTTAGATTGGTCAACGGAGCCGACTGGCCAACACGTTCAGCAACCCCAGCAGGCAGATGAGGCTCTTTAATGGCAGTGGCGACGACCCGCAGTGCGCAATTGTTAGCGCAAAAATTGCAACAAGATGGGATTAAGGATGCCAAGGTCTTGGCGGCTATTGCCGCAACACCCCGCCATTTATTTGTGGAGATGGTGTTGGCGCATAAAGCCTATGAAAATACCGCATTGCCAATAGGCCAAGGCCAAACGATTTCTCAGCCCTATATTGTGGCCAAGATGACCGAGTTGTTGCTGCAAGTGGAAGATCAATTTGCTTGGCAACCAAAAAAAGTTCTCGAAATTGGCACCGGTTCAGGGTATCAAACCGCGATTTTGGCCCAGTTGTTTGAGCAGGTTTGTACTGTGGAACGGATTAAATCTCTGCAATTCCAAGCTAAACGTCGCCTGCAACAGCTCGATTTGCATAATGTTGCGATGAAACATGGCGATGGTTGGTTGGGGTGGAGTCATAAAGCGCCATTTGATTGT
Source organism: uncultured Rheinheimera sp. (assembly GCA_964540955.1). Taxonomy (GTDB): domain Bacteria; phylum Pseudomonadota; class Gammaproteobacteria; order Enterobacterales; family Alteromonadaceae; genus Pararheinheimera. Next base: position 5,067 of record CAZIPG010000097.1, read on the forward strand.
ATTATAGTGACGGCCGCGCCCACGCAAGTGCCAGATGCTCTGTTACAGCAGTTAACGGAAGGGGGGCGTCTTGTGATCCCGGTGGGAGCCCAAGAGCAAGTGCTCCGTGTTTATACTCGCAAACAACATGAGTTTGCTGTCGTTGAAGTTGAAGCCGTGCGATTTGTGCCGTTAGTGCCAGGTGAACTCGCTTAAATAGATTGGAGTTTGAGTTGAAAATTTTCCAAATGATGTACGACAAAGCGTTGCTCTGGGCGAAACATCGGCATGCTCCGCGCTATTTAGCGGCTTTGAGTTTTACAGAATCGGTGATTTTCCCGATCCCGCCCGATGTCATGCTAGCCCCGATGGCATTGGCTGAGAGAGAAAAAGCCTGGCGTTTTGCTTGGCTTACGACCATCGCTTCGGTACTTGGAGGAATTGCAGGCTATTTGCTGGGATATTGGCTGTTCGAGCCGGTCGTTCAACCGCTGATAGATCATTTTGGCTACCAAGAACTGTTTGGGAAGGTATCCGAATGGTTTAAAAATTATGGCGTTTGGATTGTGTTCATTGCAGGGTTTTCGCCAATTCCTTATAAATTATTCACCGTGAGCGCCGGTTTGATGCAAATGGCGTTTATTCCATTTGTGATCGCTTCTTTTATTGGCCGCGCCAGTCGCTTTTTCTTGGTTTCAGCCTTGATGTATTGGGGCGGCGCGAAGATGCAACAGAAGCTGCGTGATATTGTCGATTGGTTAGGTTGGGGCACAGTGCTGATCGCGGTTATTTTGTATCTGATTTATCGTTAAAGCGGAATAGGACCAGTCATGCGGCAACTCTGGGTATTTTTGACGGTCATTCTTTTGGCGGCGTGTTCATCGTCACATGCCCCTGCGCCCGTGACCTATGCAAAACAATCTGCAGCGGTTAAAAGCTCAGTGACAGCCAAAACTTATCAAGTCAAAAAAGGTGATACTTTATTTTCAATCGCTTTTCGTGCGGGCATGGATTATCACCGATTAGCCAAACTCAATCGGATCGCTGAACCTTACACAATTTATGTTGGGCAAGTTTTAGTGATTGCCGAGGATAGCAACTACCAAATGGCGGTAAAAGGTCCCTCAAATCAATCCAGTACAGCAAATGCGAATTATTCAAAGCCAATAAATTCAACCAGTTCATCAAAACCCGCTAAAGTAGTTGCTTCAAGAAATAAAAGCAGTTATGGTCAAAAGCAACAGGACAAAGATCCTGAAAAACCTAAGATTACTCAATCGAATAGTAAAACTGGTCCATGGCTTTGGCCAGTGAAAGGTCCGATCCTTGCCAAGTTCTCACATCAGGAACACGGCAATAAAGGCCTTGATATCGGTGGAGTGCTTGGGACACCAATCAAAGCTGCAGCGGCTGGCCAAGTTGTTTATGCCGGAAATGCGCTGCGGGGTTATGGCAATCTGATCATCATCCGACACAATGATGATTTCTTGAGTGCCTATGCCCACAATCACCGATTACTGGTGAAAGAGCGAGATATGGTGGCAGCAGGTCAGCTTATCGCTGAAATGGGGAGTACCGATGCAGAGCGTGTTCAATTGCACTTCGAAATCCGTTTCCGTGGCCGTTCAGTCGACCCGCTTCAATATCTAAAATAATCAGATCCACACAAACTCATGACGAAAAGAAAGGAATTCTGGCAGTTAAAGGTGTGACCACCCTTTGTAGATTTGGGAGAAGGATATGGGACATAAAGATGAAGACGATGTAGTTGAATTTAAAGAATCTGAGCTAACTGATGATGTGATCCTGCTTGATGACGACAATGCAGAGCCTGATTTAGCCGCGTTAGCCGCAGAAGAAGACAATACCCCTGACGATGTTTTTGTTCGTGATGATAGCCAAAGAGCCATGGATGCCACCCAAATTTATTTGGGCGAAATTGGTTTCTCACCTCTACTTTCCGCCGAAGAAGAAGTTTATTTTTCGCGTTTAGCCTTGAAAGGCGATCAAGCCGCACGTAAGCGGATGATCGAAAGTAACTTACGTTTAGTTGTTAAAATTGCCCGTCGTTATATTAATCGTGGTTTAGCTTTGTTAGATCTGATCGAAGAGGGGAATTTGGGCCTCATTCGTGCAGTAGAAAAGTTTGACCCCGAGCGTGGTTTCCGCTTTTCAACCTATGCCACTTGGTGGATCCGCCAAACCATCGAACGTGCGATTATGAACCAAACCCGCACCATTCGATTACCTATCCATGTGGTGAAAGAACTCAATATTTATTTGCGTGCTGCCCGTGAGCTTTCTCAGCGCCTAGACCATGAACCGACCCCGGAAGAAATTGCTGCGGCCTTAAATCGTCCTGTGGAAGAAGTTCGCAAGATGTTAAAGCTCAATGAAAAAATTACTTCGGTGGATACGCCGGTTGCCGGATCTTCGGAAAAGCAATTGCTCGATGTGTTAGCCGATGAAAAAGAGCTTGGCCCTGAAACTGAATTGCAAGATGCGGATATTCGCCAGCATTTGGTGTTGTGGTTGGAAGAGTTAAATCCAAAACAACGTGAAGTGCTTGCGAGACGGTTTGGTCTGCTTGGCTTTGAACCCTCAACTTTGGAAGATGTAGGTCGTGAAATTGGTTTAACTCGCGAGCGCGTTCGCCAAATTCAAGTGGAAGCCTTGCGACGTTTACGAGAAATCGTGACCCATCAAGGGCTGAACATTGAAACCTTGTTTCAAGAGTAAGTTCTGACCTTTGTCCTTGACAGGCAAAGGTCCCGCTGCGATACCCAAGAAAGCCAACCTAGCGGTTGGCTTTCTTATTTTATCCCTACAAAGTTGTTGTCCCATATTGGCTATCCACAGTCACTTTGCCTGTTATTTCAATGCTTACCATCAAGCTCAATGCCTAGCATCAAGGCTGCATTTTTGCCTCAGTTTGATCAGTCCAGTGCTGTCGTGTCATTGGTTGTTTTGGTTTGGCATAACCCTTGCTCCTTATAAGCAAAGTGCACAATCGCTGCACTCTGAGCTGGCAAAAATGGGGTCAGTCAACTGTTGAAGCCGCTAAAACGCTCAGTCAAATCCGAACCTGTTGGTAGGGAGATGTATGCATCATCAACAATTTTTACCGGGTGGTTATCAGTGCACACCTGAGTGCTTTGATGAATTAGTGGCAACGGATGGGAGTGCTCGCGCTCCAGCGACTGCGATTGCGAAATTTATTGAACGATATGGAGCCGCTGAACTGAAACGTAGGCAAACCCAGTTAGATCAAACGATTAGCTCAATGGGCGTTTGTTTTACTTTATATAATGAAGGGCAAAATATCGATAGAGCTTGGCCACTGGATGTGATGCCTCGGACAATTCTTGCCAGCGAGTGGCGAAAAACCAGTGCGGGACTAACTCAGCGTTTGAAGGCGTTAAATCTATTTATCAATGATTTATATCATGAGCAACGGATCTTAAAGGCGGGAGTCGTCCCAGCTGATTTGGTATTAGGGTCAAAAAACTTCCTTGCACCATGTCAGGGCATCACGCCCCGTTTTGGCGTTTGGGCCAACATTTGTGGCACTGATTTGGTTCGGGATGAACAAGGGCGCTTTTTGGTGCTCGAGGACAACTTGCGAGTGCCTTCTGGCGTTTCCTACATGTTAGAAAACCGCACCGTGATGAAACGGGTATTTCCAGAGCTTTTTGCCGATTCTCTGATTGTGCCCGTGGATGACTACCCATTTCAGTTATGGAAAATGTTGGCTTCTTTATCGCCACGTCCTGGCGATGTGCCTGTCATCGTGGTGTTAACTCCCGGAATTTTTAATTCCGCTTATTTTGAACATAGTTTTTTAGCCCAGCAAATGGGTGTCGAGCTGGTGGAGAATTCTGATTTATTTGTTACTGAGCAAGGGGTATTTATGAAAACCTTGCATGGTCCGAAGCGGGTCGATGTGATTTATCGCCGCGTTGATGATGTGTTCCTTGATCCTTTGGTGTTTCGCAAAGATTCAGTCTTAGGTGTGCCAGGTTTGTTTCAAGCATGGGCTAAAGGGCAAGTTTCGATTGCCAATGCTCCGGGTTCTGGGGTTGCCGATGATAAAGTCATTTATGCCTATGTCCCGCAAATTATTCAGTATTATCTCGGTGAGCAGCCATTAATCGACAATGTCGAAACTTACTTGTGTTCTGATCCTGCCAGTTGTCAGTATGTGTTAGCCAACCTAGATCAACTTGTTGTAAAACCAGCGAATGAATCAGGTGGTTATGGAATTTTGATAGGCCCGCGTTCTACAGAGCAAGAGCGGGCTGACATGGCACAAGCGATAGTCGCCAATCCACGTAATTTCATCGCCCAGCCGACATTAAAATTGTCGACAGCGCCCACGCTTTGCGCAGGACAGCTAGAACCTAGGCATCTAGATTTGCGTCCATTCATTTTGCAAGGGCAAGACTTGTACTGTAGTACCGGTGGCCTTAGCCGAGTAGCTTTACGCAAAGGCTCTTTGGTGGTGAATTCCTCTCAAGGCGGCGGTAGCAAAGATACATGGATCATTAACGACGAGGTGTAAGCGATGTTATTAAAATCAGTAGATCATATTTTTTGGCTCGGTCGTTATTTAGAGCGGTTGGACGATACCGCACGCCTCGTCAATGCAACGAGCCACTTATTGATCGATAGTCATCAAGATACCCAATTTAGCTGGCCAATCTTGTTACAAGTCTTGGGGCAAAAGCACATTGCTTCGCATCTGACAGCCACTGCGATTGGCCCTGAAGTTGCCAAAGTGGAACAGGCCGTGATGCATCAGTTGATTAGCGATCCGCAAAGTAGTCTGTCACTGCGCTATACCTGCAGCGCGTTGAAATACAATGCACGCACTTGTCGTCCGCTGATCCCACGCGACATGTGGGAGGAGCTCAATACGCTCGACTTGCATCTGCAGCAACAATGCCAATCCAGTTTATCGCGGCAGCAACGTTACCAATTAATGGCGGAAATCAGTCGTCGCTGTCAAATGGTCGTTGGGGTTCTAGATGGCACCATGCTGCGCAGTGAAGCTTTTGATCTCTTTAACATGGGCAGGCACTTAGAAAGGGCTGACATGACGACTCGGATCATGGATGTGATGGTGCTCAAACAGTTACAACCGACCCAAATTAAGCGCCCTAAATTCCGCTGGACATCGATTTTAAACGCACTCGGAGGGGTTGAATCCTATCAGTATTATGTGGCGAACCAAACGGCAGACGTTGATGCCATTGATTATTTGCTGACATACGCAGACTTTCCGCGCTCCATCGCGTATTGTTTAAACCGAGTTGCTGCTTCCGCGCGTAATTTACCGCATGGTGCTGCAATTTTACTGCAAGTCAAACAGTTACAGAGCATGATCCAAACTGAATATTTGCCAGATTTGGCGACAGCCCAGCTTCATCAGCTGATTGATGGCATCCAAACGGGGCTGACCGCTTTGCATCAGGTGATTACTGCGCCTGACGTCGACTTTGCTGAGCAACAGATTTCGGCTTAGCTTTTACGGAGTAACCTGTGCAAGAGTTTTGGCAACAATTGTCGAGTCAACAACAACAAGAGTTTGTTGCCTTATTGCAATCTGAGTTGCGTGATCACCATAGTGCCAGCCGTGGTGTGGTTTCGCGTCAACTTGATGCATTGCCTTGGTGTGTTGCCGAGCCGCAATGGGCCAAACTAGAACGAGCTATTGCCCAGCGGCAGAAACTGTGGCAACTG
>CAZIPG010000098.1:0-10787 GCA_964540955.1 uncultured Rheinheimera sp.
GTATTGCAGGAATATGGTTTTACCGTCATAGTCCGCAAAACTCGCGGTGATGACATCGATGCAGCCTGTGGGCAACTCGTCGGTGATGTTGTCGACAGAACAAAGCGTCTAGCGAAAAAACAGCTGAAAGGCGAGGCGATTTCCGTCAAGATAGTTTAAATTTGGGCAGGTTTTCTTACAAGGAACGACAAAGTTTCATGGCAAATTTGAAAGTAACTGCGTTGGCATTCGCCCTCTCGGCAGGTTTAGTGGCTTGTGTATCTGAACAAACTGTTGTCGAAGGCACCCGGGGTGGGCAAACAGAAGTCGGTTCTGAACAACAAGCTCGCACTCGAATGTCGCTGGGCTTGACCTATTTGCAACGCGGCGAAAATGCGCAGGCAATCTTTAACCTGGAAAAAGCCAAAGAGCTTGCGCCTAATTTGCCTGAGGTTTGGAACGCTCTCGCTTATTATTACGAACAAGTTGATGAGTTGGAATTAGCCGAAGATGCCTACCGCACATCACTGCGTAAAGACGACAACAACGCAGATACTTACAATAACTTTGGTGCTTTTTTGTGCCAAAACGGCAAGTACAAACAAGCGGAAGAATTACTGCTGGCAGCGGTGAAGCGACCGGGTTATATCCGGGTCGCCGATAGTTATGAAAACTTGGCGTATTGTGCGTTAGCACAAGAAGATTTTACCAAGTACAAACAATATTTACTGAATGCCGTGAAGCATAGTAGTAGTCGGCAGAATGCAGTATACAACTTAGCCACACTCGAATACGCCATGGGTGATATGGCAGAAGCCAAAAAATGGCAAACCCGATTGCAAAATCTAGGGCAAGTTTCTGCTCAAGCCACTTTATTACGTTATTTGATTGCTTATCGCACCGGAGATGCTGCTGAGCAACAGGTAGCGGAAAAGTTTTTAGTCTCTGTGTATCCGACAAGCAAAGAAACAGGCATGGTCCTCGCTGGAGATTTCCGCGAGAGTGAACCCGACAAATTGCGTCAACGTTATAAGGCCAGTGTGGTCGGTAGCCAAACGCCGGAAGTCGCTGAGACACAACCCGTTGCAACACCAAAAATGAAAATTGTGAAGCGAAAAAGCGCCGATGACTCTGCACCCCAGGCCATGGCACAAGAAGAACCATTACCTGCTGAGCAACAGTTCACGCCAGACGCAAGTCCTGCCGAAAGCACCATGGCAGCAGACACAACGGCTGTCACTGAGAGTCCGAATGCAGTGGCGTCAAATGCCAGTGAGCAGCTAAGCGATGCAACTAATAATGCTGTGAGCACTGAACCCGCTCAAACGAGCTATGTGGTGAAGTCGGGGGATACTTTATACCGGATCGCCAGCAAGTTTCGCTTAAGTGTTTCTGAGTTGCAGCAACTCAACCAATTATCTGATACGAGTCTGATCCGTGAAGGCATGACTTTAAAAGTGGCAAAAGCAGCCATTACCGAAGTTCCTGCGAAGTATACGGTTGGCGACGGTGAAACCTTGTTTTCAATTGCGTTCAAATTTAATTTAAAAATGGAACAGTTGTTAGAATTGAACCAGTTAGCACCAGGGCAAGAGTTAACCCCAGGTCAGTCTTTGATATTACGAGCTAACGAACCTGCGTTATGATGAACGTGAATGAATCGCAAGACCAAGCCAGTCTTGGTGCAATTTTACAACAAGCTCGTGAGATGCGCGGTTTAACGCAGGCTCAGGCTGCAAATCAGCTCAACTTAAAAGTCAGCGTGATTGTGCAAATGGAAACCGAACAATGGGATCCAAAAGTTGCGCCTACGTTTATGCGTGGATATCTTCGCTCTTACGCTCGTCTCTTGAAATTATCTGAGCAAGAAATCTTGCAGGCTTATGCTTTGCAAACGGCTTATCTAAAGCAACATCCTGAAGTGATGAAAAGTTTTTCTCATAAAACTCGCAAAGATGCTGCAGAGAACCGCTTCATGCTGGCCACTTATTTTGTGGTGGTATTGCTAATTGGTTTGTTTTTAGTGTCAGTTTGGCAGACCCACTTGATCGATGAAAAACCAGTGTCTGTACTGCCTGTCTACCCTGATGATGCAATCACTCACTCAGAAGTCGGAACGTCGTCTGCTTCTCAAGCACAACTTGCTACACAACCCGCAGTGACTCAAGTTGGCGTAGAACAACATTCGACACCAACTAATTCTGGCGCAGCTCAACCTGCAGAGCAGTCTGAGCTGTCAGCATTATCACCAGACCAAAAGCCTGCAGCTGCCAGTGCTGCTACAACAGAGCATGCAGCAAATTCAGTGGCACCAGCACAAACTCCAACTGATGATTTAACTGTGTCTGAGCAAACGTCTTTAGCGTCGTCAGGCGCTGAAGCCTCCCTAGAGAATCCAGCCAGTGAACAGTCTGCAGAACAGGCCAACCTTTCAACTAATTCTGCGGTCATGGGAACTATTACCATGCAATTTCGTCAGGGATGCTGGGTTGGTATCGAGGATAGGCATGGCAAACGTCTGGCTTATCAAATGTATCAAGCAGGGCAGGAAGCAAAAATCTCCGGGGAATTTCCGCTGAAAGTCACCCTCGGTGAGCCCACTGCGGTGACGCTGCAATTAAACGATTCGTCTATTGATTTATCTCAATATCAGCCTGGGCGAGTCGCTCGCCTCACTTTTAATGGACCCAATTAATATGTATTCAGACAGTCCTATTATTCGGCGTAAATCAAAACAAATTCGTGTCGGCAATGTCCTGATCGGCGGCGATGCACCGATAGCCGTGCAATCGATGACGAATACCCGCACGACCGATGTGGAAGCAACTTTGGCGCAAATCCGCTCGATTGCCAACGCAGGCGCCGATTTGGTGCGGGTGTCTGTGCCGACGATGGAAGCTGCGGAAGCGTTTAAATTCATTAAACAACAAGCGCCAATTCCCTTAGTGGCCGATATTCATTTTGACTATCGCATTGCCTTAAAAGTGGCGGAATATGGTGTAGATTGTCTGCGGATCAATCCCGGCAATATCGGGCGGGAAGACCGTGTTCGCGCTGTGGTCGATTGTGCTCGCGATAAAAATATTCCCATCCGAATTGGCGTGAATGGCGGTTCGTTGGAAGCAGATATTCAAGAAAAATATCGTGAACCGACGCCAGAAGCACTGGTCGAATCGGCGATGCGCCATGTTGAGATCCTCGACCGTTTAAATTTTGATAATTTCAAAGTTTCAGTCAAAGCTTCCGACGTGTTTTTGGCTGTTGGTGCTTATCGCTTGTTAGCGAAACAGATTGAGCAACCGTTGCATTTAGGCATCACCGAAGCCGGTGGCGCACGGGCTGGAGCCGTCAAATCAGCGATTGGTTTAGGCATGCTGCTGGCGGAAGGGATCGGCGATACTATTCGTATCTCGTTAGCGGCTGATCCAGTAGAAGAAGTTAAAGTCGCTTTTGATATTTTGAAATCGCTCCGCATCCGTTCGCGTGGCATCAATTTTATTGCCTGCCCGAGCTGTTCTCGCCAAGAGTTTGATGTCATCAAAACGATGAATGAATTGGAACAGCGCCTTGAAGATGTAGTCGATCCGCTGACTGTTTCTGTGATAGGGTGCGTGGTCAACGGGCCAGGTGAGGCCTTGATTTCCGATCTCGGAGTCGCAGGTGCGAATCGGAAAAGTGGCTTTTATATTAAAGGCGAACGGCAAAAATTACGGATTGACAACGATAGTGTTGCAGAGCAGCTGGAGCAACAAATTCGCGATTATATCGCGGCGCAGCGTCAAGCCATTGCCATCAAGCAAGTCGATTAATTTGTCGGCTCTAGCAAGTTTTAGTAAAGATATTGGGTAATTAACGTGTCGAAAGAAATTCAAGCGATCCGAGGTATGAACGACTGTTTACCAGGGGATACTCCGGTTTGGCAGTATGTTGAAGCCATGATCCGACGGACCGTCAGTAGCTACGGCTATGACGAAATTCGGTTTCCAATTGTCGAAATGACTGAGCTGTTTAAACGCTCGATTGGCGAAGTGACCGATATTGTCGAAAAAGAGATGTATACCTTTAGTGATCGTAACGGTGACAGCTTAACCTTACGGCCAGAGGGCACAGCGTGTTGTGTGCGTGCTGCCAACCAAGCGGGGTTGTTATACAACCAAGAACAACGCTTATGGTACATGGGGCCGATGTTCCGCCACGAACGGCCACAAAAAGGTCGGTATCGCCAATTCCATCAGTTCGGTTTAGAAGCTTTTGGCATGCAAGGGCCAGACATTGATGCTGAAGTCATTATTCTGAGCGCGCGTCTGTGGCGTGAGTTGGGGTTAACTCCTTATGTCACTCTAGAAATCAATACCTTGGGTTCAAATGCTGCTCGAGCTGCTTATCGAGACCTATTGGTGGCTTACCTTGAACAGCATATTGATTTACTGGATGAGGACAGTCGTCGCCGCCTTTATTCGAACCCGTTGCGCGTATTGGATAGTAAAAATCCAGACATGGCGGCAATGCTGGCAGGTGCACCGAAATTGCTGGATCATTTAGACCCTGAATCAGCGACTCATTTTAGCCAACTGCAACAACGACTGACCGCAGCAGGCATTGAATTCACCATTAATCCAAGGCTTGTTCGGGGTCTGGATTATTACAACCGCACTGTATTTGAATGGGTGACTACTAGCCTTGGCTCGCAAGGAACCGTTTGTGCAGGTGGCCGCTATGATGGTTTGGTTGAACAACTGGGCGGTAAGGCGACTCCTGCTGTTGGCTTTGCTTTAGGCATGGAACGGCTCGTGTTATTGTTACAAACGCTGGATTTGATCCCGGCAGTTAGCAATAATGCAGATGTTTATTTAATGCCTTTAGGCGAAGCTGCGGAACTTGCTGCAATTTCTGTTGCCGAACAGCTGCGTTCAGCATTACCCGGTCAACGAGTGATGTTGCACTGTGGCGGTGGTAATTTGAAGAAACAACTCAAACGTGCAGATAAATCTGGCGCTGCAGTCGGGGTGTTGCTTGGTGATGATGAACTTGCCAACAACCAAGTCACTATCAAGTGGTTACGTGCTGAAAAAGAACAACAAACAGTCAAGATTGCTGACTTAGCCGCCGTGCTCAAGCAGTTTTAATGGAGTAAGTGATGGAAATTTATAGCAACGAAGAACAGCAAACTGAAGCGCTCCTGCGGTTTTTAAAAGAAAATGGTTTGGCAATCGTCGCGGGTTTAGTGATTGGCTTAGGTGGTTTATATGGTTTTCGCCAATATCAAGCCAACCAATTAGAGCAACTCGAGGCTCAGTCAGCGACTTACAATGAGCTGCTTGAAAGCTTAGAGAAACCAGACACCAATAAAGACACTTGGTTGGTATCAGCCCAAAAATTCGTCGCTGAGAACGAGTCAAGTTCTTACGCGGCCTTAACTGCCTTGTTAACGGCTAAAGAAGCCGTTGGCAAAAAAGATTATGCGCTTGCGGAAACTCAATTACGCTGGGTCATTACCCATTCAAAAGAAGCGGAAGTTGTCGCATTGGCCCAATTACGTTTAGCTCGCGTTGAAGCTGAGCAAGGCAAATATAAAGAAGCATTGGCAACTTTAGAAGTAACGATGCCAACCGCTTTTACTGCTCAACAAAATGAACTGAAAGGGGATGCCTGGTTAAAATCAGGTGATGAAGCCAAAGCGAAAGCAGCTTACAAAGCTGCGCAGTTATTGACTGAGCAAGGAAAAAATCCACTGTTAGATGTGAAGCTGAACGAACTTGCCCACGTTGCTGGCTAAGAGGTTAGAGTGAAGTTATTGGTGAAAGGTTATGCCGTCCCATTGCTACTGGTGGTGGGTTTATTCGGTTGCGCCTCCAAAGATGAAGAAGAATTAGTACTTCCGGACATTGACAACAAAGTTGCGGTCGACACGGTTTGGAGTAGTTCGGTCGGGGATGGTGTGGAGCACTATGATTCCCAACTCAAACCTATTGTGGTTGGCGACAAGTTATATGCAGCAAGCCGAAAAGGCGTTGTGACCGCATTTAACTTGGCTGACGGCGATCAGTTATGGTCTGTTGATTTACGTGATGGAGCTGATGCCCCGTTATTTGGTGGTATTAGCCATTGGTGGAACGATCGGAATATCAAGATTGCTGGTGGTGTTGGCTTTGGGTATGACAAAGTGTTTGTCGGTACTGAAGATGGTGAAGTCATTGCGCTCAATCCTGAAACTGGCGAACGGGTCTGGTCAGTGTTCGTCGGTGGCGAAGTATTGGTACCACCAACTGCTGGTGAAGGTTTTGTTCTGGTGAATACTGGCGGGGGCCGATTATTCGCGCTGCAACCAGATACTGGCGAACAGCGCTGGATGCATCAATCGGAGAATTCGCTGTTGACCTTACGTGGCATTAGCCAAGTGACGTCTGCTGGCGGCGGTATTATCTATGGTACTGGCAGTGGCAAAGTGGGTGTTTTGATTGCTGACAAAGGCGTACCTGCTTGGGAAGAACCGATTGCAATCGCCAAAGGCTCTACCGATTTGGCACGGATCATCGATGTTGATGCGACACCGATAGTGCAAAATGGTACAATCTTCGCTATTGCCTATAATGGTCAATTAGTGTCGATGGAATTGCGCACTGGCCGGATTATTTGGAAGCGTGATTATGCCAGCTTCCGTAGCATGACTTTAGTCAATGGCATTATCTATCTGGTTGATACAACTGGTAAAGTTTATGCGATTGATGCGGCAAGCGGCACAGAAAATTGGTCACAATCTGTGTTGAACAAACATTTAGTCACAGGTCCAGCCGTCTACAAACAGTATGTGGTTGTGGGTGACAGTGAAGGTAATTTGCATTGGTTTAGTCGGGAAAATGGCGAATATCTAGCACGCCATGAATACGACGGTTCAGGATTTTATGCAGAAGCGGTAACGACCCCCGACTTTTTGGTGGTACAGACCCGCAATGGTGAAATCGAAGTGATTCGAGTGCCGGAATAAAGGCTAACTGTTTAAATTGACAGAAACAGGCCTGTTCACAGGCCTGTTTTTTTATGGATCTAAGATCCGCCGCTATGTATAGCGGAAATTGAGTTTGAGGTGTGAAATGCTGCCGGTAGTTGCCCTAGTTGGTCGTCCGAATGTTGGAAAATCTACGTTGTTTAACCGTCTGACGCGCACTCGCGATGCGTTGGTGGCGGATTTTCCAGGCTTAACTCGCGATCGCAAATATGGTCAAGTTGACTATGAAGGTTTGCAATTTATTGTGGTTGATACCGGCGGTATTGATGGCAGCGAAGAAGGGATTGAATTAGAAATGGCGGAACAATCGCTCAAAGCGATTGATGAAGCGGATGTCGTATTGTTTCTCGTCGATGCGCGAGCCGGTGCAACAGTCGCTGATGTCGCGATTGCGAACCATATCCGTCGGGTCAACAAAACGGTGTTTTTGGTGGCCAATAAAACGGATGGTTTAGATGCAGACACCGCGGTCGCCGATTTCTACAGTTTGGGGATTGGTGAAGTGTATCCAATCGCCGCAGCGCATGGCCGTGGCGTGACAGCTTTGTTGCAACAAGCGTTAGTACCGTTATTGTCCGAAACTCAGCAAGCTCGACTGGCGGCATTCGAAGCTGGTGAGTCTTTAGATGAGAATTCAGCGGAAGATGAAAACGCTGAGCGTGATCAACATATCAAATTAGCGATCGTCGGCCGGCCGAATGTCGGCAAATCAACGCTCACCAACCGTATTTTAGGGGAAGAACGCGTCATTGTGTACGATATGCCTGGCACCACGCGGGATGCAATTTATATCCCGATGCAGCGCGGAGAGCGGGAATACACCTTGATTGATACGGCTGGGGTACGTCGCCGTGGCAAAATTGATGATGTGGTCGAAAAATTCTCAGTCGTGAAAACCCTGCAGGCGATTGAAGATGCCAACGTGGTCATTCTGGTGTTAGACGCCCGCCAGGGTATTTCTGACCAAGATTTAAGTATTTTAGGCTTTGTGCTCAATGCTGGCCGTTCGTTAGTCATCGCCGTGAATAAGTGGGATGGTTTGGATGACGGTATCAAAGACGATGTGAAACGTGAACTCGATCGGCGTTTAGGCTTCATCGATTTCGCCCGGTTACATTTTATTTCGGCCTTGCATGGTTCAGGCGTTGGCAACTTATTCGAATCGGTGGAAGAAGCGTTTGACTCGGCAACACGCCGCGTCAGCACTGCTTTATTAACGAAGATCATGAATATGGCGCAAGAAGATCACCAACCGCCATTGGTGAAAGGTCGCCGTGTGAAACTGAAATACGCGCATGCGGGTGGTTATAACCCGCCGCTGATTGTGATCCACGGTAACCAAGTTGAAGACTTACCAGACTCCTATAAACGTTATTTAATGAATTATTTCCGTAAGTCATTACAAATGATGGGAACCCCAGTGCGAGTTGAGTTCCGAGGTGGCGAAAACCCATTTGCCGAGCGTCGCAACACCTTAACGCCGAACCAACAGTACAAACGTGAGCGTTTATTAAAAGCACGAGCGAATTTGGCCAACAAGAAAAAGCCAGGGCAAACTAAGGCTTAAAACATTGGCCCAAACGGAAATATCTGGCCGTGAAAACGTAGTAGCAATAAGCGAAATGGTGATGAAAGATGGACAGTCACGCAATCAATAACACAGACGAATTGATTGCTTGGCTGGCCCAATTACCAGCATTCGCGGCCTCCAGTGGCTGGGGCATTGGCGGTAGTTGTTTGCTCAAACACCTGGGCTTGGTTGAGCGCAGTCGTGATGTCGATGTGGTCTGCACAGAAGTAGATTTTCATTCGCTTTACGCTGCTTTGGCTGAGTGTCTGGAACCATTGCAAGTCGAACCACATCCGCGTTTTTGCAGCCGTTATTTTGCTAAATTCCGCTGTGGTTCTGGCCTAGAAATTGACCTAGAAATTGAATTGATGGCTGGAATTGCGGTTCGTGACGAACAAAGCCCGCACGGAAAAATTGATTGGCATTTTGACCCGACGCAGGTGCAAAAAAGTGGCGGGATCCCATGGATGCATGCCACGCAATGGCAAAGCCTGTATCAGCTTTTCGGTCGGACAGCCTCGGCACAGCTACTCGCCAATTATTTAGCAGGCCGTGTTACTTAGCAGGCCGTGTTATTTAACTGGCCGTGTTACTCAGCAGGGCGTGGCAACACCGCAGAATAAATTTCACCACTGGCAAGTTTAGTGGTCAGCACCTCTCCCGCCTGAACTTCATTCGCCTCTTTAATCACTCGCCCCGCGACCAGCGTAATGGAATATCCCCGTTCAAGAGTGGCGAGAGGGCTGACTTGTTGCAGCATGCCAGTGTGCTGTTGCCAGTGTTGACGCAGCTGGCGCAGGCGGTGTTGCATGGCCTGTTGCAAACGATGCTGAAGTTGTTGCTGTTTCTGCTGTTGTTGCTGAATTTTTAGTGCGGGGCTGCAAAGCTCGAGAGATTTTTGCCAAAAGTGCCATCGTTGCTGATGACGGGAAATTTGTTGCAGGACTGCCCGTTTTAACCGCATCTCCAGTTCATCAAGGCGTTGTTGCTGCTGTTCAAGAATGCGAGCAGGATGTTGCTGTTGTAAGCGGTTTTGCAGGTGGCGCAATTGTTGTGCCTGTTGCTGTAACTGAACTTTGATTGCATTCGTTAACCGCTGTGTGCTTTTGTCTAAAAGCTGTCGTTGTTGTGTTTGATCGGGGGAGACAATTTCTGCTGCAGCCGATGGCGTTGCTGCACGCAAATCTGCAACAAAATCACTGATGGAAAAATCGATTTCATGCCCGACGGCGCTGACGATAGGGATAGGGCAGGCGGCAATATCTCGAGCTAAGCCTTCATCATTGAAACACCACAAATCTTCAATTGAACCGCCGCCGCGACCAATAATTAACACATCGCATTCATTGCGGCGAATGGCATGATAAAGTGCCGCACGCAAATCATTCGCGGCTTGCGCGCCCTGAACTAAAGAAGGATACACAATCACCGCTAAACCGGGGGCCCGCCTTGCAAGTACCGTCAGAATATCGCGAATTGCCGCGCCTGTTGGCGAGGTGATGACACCAATTGTGCGGACCTCAGCGGGAATTGGTTTTTTCCGAGCTTCGTCAAAAAGTCCTTCACTGTAAAGCTTGGCTTTCAGTTGTTCATATTGTTGTCTTAACAAACCATCACCCGCAGCTTCAATAAAATCAGCAAGTAACTGGTATTCCCCTCGGGGTTCGTAAACACTGATCCGCGCCCGGATCATCACTTGCTGGCCATTGCGGGGGGCCATTTGCTGGCGATTGTTTTGCTTAAACATTGCCACTTTCACTTGGGCTGCTTGATCTTTGAGACTGAAATACCAATGACCTGAGGCTGCGGCTACAAAATTAGACACTTCACCGACCAACCAAAGCTGGCGAAATTGCAATTCCAAGGTTAACCGAACTTCGGAATTCAAGCGTGAAACAGTATAAATATCCGGTGTAGTCATGGTTTGCCTTGTCTGTGAGTCTACCAATCGATTGAATAGTCTTTGGTGATTTTTCGCGATAATAAATCATTTATTGTGAATTATTACAGGTGCTTACTTTATTTTTTCGCC
This sequence comes from uncultured Rheinheimera sp., assembly GCA_964540955.1. Taxonomy (GTDB): domain Bacteria; phylum Pseudomonadota; class Gammaproteobacteria; order Enterobacterales; family Alteromonadaceae; genus Pararheinheimera. The sequence continues at coordinate 10,588 of CAZIPG010000098.1, forward strand.
CAAAAAGTACCGATATTTTTTATTGGATTGTCCCAACCTTTAAATAGCTTCAGCTGGCTAATCTAGCATAAAAGCAAAAAATGCGTTGTTTGCCAGCACAAAAGCGACTAAAATAGCGCCGCAACATTCCCCGAGTTTTAACCTTGATAGCGAGATTGTTGCAATGCTCAGGATCGTGAAAGAAGCGCTCACATTTGACG
>CAZIPG010000099.1:0-1236 GCA_964540955.1 uncultured Rheinheimera sp.
TGGGCTGCGGCGCCCCGGTCGATATCCGCAAGGACCACGCCTGCGGCCACTGCCAGGCACCAAGCCAACCATAGCCCGCCTTGGGTCAGGCGAGTCACGCCTGCGGTGTCTGCCGCGCCATGGCAATTTGTGCTGTCAGATATTGGTCAAGCCCAAATAAGCAAAACCATTTAGGGCCACCGCTTGCACCAATCATGCTGGAAAAATCAGCCAACTGAATGCCATTTTGTTTGATATGGTCAATCGCATGACTGCCAGCCAAAACTCGAATACTGGAATGCTGCGACATATTAAAAACCATTGCCATAAAGTCGTTGTGCCATGCGTTCGGCGTATTCATCGGTCATGCCTGCGACATAGTCGCAAATTGCCCGATACGGATAGCCTTGTTCTGCTAACAGTCGCCAACGCTGTTGGGTATTGAGCGGCAATAACTTGGCAGGTTCACTGGCGAAGGCATCAAACAAGGCTTGGACAATGCGTTGCCCGCGAAACTCTAATTGTTGCAAGCTCGGATGCAAAATCACTTGGCGATAAATAAAGCCTTTTAATAAATTCAGGATTTCTAGCTCTGCGGGCGGCAACATGGCGTTGAAACGCAGTAACGGCTCTTGATAGTCGGGGAGCACTTCAGACAGTTCAATATGGGTGATTAACCGATTCACCAAGGCACCAATCGCTTCTTTGCGAATATAGTGGGCATCGGCAAATAGTTTTTCTCCGATCGCTTCAAGGAAACTGTAGGTGTTCGCGGGGAGCTGTTGTTTCTGTAATTCATGTTGCCATTGGTCTTTGCGGACGGTTCCCGTGACAATCGCATCTTCTAAATCGTGCACGCCATAAGCGATATCATCGGCAAGCTCCATGATGGAGGCATCCAAGGATTTAAACTTGGCTTTGCGATAGGGCGCTTGCTCAAGTGTTTCGTAGCTTTGAAAGAGCGCGCGATCGTGGTGTAATAACGGCGCTAAAATCCAGTCCAGTAAATCAGCGTCTTCTTGATAAATTGCTTTACAAGGCTTAGCCAGCAGATGGGGTGTAGCGGATTGGGCTGTTGCAGCCTGAGCCGGCATTAAAATGGGATATTTCAATAAGCCCAGCAAGGTGCGCCGACTCAAATCCATGCCACCTTCTTGCGTGTAGGGTTCAAGTTTGCCGACGAACCGCAGCGTTTGGCCGTTGCCTTCAAAACCGCCATATTGCAGCATGCGATGATTCAGCGCAGTTTCGCCGCCA
>CAZIPG010000099.1:1246-10706 GCA_964540955.1 uncultured Rheinheimera sp.
CAAAAGGCGGATGACCGATGTCATGCGCTAAACACAAGGATTCCATCAGGCTGTCATCTGGCAACAATGCCTTAAGCGCTGCATCTTGCTGTTTTTGTTTTAGTTGGGCGACCAACGCCGTGCCAATTTGCGCCGCTTCTAATGAATGCGTTAAACGCGTGCGATAAAAATCATTTTGACCAACGCCCATAATTTGAGTTTTGGCTTGCAGCCTGCGAAAAGCGGCACTGTGGAGAATACGAGCTTTATCACGCTGAAAAGGCGTACGATGATCTGCAGGCCTTTCATTCTGTTGGGGCAGCCGACGCTGTAACCAGATATCCATAGCAATCCTATTTTGCCTTGAAAACTCGTTAAATATCATACGTGAATATTCTGCCAAGGGCGACAAGCAAAATTCTAGACAACTGGATATTTATACTGTATAAAATAACAGTATCTATCCAGAGGGGGATTTTAAAATGGCAGTAATTACCAAATACGTAGTCGAACGGCATGGAGTTGAAAAAATGACATTTGTGGCCAAAGCAGAAGCTGATGCATATGACAAAATGCTCGATACCGCAGAAGACATCCAACAACTGTTGGCGCGCAGTGCGCTTTCTGCCGATGAGCAACTGGTGGAAAGTGTTGCCTTTTACTTAGCCCAGCACAAAGATGAATTGCTTCAGGCCTTAGGCGCAAAAGCGAAAACAGCGAAAAAAGAAAAATCAGACAGCGCACCTGTGACTGAAACATCAACCGAGCAAGCTATTGCTGCTGCTGATGACAGCTCTCGCCAGCAACAACCACTGCAGATTGTGGCTTAGCAGATCCGGTTAAGCAGATTCGGTGAGCAGACTCAGCTAGCGCAGTGAATTTTTGTTAAATCTAAGGCATTGACGCAAAGCGATAAATCAATAGCTTGGTATCAATAGCTTGGAATCAATAGCAAAACGCCGATGAACCTTCATAGCAGGAACATCGGCGTTTTTGTTTGCTGAATTGCAGACAATGGGCTTATTTATGGTTTGTATTCGCTTTTTTACTGGTTGAATAGGTATTGAATGAAAGCTCAAGCGTTGGAGCTTTGTTTTACCCAATGCCTTTACAATGCACTTGCGCAGCAAATGGATGCGCTATTAAACGCATGCCCAAGTGCCAATGGGCTTTTGGATGCTTTGGGCAAGTGGAGCAAAAGGTTGCCGATAGTATTCGACAACCGAAGCGTCTAAAGCCAAAACGGGCTTTATTACTGCCCAGCCGCTTGTTTTGCTGCTGCTAATTCGGCTTCGGCTTTGCGAACTTGGTCTTTGGCGGCAAGTACCATTAACTTGGCTTGGGTTTTATCTTCACCAGTTTTTTCTTTATCTTGGGCAGCTTTGAGTAACACCTTGGCTTGCTCAAGCCGAATTTCGGCTTGTTTGATACGTTCTTGTTGCGCTGCGGTTGGTGTTGCAGGTTGAGCCCCTGAGGTTCCGGCTGTCCGAATTGCTTGCTGTTCTTGCGAAAGCTCGGCACTTAACGCATCTTCGTCTGACAGCGCCGGTTGCTCTTTTTTAATCAAGGCTTTGGCTTTGTCTTCGGCTTTGTCTTTCAGTTCGGCTTTCTCTGTCGAAATCTGCTGTTTTAACTCGGTTTGTTTTTGCTCCAGCGGCGCCAACACTGGTTTTTTCACTTCATCAACAAGCGCTTGTTGTTGCTGTTTCACCTCGGTTTGTAACACCGACTTCGCATCCCCTTGGGTAATCGCAGCCTCGGTCAGTGCCTTGGCTTTGCCCTCTAACGGCAGTTCAGTGGTTACGGTTTGTGCCGCTTTTGCTAGGGCCTTGGCGCGTAATTTGTCAGGATCGGTATATTCAGCAAGTTCGGCAGGCCACTGCGGAATGACATTTTGCCCTTGCTGTTTCACTTGCTCGGCAAACACAGTCGGAGCGCCGCCACTGACAAGCAATACCGCCATTTGGTTGGTATCCGAATTCCAAACAAAGCCTGCTTTTTCAGCGACAGCCGGCAGGGGCGAATGTTTCGACACGAGGAAAAACATCGGCCCTTGTTGTTGTAATTCGGTGGCGGTACTTAATAAGGTCACCGCTGTATCGTAATGCTCACCTAAAAGCGGTTGCAGGCGCGATTTAATCATCGGCTGCTGGAAAAAATTGGCTTCATTGGGATCCATGCCGACCATAGGTTTGAGTAATGCCCATAATAATTGGGATTGTGGAGACAGCATCAGTGCAGGGGCCACACAGCTTTGGAGTACAAAACAAAGCAAAGTCACTAATAAAATTTTGATACGCACGGTTACTCCACAAAGGTTATTCAAGGCACAATTGTCACAGCTTGTTTCACGGCTTGTTTCATGACTTGGTTTTCAAAGCTGGGTATTTCCCAGCTTAGCTTTTTCAAAGCTTGGTTTTGCACAATGAGGCCAAATCCTACATAGCCTAAATCGCACATCGCCTAAATCTCACATACTCTAAATCAGAATAGGATTAATCCCAATGTATTGAAAAACAGGCAGATAAGCCAACATTTTAAGCTTAATTCTCGGCAACGAACTTGTACAAGGCTTTTAAAATGGCCATCTTCCGCTCATCCGTGCCGATTGCTTCCACGCAGTTTTCTAATGCAACCATAAACTCATCGGCCCGAAGCGAAGGGTTATCCACGCCATGTTGCAATTTATCTTGGCAATACAGACGCCATTTTTTCAATTCGTCATGCGTCAATGTCTGCGGATAATTGCGGGCGCGAAATCTAAAATAAAGCTGATTGAGCCGATCATCTTGAAAGCATGGAGAAAAAGTTGCCAGTTGCTCGGGCGTTAACTGATGAATTTGCGTCATCAGCTGACGGTCGTAGTCGGAAATGAAACCTTGATAAAGTGCGTAATCCGGGTTTTTCTCTGCAACAAATTCTTGTTCTTGCTGATAAATTGCCGTCGCAATTTGCTGAATTTGGCGGTTTGCTTTAATAAATTCTAAATGTTCCAAACACTGTTGACGGTCAATGCCCAATTCAGCGGCACGTTCTTGCGTTAAGGTTTTTGCTGGTGCTAACACCGGGCATTTATTCAAATGCACCAGTTTGAGGCCGGGTCTTGCTTCGCCTTCGGCAAGATCAGTGGTTTTTTTGTACAGCAGTTCGCTGAGTTCTGCCACTGACTTTTCCAGCAATAAGCGCGGGTTTTGTGCCAAGTTATAACAAATCACCGCATTTTTATTGGTGGGATGAAAGGCAAGCGGCACAATCCATGAACAGCAGCCTTGCAATGCTGGAAACTTAGAGGAAACATGCACCAAGGGCGTTAAGCCCGCGACATCGATGAGCGCGCTGAGTTTGTGCTTTTGCCGTTGTTCATACAGATATTGGAATAAACGAGGTTGTTTAAGTTTAATCAGTTTTGCCATTTCAAGTGTGGCGTAAACATCGGCGCTGGCATCATGGGCGTTTTGATGCGAAATGCCATTCGCCTTGGTTAAATCTTCCAAGCGAAATGACGGCGAGCCATCTTCTTTCAGTGGCCAATTGATGCCCTCAGGCCTTAAAGCATAACAAGCCCGTACGACATCAATTAAATCCCAGCGGCTATTGCCGTGTTGCCACTCCCGCGCATAAGGATCGAAATAGTTACGATAAAGGCTATAGCGAGTTACTTCATCATCAAAACGGATATTGTTATAACCGAGCACACAAGTTTCCGGCTCACTAAACTGCCGTAAAATTTTGCGCATAAATTCAACTTCAATATCGCCTTTTTGCTGACAAACTTGCGGCGTAATACCGGTAATTAAGGCTGCCTCTGGATGCGGTAAATAATCAGGCGCCAATTGGCAGTACCACATGTTCAGTTCAGCAATCGGATTGAAATCTAAATCGGTGCGAAGCCCAGCAAATTGCGCAGGCCGATCTTTTTTCGGATCAGCGCCCCAAGTTTCATAATCGTGGAAGTAAAAACTCGCAGTCAAAACAATATCTCAATGCGGAAAAATTTCAGTATAAAACAAAGCCATGGTTGAAAACAGTCAAGCCAAGGTAGAACCGACCATCAAGGCTTAAAAATTGCCACGGTTTCGGCGTAAAAATAGGGAAACTGCTCGTTTTGTGGCACCATAGGCTTTGCAGTGATGGGTTATCGCCATCTTGCAGGTGAGCCATTTGAAATGTTGTGGATCGCTTGGAAATCGTTGTTGCAGTGATTGCTTGAAAAAGTAGGGTTCATTTGATGAAGTTGTACAGACAAATCCTTGGGTTAAGTGCTTGGTTTATTGTGTTTTATGCTGCTGTTGTGGCTGCCGCGCCGAATGATTTTAATGCGGCGAAAAAAATTGCGCAGCGCATTTACAGTGATGAAAGTACCACTTTCTATTGCGGGTGTCCGCTGCGTTGGGTGGCTGGCAAGGGGCAAGTCGATTTACAAAGTTGTGGCTATGAAGTGCGGAAAAATGGCCCTAGAGCGCAGCGCATCGAGTGGGAGCATGTGATGCCAGCCCAGCAATTTGGCGCCCATTTAGCCTGTTGGCAACAAGGTGGGCGCGATAATTGTGGTGATAGCAGCCCACAGTTTCAACAAATGGAAGCCGATTTATTTAATTTAAAACCCGCAATTGGTGAGGTGAATGGTGACCGCGCGCATTTTCGTTTTGCGCTGTTGCCTGAGGTGCCATTGCAACATGGTGCTTGTCCCATTCGTATCGATTTCAATCGCAAGCTCGCAGAGCCGCGGGCAGAAATTCGCGGCGATATTGCCCGCATTTATTTCTATATGGCCGACAGGTATGGCATCGAGCTCTCAACCCGCGAACAACAGTTGATGATGCAATGGCATCAACAAGACCCAGTGGATCAACGCGAGCGGCAAGTTCATCAGCGTATTGCGCAGCAAATGGGCCACCCGAATTTGTTTGTGACAGGTGCTAAAGAGTGGTTTTTGGGCTATCAACTGAGCAATCAGGCGGCAAAGTCTGTTGAGAGCAAACATATGAAGCCGAATACTCACGTTAATAGCAACATTAACTCCGACGTTAATGCCAAGGCTAGTACACAGTATGTTCGGGGCGGGCAAACGACAGACAGCTCGCGAAACTCGCAACAAGCTGAGCAAGCAGAGTCGCAAAAAGTCACTGGCATCATGGGGAATCGACAAAGCAAAAAATACCATTTATCGCATTGCCCAGGATTTCAGCAGGTGAAAGCTGCAAATCAACAGTTTTTTAGCTCGGAAGCTGAAGCGAAAGCAGCGGGCTATCAAAAAGCGGGCAATTGTCGATAGGCAAGTTTTGGCTGCACAGCTTGAATGCGTTGCTAGGCTCTTGCTACTAACCTGCTTTGCATTTGATGTTGAATTTGATGTTGTAATTATTGGGGCGATTGATTCGGCACTTAATCTTTTAAATCTGCTGTTTCAAATCTGATGCTGAAATTATTGCTGTAAATCATCCTGCAGGTGCGTGATTGCCCCTGCAGGGACTTCAACTTAAGCTGTTAAATAGCTATACAGCTGATCTTTTAAGTGCAAACGGCTTTTTTTCTTCTCTTCTAAATAATCATCCGAACTGACCTCAACACCTTGCTCAAGGCGAACAATTTCATGATCGAGTGTGTGGTATTGTTCGAACAGATTACGAAAATGCGCGTCAGAAATTTTCAGCTCATGGATTTTCTCGCGGTGTTCTGGGAATTCATGGACTAAATCATGTTTTTCAATACTCATAGGATGTTCCTTGTGTTTTCCGAGTTTGATTTAGCATACTCTTTTGAATCGTCTGCAGTTTGATCTGCCTCAAAGCTCGGGTGATTGAGCGCAAACATCGCGTCGCATTGCGATTTTTTTGCATACTGCCAAACATGCTTAAAAAAATACTGAAATAAAACGGCAGAAAAAATGGGGAGAATTTCATGATAGGTCAAGGGTTTAGCTGGAAAGTTATCGGAGTGATTATGAGCTTAGTGTCGGTTGCTGGGGTGGCGAAAGAAGCGCCAATTGCGATTGTCATCCACGGTGGTGCCGGGACAATCAATCCTGCTCAAATGACGCCAGTGCTGCAAAAACAATATGAACAAACGCTAGAACAAGCGGTGACTGTGGGGTATGCCTTGCTGGAGCAAGGAGCCGATAGCCAGCAAGCTGTGATTGCAGCCATTGAAGTGTTGGAAAACTCACCGTTGTTTAATGCTGGTAAAGGCGCGGTGTACACCTTTGACGGCGGTCATGAGTTGGATGCTTCAATTATGCGCGGTGACACCTTAGCCGCAGGCGCTGTGGCTGGCGTGACCAACGTGAAAAACCCGATCAAATTGGCCACTGCGGTGATGGAGAAATCGGAGCATGTATTTTTGGCGGGCAAAGGCGCTGAACAATTTGCCAAAGAGCAGCAGTTAGAGCTCGTCGATAATAGCTACTTCAATACTGAGGCTCGTTATCAGCAACTGCAAAAAGCCAAGTCATTGCTTGAAGGCAAGCCAAAACAAATTGCGCAAACGTCGACTCATCCGCAAATCCAGCAAAGCGCGGAAGATTTGGTTGCTGGGCCTGTCGACCCGCTACGTTTACAAGCCGATTGGCCAAAAGAGTTTAATATGGGCACCGTCGGTGCTGTGGCCATCGATCGCAAAGGCAATATTGTGGCAGGAACGTCAACAGGTGGCATGACCGCTAAAAAATATGGTCGGATTGGCGATGCACCAGTGATTGGCGCGGGCAATTATGCCAATAACCAAACCTGTGGCGTGTCGGCAACGGGTCATGGTGAGTTCTTTATTCGTTATCAAGTGGCTGCCGATATTTGTGCGCGAGTGAAATATGCCGGTTTATCTGCTCATGATGCGGCAGCGCAAGTGATTGCCGAGTTGAAACAAGTAGGCGGCTCTGGTGGGGTTATTGTGATGGATAAATTCGGGGTGCCGAGTTGGCATTTGAATACCCAAGGCATGTACCGTGCAATGAAACGCGAAGGTCAGCCTGCCAAGGTGGCAATTTTTGCGGAAGATCAAAAGTCGTCAGACTAAATCGGCAAATTTGCTCGCGCTGGGCTAGGCTAAAAGTGTCAAGTTCGTTGCAACACAGGAGATGCTTATGGACTTTCTCAAAGTAGCCGACCACATGGACCGACACCCAGTAACTTTCGACTTAGCGATGACACTGGAAGCGGCAGTAGATCGCTTAGTCAAATCTGGCAAAATCGGCGGCCCCGTGGTCAATGCCCAGCAGCAAGTGATTGGGTTTTTATCGGAACAAGATTGCCTCGCCAAAATGCTGATTGATTCTTACCACGACCAAATGAGTGCCAATGTCAGCGATGTGATGCGCAGCGAAGTGATTACGGTTAGCGCCGAAACCAGCATTATTGAACTTGCGCAATTGATGCTCAAACCCAAACCGAAACTTTACCCAGTGGTTGATGAAAATCAGCGCTTGATGGGCGTTATCAGCCGTAGTGATGTGCTGAAAGCCATCGACTTGGAACTGCATTCTCACTATCGCAAACCGAGTTAGGTTGATACACAGGGGGGCAGGTTTGTTTCAACGAATGGCCGATGTTTGTGATACAACCTATGGTTGAAATACAACGGATGGTTAATAGAGCTTATGGTTAATTGAGCTTATGGTTAATTGATCTTAGCGCCATCAAGTTGATAAAAAAACTGTCATTCCCTCAAAGTGGCAGCAAGTTTTGTTTACGGGGGATTGCTCGGTATTTGCGGGGCAATTAACGCCAATTTGCACCTTTTAACCGCGTATCCTTCTCGGATCGGGTGAAACTTGATAGCATACAGCCCTCATTTTTCGGGGGCTTTGTTTTGTCATCATCTGTTGAATCTTTATTGCCAATTCCTGTGTTGTTTGATGCCTTGCAATTTTGTATGAGCAAGGATCAATACGTGTTGCGAAATCGCCTGCATAGCTTAAAAAAGCTGCCTGAAGACAAAAAACAGGCCATGCAGCTGCGTGTGCAGCAAGATATTCAAGCATCGCAACAACTGCGCACAGCAAGGCAAGCCAAACTGCCCAAAATTAGCTATCCCGCGGAATTGCCGGTGGTGGCTAAACGGGAAGATATCAAGGCTGCCATAGCACAGCATCAAGTGGTGATTATTGCGGGTGAAACGGGCTCTGGTAAAACCACGCAAATTCCCAAAATTTGTTTAGAACTGGGGCGGGGCATCAGCGGTTGTATTGGTCATACCCAACCCAGACGCCTAGCAGCGCGTAGTGTAGCCCAGCGTTTAGCCGATGAATTATCGACAGAGCTGGGGGAGCAAGTCGGTTATAAAGTGCGTTTTGGCGACCATACCAAAGCCGACACTTTGGTGAAGTTGATGACGGACGGTATTTTGCTGGCGGAAATTCAGCAAGATCGCTTCTTAAATCAATATGACACCATCATTATTGACGAAGCGCATGAGCGCAGTCTCAATATCGATTTTTTGCTTGGCTATCTCAAGCAGTTACTGCCACGTCGGCCAGATCTGAAAATTATTATTACCTCGGCAACCATAGATCCGGAGCGATTTTCCGCCCATTTTAATCAAGCGCCGATCATTGAAGTATCGGGTCGAACCTATCCTGTTGAAGTGCGCTATCGTCCCGTTGTCGATAATGAGGAAAAAGACCGCGATCAGCTACAAGCGATTTTTGATGCTGTCGATGAGCTTTATCGTGAACCTCCTGGCGATATTTTAATTTTCTTAAATGGCGAGCGTGAAATTCGCGATACGGCCGAAGCTTTAGAAAAGCAGCAGTTGCCGCATACCGAAGTATTGCCATTGTTTGCCAGATTAAGTGCGGCTGAGCAAAATCGGATTTTCCAAAGCCATGCGGGTCGTCGCATTATTCTGTCGACCAACGTTGCTGAAACCTCGTTGACGGTGCCGGGGATCCGCTATGTCATCGACCCGGGCACAGCACGCTTGTCGCGTTATAGCTATCGCTCGAAAGTTCAACAGCTGCCGATTGAAGCGATTTCTCAAGCGAGCGCCAATCAACGCAAAGGTCGATGTGGTCGTGTTGCTGCGGGCATTTGTATTCGCTTATACAGTGAAGAAGACTTTTTGGGGCGGCCAGAATTTACCGATCCTGAGATTTTACGGACCAATTTAGCTTCCGTCATTTTACAAATGTTGGCGTTAGGCCTTGGCGATATTCAGCAATTTCCATTTTTGCAAAAGCCAGATCCGCGTTACATCAATGACGGGATTAAGTTATTAGATGAACTGGGAGCGCTGCAAGCTGAGCGCAAAGAGCGCCTGCAGTTAACGCCGCTTGGCCGACAACTGAGTCGTTTGCCGATGGACCCGCGCTTGGCGCGAATGGTGCTGGCGGCAGCGAAACAAAGTTGCGTGAGAGAACTGTTAGTCATTACTGCCGCACTTTCTATTCAAGATCCGCGGGAGCGGCCTCTAGACAAACAGCAAAAAGCCGATGAATTGCATGGGCGCTTTACCGATCCAGATTCGGATTTCTCCAGCTGGTTAAAGC
>CAZIPG010000100.1:0-10624 GCA_964540955.1 uncultured Rheinheimera sp.
AGTTAAAGCCACAGTTTCTTCATCATTCATCGCCATGCGTTCAAAGGTGACGCGCATGTCTTGCGCAGTTTTCAACGGATCAGGTTTGCCATCAACGCCTTCTGGATTGACATAAATTAAGCCCATCATCACTGCGGCTAATGGATTGGCTAAATCACGCTCACCCGAATAACGGCTATGTTGACCGCCTGAGGGCGCTAACCATTGTTGTTCAGAACCCCAATAAATATCCTTCTCTGGATGCCAAATATCAGCACGCCCCCCCGCGAAACCATAGGTTTTTAGGCCCATCGATTCATAGGCCACATTACCCGCCAAGATCATCAAATCAGCCCAAGACAAGTTATTGCCGTATTTTTGCTTGATTGGCCACAGTAACCGTCTGGCTTTATCTAAATTGGCGTTATCTGGCCAACTATTCAATGGCGCGAAACGCTGACTGCCAGAGCCAGCCCCACCACGACCATCGGCGATGCGATAAGTCCCTGCCGAGTGCCAAGCCATCCGAATCATAAGACCACCATAATGGCCCCAATCAGCTGGCCACCATGACTGCGAGTCCGTCATCAACGCCGTGAGATCCTGTTTCACTGCGGCTAAATCTAATTTTTTGAAGGCTTCGGCATAGTTGAAATCTGCGCCTAAGGGGTTGGTTTTACTGTCATGTTGATGAAGGATATCGAGGTTGAGATTTTTCGGCCACCAGGCTGTTGGCGTACTTTGACTCGTCGTATTGGCGCCATGCATAAAAGGGCATTGGCCAGATGAAGTCGTTTTATGTTCCATTTTGAAAATCCTCTTGGCTGTTTGAATTACGTTTGTCATTTGCACAAACCGCTTGAACTGCACTAAAGATAGACACTAAATTCGATTAAAGAAAACGACTTTTACAACTGAATACAATCTAAAAAAATGATTAAAGGAGCCTATTCTCAACGTTTGGTGTTCATGATTCGGCCGACTGTTTTTTAGCAGTTCCAGTCGGGCCAAGGCCCGACCTCATGTACCTATTAGATTAGAGACTGAAGAGTAAAGCATCATTTACGTTAGTGTTGGTGGATTTCTGACAGCAATTGATTGAGCAGTTCAAACACTTCGGTGCTCGCTTGTTCCATCTGTTGATAACAAGCCAGGATTTGGTCTTGGATTTCCACTTGTTGCTGCCAATCTTGTTCAATCGAGGCCAACACTTGATGAACAAAATGATGGACGCGGCGATGCGGATCTTCCAATAAACGATAAGTACTCAAATGGCCAAAAATCGCTCTACCGTCAGTGTCATACCATTTGCCTAACCGACATGATTGATGGTTCACAGCTACCGCTTGCGCTTCATGACTAGATGAACCACGATTAAATGCCGCATATGCATTTTGCTTGTAGACAATATGGTCAACTTTCACCAAGGAAGTGAACGCTAGCACCCGCACATTTTTTACTTGTTCCTGCGCTGAGCGAGCCTGCGCCGCCAATTCAACAAAAGTGTGTTCGAGATCTGTCAGTTGGACTAGTTGTAATTCACTGCCACTGCTGAGTTGGCGTTGTTTTTGTAAAATATCGCCGCTGACCGATTGGAACTGTTGTACCACACTGCCAATCTTTTTGGTCGCATCCAGCGTATGCTCAGCCAAGGTCCGCACCTCTTGCGCGACCACTGCAAATCCTCGGCCGTGCTCACCCGCTCTTGCCGCCTCAATCGCCGCATTAAGTGCCAACAAATTTGTTTGATCGGCGATATTACTAATCAGCTGTAAAATACCACCAATCTCATTACCCATCTGATTGAGCTGCTGAACGGACTCTTGACTCTCTTCGGTTAACTGAAGATTTTGTTGGAAAGTTTCGACCACAGTTTCGATGGTTTCTCGGCTGGCCTCAGCTTTTTGCAGAGTATTACTGGAAATCTCACCAATCGCTAAAATATCAGCTGAAATTTGGTTGAGATCGGCTTGTGTCATCTGCAGATTTGCTTTGGTATTTTCTGCATTCATGGTTTGCATGCCCGACATCAATCGGTTCTTCACCAAATTTTGGTGATTTTGCTCGACATGCACAATAGCCGCATTAATTTCCCGCAGCGACTCACCAAATGCCCCCGACAGCCCACCATCTTGCGCGGGTCGACCAAATCGTTCTTGTTCCACCCGAATAAAGGTTGTTTCTACTTCGCGAAAATAAGTCTCAAGCTGGTCAAAGGTATCATTGACTTCCCAAGCAACCTGCCCAATTTCGCCCATATAGGGCACTTTAGTAATCCGATGGGAAAAATCACCATCTCGGGCATATTTTAAAATGTCACGGATTTGCTTCAGCACTGCCAAAGGTTTTGCCATCTTTTGAAAAATCAACACAGAAACTAAGGCAGCGAGAACAGTCACAGCAGCCAGTAGCCACTGGTGTTCTGTTGCATACAAAGCCAACAAGGTCTGCATCCACAAAAGACCATTAAACAACACCAATAACAGAGCGAGCTTAGAGCCCCAAAATAAATTTTTCATACGAGCCATGCTCCTGTTGAACTTTATTAAGCATCCAGGTCATCGATTGTTGGCCGCGATCACTTGGGTTTTGCTGCTCTATTGCTAACATCTGCTGATAAATCTGGCTGATTTGAGCCACAGCTGCAGCCTTGGGTTTGCGACGACAGGAAAAATAGCCAATCATCGTTTTGCTGGGAGAAAATACCGGACTGACATTAGCAAAAACCCAATAATTATCGCCATTTCTGCAACGATTATTGACATAGGCAAAACATTCTCTGCCCGCCGAAATCTCTTGCCATAAATAGCGAAAAACCCCTTTGGGCATCTGCGGATGCCGGATTATGTTTTGTGGTTGACCGATAAGTTCTGCTTCTTTAAAGCCAGTGATTTGCATGAAAATTCTATTTGCATAGATGATGTTGCCTTGCAAATCAGTCTTGGTGACGATAAAGGAATCATCACTGAGACTCACTTCACGTCCTGTTAGCGGGGTTTTCGCGTGCATTGCCAACTCCAGCAGTTCATTTTGTCAAACGTCTGATAGAAAAAATTAGAAACAACGAATTCAATTGCATGACATCGGCTCAAGCCAGCTTAGACTGCCGCAAAGTAGTTTTTGCTGATTGATTCAAAGCTCAAGTGCCGAGATGAATTTCTAATAACGAGTATGGCGCTTAGGGGAAATCATTTTATGAATCTAAATCAAAGGAAGTGCAGAATTATCAAAGTTGCTCCAGAGTAGTGGCTGAATAATATGTGCGGAATAGTATGTGCCGAATACTGTGTGCTAGATACTGTGTGCTGAATAAGACGATGCGGGACAATTAACCGCATTGAAATACTAAATAACAAAGCCTACAAAACAATCTATTCAATAGTTTTGCAGGCTTATCGGGCAGGATCTTCCGTCGAACACTTGGTTTATAGCTGAATTACTTTAAACCAAAACGCTTTGCATATTCAGAGAGCTGTAACGAAAGCGCTGTCAAATCGCGAGCACTTTGTTCAAGTGCTTGTGCACTTTGTACGTTCGCTTCAGTCCGAGTATTCATCTCATTCAGTTGCGCATTCAAACTGGCTGCAACCATGGATTGCTCCTCTGTTGCTGCGGCAATTTGGATATTCATCGCTTCCAGTTGGCCGACCTCTTGCGTGATCTGTTGCAACTGATTATTGGCGGCTTCGCCACTTTGCGCACTGATTTCGGCTTTATTGCGAGCTTCATTGACCGCTGCCACCGCGGTATGACTTTGCTGGCGTAATTGCACAATAACCTGATTAATTTCGGCGGTTGATTGTTGCGTGCGCGCAGCCAAGTGCCGAACTTCATCAGCAACCACAGCAAAGCCACGGCCCTGTTCGCCCGCACGCGCGGCTTCAATCGCAGCATTTAATGCCAGTAAATTGGTCTGCTCCGCCACGCTTTGAATGACGCTTAAAATTTTGTCGATTTCTAAGGTTTGCTGGGCCAAAGCACTGGTGACTTCTTCCACATGTTTCACATCCGCAGCCAATGCCAACATCTGTTGCATCGAGCCTTGGACTTGCCGCATGCCTTGCGCTGAACTTGCTGTTGCATTAGAAGTGGAATGTGCTGCATTGGCGGCATTAGTCGCGATTTCTGCAACAGTTGCTTCCATTTGATGGATAGCTTCAGTCACTTCCCGGCTGGTCATTTGTTGCTGCCGATTGACAGCAAAACTGGTTGAAGCCGCTGAATTTAATTGCAGTGCTTGCTCAGCGAGCGACTGGCTGGTCATTTGAATATCTTCAGCGATTTGTCGTATTTTGGCGATAAAACCATTAAATCCAACTGCCAATTCATCCAACTCTTGGCCACGACCTGTACTTAGTTGCACCGATAAATCAGCATTCCCCTCGCCCATTCTCTTAAACAAGGATGAGACCTGGTTGATCGGCGCAGTGATGCTATTGCTCAGTTTAAAAGAGATAAACAAAAATAAAATGGCAATTGCTAAGGTGATCACCCACATCATTTGGGCAATTTGCGAGGTCATGGCAAAGACTTCCGCCTCTGGCACTTGGGCAATTAAATACCAATCCATACTTTCAATAAACAACGAAGCGACAATCATCGGTTGTTGCTTGATCTCAGTGCGAGCAATATGGACCTCTTTGTCATCACTCATCAGTGCGCTAATCACCGAGCTTGGCAAAATGTCAGTCAATGGGCTGTTCGCTTCGACCGTCGGATGGATTTGCACTTTGGCATCTTTGTTCACCAAATAAACAAAGCCCGTTTGCTCAATTTTAAAAGCACTGAGCATTTTCACCATATCATTCATAGATTTAGCAACACCCGACAAACCGACGCCATCCAGTTCTTGGTAATTGACAAAAATCTGATAACCGACTGTTTCACTCTTATAAACCGAGACCTGATGGGCTTTACCACTGTCTTTGAAAGCAAAAAACCAAGAGTCCTCTTGCGGATTTAAGCGCCGTAAAAAACCAGCCTCATTCCAATAATCGCCTGTTGTCCGCTCACAAAATGACGCTGCTTGCAGGCCATGCACTTGTCTGACCAATTCCAACTCGCGCACCAGTTGTTGCTCGCCTTCTTTTGACTTGCCTTGTTGCAGCCATTGATGGGCATAACTTGAAGTGGCTAATTGTTGCGAGATCCGTTTCAGAGCCATTACCTCGGCATCAATGGATTGGCCGATATTTTTTAAAGTCGTCGGCAATTCTTCCTGCAGCATACGCTCGGTTAATTTGGTTTTATTGATGGAAACCGATAACCAACTGATGGCTAGTGCAGATATCAACACTGCACTGGTCAGTGTCACAATAATTTTTTTTCGAATGGACATTTGATTGAACAACGGTTTAAACCTCAATATGAAATTGAACCCAAATAAAATTTTTAAATAACACAATAAGTAAGCAGAACATCAAATCACTTGATGCTCCATTAAGTTTGAGCACAAATCTGTGTTGACCCTTAATGCTATTCGCGTTCAGATTAACGAGAAGCTCGCGAGAAGACAATTGCACTTGCGATTGGCATCAAATCCTGCGAGTCTAGAAGCCATTTTTATAAATCACAATAATATTACTAATAAAAACAGTGATATTTACCATGTTTGTATTTTTTAGAGGTGTCCTTTGGCCGATTGGATGACGTTATTGCCTGCCCTTGTTGCCATCGTCGTGGTGCTCTGGCGTAAAGAGGTGATCATTGCCCTATTACTTTCTTTGTTTACCGCAGAGTGTTTGTTACTGCTTCGTCAGGAGCATCCCGCAGTCTCTTCCTTACCCATGGCAGGTTTAAATACCTTAGAAGCCTTAGTGAACGTCCTGACCGATGCCGGCAACGCGCGGCTCATGTTATTTGCTTTACTGGTCGGTGCGCTCATGGCTTACATGCGATACTCTGGAGGCGTCGCTGCCATGGTTGAAAAACTCACTAACCGCGGTATCGCCAAAAATGCCAGACAAACTAAATTGTTGGCCTTTTTCACTGGCGTCGGCATTTTTATCGAGTCCAACCTTTCAGTATTAACCGCCGGCATTTTATCGCGCGGTTTGTTTGATAAATTTAAAATTAGCCGCGCCGAATTGGCCTTTATCATCGACAGTACCAGTGCGCCGATCTGTATTTTGATCCTACTCAATGGTTGGGGTGCATACGTCTTAGGCTTGTTGGGCGCTTATGATTTAAGTCAGAGCAGTGTCAGTATCCTATTGCAAACCATTCCACTCAATTTCTATGCAATTTTTATCCTGCTGATAGTGCTCTTTACCATCATCACTGGCAAACATTTAGCACCGATGCGACTGGCGAATCAACAACTCAATCGCATTGAAGGCAAGGACGAACCGCAACAAACTGCAACGAAAGCGCGTTATATGTTATTACCCTTGCTAACGATGATTGTCAGCATGGTGGGCTTTATGTATTGGACTGGGAATGGTGATTTGTCGGCAGGCTCTGGATCAAAATCGGTCCTTTATGCCACTGCGCTTGCCTGCGTGGTGGCTTATGGCTTATTGCTCAGTAGCAAATTATTTAGTCACCAACAGCTCGTCGACATTGTTTACAAAGGCATGAGCGAATTATTGGCCTTGGTGACAATTTTGCTACTTGCCGTTGCCCTAGGGCAAAGTCTAAAAAATCTGGGCACAGGTCTGTATATTTCCGGCTTAGTCGCGCAATCCCTTCCGCTTTGGTTAATTCCGGCGATGTTATTTTTAGCTGGGGCTTTGATTTCATTCACGACAGGTACGAGTTGGGGTACTTTTGCCATCTTAATTCCAATAGGCATGCCACTTGTGGTTAATCTGGGTTTACCGGCGCCACTGGTACTCGCTGCCATATTAGGCGGAGGCGTATTTGGCGATCACTGCTCGCCAATTTCGGATACTACCGCCGTCAGTTCTGTTGCCGCAGGGTGCGACTTACTGGAACATACTCGCACTCAACTGCCCTACGCGCTGATAGCTGCTGGCATGGCATTATTGGCTTACTTAGTACTTGGGCTCTGGTGGATTTAACTGAAGTCTGCTGGCATCGCGGATTTATTCAATCGAATCAATGATTTGATATAGAGGCACCAGAGTCGTCAGCGGCTCTGGTGTTATCAATCTGAGTCAACTGGTGATGAGATGCTGATGAGTGAGTGAAAAGCTGAAAAATTAATCAGGTTCACCGTCAGTGTCCAAAATAATGCCTGGCGGCCCTTTAGCTTCTGTTTGCTCTAATTTGGCTGGTTTTTGTGTCGGGATCAGATCAAAAGAATTCTTCAGTTCAACTTTGATATTTCTTACTTTATCAAGAACTTGATAGTGCACAGTCCAGCGCCCAGGCGAATCTGATTTTTCAGCCAACAAACTAGCTCCAGCAGGTAACATAAAAAGGTTATTTGGAAGCTTAGGTTCCTCCCCCTGTAAGCAAGGCTGCATGGGTTGAACGACTTGGATTTTGCCTTTTGCATCGACCAGTTGAATACTGCAGTGAATATCAACAATGCCTTGTTTATCGCCTTTTAAACCAGAAACAAACGCTAACATGGTCAGCGTTTCACCAAGGTACACCTTGGTTGCAGTTGTAAATTCAGGTGGATTTCCGTCCACTGCGTCCCAGATCTCCTGCCAATTTTCATCCAAGGTCAGCATCAGCATGGTTTTGAGGCCATCATGCTCTTTCGTGATGACACTATCTGACTTTTGGGTAGAACTAACCGCAAATACCTCGGGCATATGGCAAAGGCTCATCGCTAACAAAAGCAATGATAGCCTAGGTTTACGCACTTTGTTATCCATGTTTGGCATGCAGGATCCCTCCTTCAAACTTCATCAATTCCTTGTGCTATTTCTGTTGAGTTTATCAATACCGCTCATGATTACTTAACTTGGTTTAATCTCTAAACTTACCAATTGTTCGGCCAATTCAAGTGCACTGGCTGGCCAAAAAATATCTGGTCGAGGTTGATCCACCCCAGTCACGCCTTCTTGTGGTCGGCAATTCAGCAATTGCTCCCGCCATTCTGCTGGTAACTGGCTATACCCGACGAATGCGCCAAATACTGCGGCAATAATGACCGAATTTGTGCCAGTATCTCCACCAAGGCGCATGGTATCGACTAAAGCTTCCCCGATGGATTTGGCATAGTGCAGTTGAAATACCAAATTTTGAAAGGTTGCTAGCGCTGGGTGGTCATGCCGCAATTGAGCATTTGAAGGCATAAATAAACCCTGATCTAAGGCATGCAAGATAGCCGGTTCCACCGACAGCATTTCAGCCCATGTAGAAAGTTTATTAACCACCTCATCCTGCGTTAAACCTTGATCGATAATTTCAGCCAACATCATTGCGTAAAAACCGCTTAACTGCTGACAAATCAATGAACTATGAGTTAGTGCTGTATCCTGCATTGCCCAATTTGCGATCTGAGAGATTGGGAAATGTAATCCCATCATCGCAATAGGGACCAATCGAGCTAACGCTTGACAGCCAAAGTCCCGTGCACTTGGACCTGTAATTAAAGCTTGCTGAAAAGCTGGATCTACCGTGAACGGATCTGTTTTCAGCCAATAATGATAGGCTTGCAGTGCCGCCGCTTCCGAATAAGCTTGTTGAAAAACCAGCATTCTGGTCTGCAATAACAGGAGTTCACCGTCCTCATTAGGCTGACCAGCCAAGGTATGCCAAGGGCCATGCTCTTGAAAGCTTAACAAATCAGCAGCGGGTAAAGAGGCAAGCTCACTGGGATCAATAAATTCAACTTGGGTGCCGATAGCATCACCAATTAACGCGGCCACTAAAGCCCCTTGGGCGCGATCAAGTGTTGTGGTATTCATCCAATCTCCATTACTTCCATCGTGGCTGTGACTTACTGTCTTAGCGAAAGTTACCGAACAATTTAACTAATAATTCAGTTGAATGCTGCTGAATAATTTAAAAGGCTCGCAAACATGGCTCAGCAATAAACTGATTTCAAATTCGTGATGGTTAGCCTATCACATCAGCGAAGCGTCTCGTATCCTGATCCGCAATTATGGCGAAAAAAAAGCCAACAATTACATATTGTTGGCTTTTGACTAGGACGACTCTAGTCCTTAACCGTATTTTTTAGCCAAATACAACCAAGTTTCTAGCACTGTATCTGGATTCAGTGACACTGAATCAATACCTTGGTCCATTAACCATGCAGCAAAATCTTCGTGATCTGAAGGGCCTTGGCCACAGATCCCGACATATTTACCTTTGGCTTTGGCAGTAGAGATGGCCATCGACAATAATTTTTTGATGGCTGGATTGCGTTCATCAAACAAATGCGCAATTAAGCCACTGTCGCGATCAAGACCGAGCGTCAACTGCGTTAAATCGTTTGAGCCGATTGAGAAACCATCAAAGTATTCCAGGAACTCATCTGCTAACAGACAGTTACTTGGCAACTCACACATCATGATGACTTTCAGACCGTTTTCGCCACGTTTTAAGCCATGCGCAGCCAGTAAATCAATCACCGCAGCAGCTTCACTTAACGTCCGCACGAATGGGATCATAATCTCAACATTGGTAAAGCCCATGTCATTACGAACCCGCTTCAATGCTTCACACTCTAAAGCGAAACAGTCCCGAAAATCTTCACTGATGTAACGCGATGCACCACGGAAACCAATCATTGGGTTCTCTTCATGCGGCTCATACTGACGTCCACCCACTAAATTGGCATATTCGTTCGACTTAAAGTCAGACATCCGCACGATGACGCGCTCAGGTGAGAATGCTGCAGCAAGCGTTGAAATGCCTTCAGTTAATTTGGCTATGTAAAATTCAACCGGTGACGCATAACCCGCCATCATCTGTTCAATTTGTGCTTTGACATCCGAAGGCTGCGCAGCAAAATTCAACAAGGCCTTCGGGTGAACGCCAATCATGCGGTTAATGATGAATTCTAAACGCGCTAAACCAATCCCGGCATGTGGCAGTTTGGCAAAACTGAAAGCACGTTCTGGGTTACCAACGTTCATCATGATTTTCATTTTCAGTGCTGGCATTTGGTCAACACGAGACGTGACGACGTTGAAAGGCAGAATACCATCATAGACAAAACCGGTATCGCCTTCAGCACAAGACACGGTCACTGCTTGGCCTGTTTTCACTAACTCAGTCGCGTTGCCACAACCAACGACCGCTGGGATCCCTAATTCACGGGCAATAATGGCCGCATGGCAAGTTCTGCCTCCGCGGTTAGTGACAATCGCCGAAGCACGCTTCATGATGGGTTCCCAATCAGGATCGGTCATATCAGTGACTAACACGTCACCCACCTGAATTTGGTCCATATCCGCAATACTTGCGAGCACTTTGGCAGTGCCTGAACCAATTTTATGACCAATCGCACGACCTTCCGCCACGATTGCTGCAGTCCCTTCCAACTGATAACGTTCCATCGAGTTAGAATCTTCACGCGAACGTACAGTCTCTGGACGCGCTTGCACGATATAAAGTTTGCCATCGACGCCATCTTTGGCCCACTCGATATCCATCGCACGGCCATAATGCTTTTCAATGATAATCGCTTGTTTAGCCAATTCTTCAACTTCGGCATCCGTCAGGGAAAACTGCTGACGCGCTTTGGCATCGACATCAATAATTTTGACTTGTTTAC
>CAZIPG010000101.1:0-1274 GCA_964540955.1 uncultured Rheinheimera sp.
GCGGGCTTGCAGCGCTTTTAACTGCTCTCTCTTTAATCGCAAAAGGGCGAAAAGTGCATCTAATTTGCCAAGACCAAAGTGTTGGCAAAGGTGCATCCCACAATCGCCAAGGCGCTTTATATCCGCAATTACAAAGTAGTTTTAGTGAACATTCAAAATTCCATCTCGCGTGCTTTGGCTTCGCCAAC
This sequence comes from uncultured Rheinheimera sp., assembly GCA_964540955.1. Lineage (GTDB taxonomy): Bacteria > Pseudomonadota > Gammaproteobacteria > Enterobacterales > Alteromonadaceae > Pararheinheimera. Next base: position 189 of record CAZIPG010000101.1, read on the forward strand.
CGCCAATACCGAAAGCTGTTACAGCAATTTAATTTTCCGGTGGAATTCTGTGGCGTATTGCAGTTGGCTTGCAATGAGCAGTTGGCTCGGCGTTTTGATAAAATTTCCCAAGCACCCGCCTATGCCGAAGCTTATGCACAACCCGTCACATCGGAACAGGCATCTGAAATCGCTGGAGTAGCGCTGCCCTACTCGGGTTTGTATTTCGCTGAGGGCGGCTGGGTCGCACCGCAGCGGTTCTGCCAAGCCGCGTTTCAGTTTCTAACCGAACAACCTGGCTTTCAGGCTTCGCTCGGTTATCAGCTGCAAAGTTATCTGAATACCACCGAGGGTGTGGAGTTAACTTTAAAAGCAGTTACTTCAGGCGAGCAACATCAACTGCAAGGCCAACATTTGGTCTTGTGCACAGGCCACGCTTTACCGCAACAAATCCCAGAACTGCCACTCAATGTGATCCGCGGCCAAGTTAGCCATATCAAAGCAGAAGGGTTGGCTGCACTGAAAACGGTAGTTTGCCATCAAGGCTATATCACCCCGCAGGATGAAGGTTATGCCAAAGAATCTTGTATTGGCGCAACTTTTGACCGCGATGCCTACAAACTCAACCCTGTGCCTGAACTAAAAACTGCAGATGATGTGTTTAACTTAGACCTCGTCAATACCGTCCTCAAACAGCCTGCATGGTTTGCGGATGCAACAGTGACGAGTGCGAAAGCTGCATTTCGCACAACAGCGCCAGATCATCTTCCTGTTGCAGGAAAATTGGCCGACGGTACATATGTGCTCGGAGCTTTAGGTGCTCGGGGTCTGTTATTTGCGCCCCTGCTTGCGGAGTATTTAGCTGCGAGACTCTGTGATGAACCCGAACCACTGAGTTTGCAGCAACAGCAGATGCTATCACCCTGTCGATTTAAACCCATTGATTAAGCATCATCATTAAGGCAAAACCTACTGATAGGACACACCTCAACAGAAAAGCCCCTAATAGCGCGGGGCTTCTGCTCTGACAATTTGCACCACGGCCCGCCGGTTCGTTGCTCTGCCACGGCTCGTCTCATTCGCCGCCACATGCCGCTTTTCCCCAAG
>CAZIPG010000101.1:1302-10447 GCA_964540955.1 uncultured Rheinheimera sp.
TGAGCGCAACCGCTCTTTTGCGGGATAATTCATCGTTAATCCAACGGCCACCATAACTGTCGGTGTAAGTGTCAATTTCCACCGCAGCAATCGACTTGTCATGCTTGAGATACTCAGCAATTTGCGTCAACCGAGCTTGCGATTCGCGGGTAAATTCATTGCTGTTAGATTGATAATTGAGCATTGATAGGGAAATATCATCAAAGCTATAGCGTAAAAGCCCTGCCAAACATTGGTTAAACTTTTCGAAAGGCCCGGCAAAGTGCACCGGATTTAATGACGCAACAATCTGATCATAAGGGCTATGCCAATCGGCAAAATAGAAGGTTGGACTGAAGCCTTGCTCGAGCTCAGTCAGCATGGTCCATGCCTGTTTTTTCGGCAAATTGCCATTAAACTGTTTCAACAACTGCATGTCTGCGAGCGGTTTGGTTGGCTCCCCTGCCCGCCAATTGGGCGCAACTGATAAAACTTTGGCAAGGCCATAATCATCAGGCAGTCGGGTCATTTGTAAATGGAATAATAGGTTGAGTTCTTTGTTGGCTTCACTGACGAACAAGGCCTCGCCAAAGTTTGGAATGGTATGACCTAACTCGCAGCGCAGTGCCGTCGCTGTTTTTACCGACCAGGTTGAATTATCCAAAGTGGCAGTATATTGCCGCAGGTTTTGCCATGCGGCAGCGCTTGACGACATGAATAATGCCGTAAAGAACAACGTTGCGCTGGTTTTCATGCATGCTCCCCTTGATAAAACGGTGCAGGTCTTAAGCTCTGACACTTATCGGCAGCAAATCCAAATACTTGCGTTAAATATGGCAGATTGCTGCAAAAACTCTACAACAAACATTGCAAACACTATGCCGTGACAAGACGGATGCATTTTTTTTTGGCATACTGCGCGCCTATTTGTTGAGATGAAAAAATTATGGCTGATCCAAATTCATTATTTGCCCAAAGGTTTCGTGGCTACTATCCAGTTGTCATCGATGTCGAAACCGCAGGATTTAACGCGGCCACCGATGCGCTATTAGAAATTGCCGCCTGCACTTTAAAAATGGATGAGCATGGGATGCTCAGCATCGACCAAACCCTCCACTTTCATGTGGAGCCGTTTGAAGGGGCAATTCTCAATCCTGCCTCGCTGGAATTTAATGGCATCGATCCTTACAATCCACTGCGCGGTGCCGTTTCCGAACGGGAAGCCATTACTGAAATTTTCAAAATGGTGCGCAAAGGGCAAAAAGATGCGGGGTGTCAACGCGCAGTCATGGTGGCGCATAATTCTGCATTTGATCAAAGCTTTTTAAATGCTGCAGTGGAGCGCAACTCGATTAAACGCTCGCCGTTTCATGCCTTTGTTTCTTTCGACACCACCACCTTGGCAGCATTGGCTTTGGGACAAACCGTGTTGGCGAAAGCTTGTATGGCGGCAGGCATCGCTTTTGATGGCAAAGAAGCCCACAGCGCTTTATATGATACCGAGCGGACAGCCGAATTATTTTGTTATATTGTCAATCGCTGGCAAGCATTAGGGGGATGGCCGTTAGCCGGTGACGCAGCAGAACCATTCGCCGATGAAATGACATCAAGCAATCACGCCACCGAATAACGCTACACTCAACGACAAGGCGTTGTTGGTGAAAATTGACCGCAACCAAGTCAATTTGAATGGAAGACAAACTCAACAAAAAGCCAACATCAAGATGTTGGCTTTTTTTATGACTAATTTGAGCCTCTGAGCGCGATACTGCAAAGTCATTACAATGTTCGCACAATCCTCGCGCAGTAAGCGCTCGCAGTCATTACTCGGCAGTTTTGTACTTCGCAGCAGTTTCTTTAATTAATGGCTGCAATTCGCCGCGTTGAAACATTTCTAACATGATGTCACAACCACCAATCAACTCACCTTCAACCCACAATTGTGGGAAAGTTGGCCAGTTGGCAAATTTAGGTAATTCTGCACGGATATCTGGATTTTGCAGAATATCAACGAAGGCAAATGGCTCACCACAAGCAATTAAAGCTTGCGACGCTTGGGCTGAAAAGCCACAGCTTGGTAACTTTGGCGACCCTTTCATGTAAATCAAAATTGGGTTATCTGCCAGTTGTTGTTTAATTTTGTCGATAGTTTCCATAAATGCCTCAGCACCGAATTAAAATTTTTGCGATTTTACCAAAGGATTTGCCGCTTCACACTTGAGTTTTACCAACTCACCCCAAAAATTACGCTGTCGAAGCGGCATCAGCCACTCGAATGCTCTAGCTACTGAGCTATCATCGCGCTTAGTACGTAGCTAAAATGCGCCTAGTTCAACAGAAAAACTAGGTAAAACTTGAGTATTTTACTCAGGTTTTGTAGTCTACGCGATGCAGAAACCATAAACAACGCCGATGGAGAAATAGAATGGCTTTTGAATTACCAGCATTACCATACGCAAAAGATGCTTTATTACCGCATATTTCCGCTGAAACTTTGGAATTCCACCATGGCAAGCACCACAATGCTTACGTTGTAAAATTAAATTCTTTAGTTGAAGGCACTGATTTCGCAGGCAAATCTTTAGAAGAAATCATCAAAACTTCTGAAGGCCCAGTGTTCAACAACGCCGCACAAATTTGGAACCACACTTTCTACTGGCACTGCTTATCACCAAACGGTGGCGGTGAACCAACTGGCGCTTTAGCAGATGCTATCAATGCAAAATGGGGCTCTTTCGCTGCTTTCCAAACTGCATTCAATGACAAAGCAGTCAACAACTTTGGTTCTAGCTGGACTTGGTTAGTGAAAAAAGCCGATGGTTCTTTAGACATCGTCAATACCAGCAACGCTGGCACGCCGTTAACAGACAGCAGCATCAAAGCACTGTTAACAGTGGATCTGTGGGAACACGCTTACTACATCGATTTCCGCAATGCTCGCCCAACTTACTTAAATGCCTTCTGGGCATTAGTGAACTGGGAATTCGCCAGCGCAAACTTCGCTTAATCGCGCGTTGCGGCACAGTAATTTTTTGTTGCCAATTTAGTAAAAACCCAAGCTTGCTTGGGTTTTTTTATATCTGCACAGCTCCGCAAGTTCAACTACGCTGAATTTACAACCATCCTCTTCAAAAATTTAAATTGCCTAATTTTGTTGGATTTTTCTGCAAGCTCGCAAGATACAGGCTAACGTTAACAGAACAACGACGCTTTTCAGGACCATGTTTTCGGAGGTGCATATGGGCATTTTTGAGCATTTTAAGTCACGGTATGAAGCCGCGCGTGAAGAAGAATACAGTATTTCTGAGTATCTCACGCTGTGTAAAAATGATAAGAGTTGTTATGCCAGTGCGGCCGAACGGCTGTTAATGGCAATTGGTCAACCCGAACAAATTGACACTGCGCAAGATCCCAAACTCAGCCGGCTATTTTCAAATCGAGTCATAGCCCGCTACCCTGCTTTTGCTGAGTTTTACGGCATGGAAGATGCGATTGAACAAATTGTGTCTTATTTAAAGCATTCGGCTCAAGGCTTAGAAGAACGCAAACAGATCCTCTATTTGCTTGGGCCCGTCGGTGGCGGCAAATCATCCCTTGCAGAAAAACTCAAGTCGCTGATGCAGCAAATGCCTATTTATTATTTGAAAGGCTCGCCCGTCTACGATAACCCATTGTGTTTATTTGATATGCAAGAAGATGGGCATATTTTGGAACAAGAATATGGCATTCCAAAGCGCTATTTGAAAACCATCATGTCACCCTGGGCTAGTAAACGGTTGCACGAGTTTAATGGCGACATTAGTCAATTCCGCGTCGTGAAAAAATACCCATCGATCCTCGATCAAATTGCGATCGCCAAAACTGAACCGGGGGATGAGAACAATCAAGATATCGCCTCTTTAGTTGGGAAAGTCGATATTCGGCAGTTAGAACATTTTGCCCAAAATGATCCGGATGCCTACAGCTATTCCGGCGCCTTGTGTCGAGCCAATCAGGGATTGATGGAATTTGTCGAAATGTTCAAAGCCCCCATCAAAGTGTTGCATCCATTACTGACGGCAACCCAAGAAGGTAACTTCAATGGCACTGAAGGCCTAGCTGCCTTGCCATTTGAGGGCATCATCCTTGCGCACAGCAACGAATCTGAATGGCAGACCTTCCGAAACAACAAGAATAATGAAGCATTCCTTGATCGGGTTTATATCGTCAAAGTGCCTTATTGTTTACGGGTTTCGGAGGAAGTGCGCATTTATGAAAAGTTGCTTGAACACAGTGAGTTAAAAGTCGCCCCATGTGCTCCGAGCACCTTAACCGCACTGGCGCAGTTTGCTGTGCTTTCACGACTCAAAACCCCTGAAAACTCTAGCATTTACTCCAAAATGCGGGTCTATGATGGCGAAAGCTTAAAAGACACTGATCCGAAGGCGAAATCTTATCAAGAATACCGTGATTATGCGGGTGTGGATGAAGGCATGACGGGGCTTTCGACTCGATTTGCCTTTAAAATTCTATCGCGAGTATTTAACTTTGACAGTACTGAGGTGGCTGCAAACCCAGTCCATCTGTTTTATGTACTCGAACAACAGATCGAACGCGAGCAATTTCCTTCCGAAATCGCTGAGCGATATTTGGAACACTTAAAAGGCTATTTAATCCCGAAATATGTTGAGTTTATTGGCAAAGAAATCCAAACAGCCTATTTAGAGAGTTATTCCGAATATGGGCAAAACATCTTCGATCGCTATGTGATCTATGCTGATTTTTGGATCCAAGATCAGGAATATCGCGATCCGGAAACCGGACAATTATTTGACCGCGCGGCGCTGAATGCTGAACTTGAGAAAATTGAAAAACCGGCTGGCATTTCAAATCCGAAAGATTTCCGCAATGAGATCGTCAATTTTGTCTTGCGTGCGAAAGCGAAAAATAATGGTAAAAATCCAACCTGGACTAGCTATGAAAAACTACGCACTGTGATTGAGAAAAAGATGTTCTCAGGCACTGAGGAATTACTGCCTGTCATTTCATTTAATGCCAAAACATCAACCGATGATCAGAAAAAACATGATGACTTTGTCGAACGTATGATGGCGAAGGGATACACCCGTAAACAAGTCCGCTTGTTATCAGAATGGTACTTGCGGGTGAGAAAATCGCAGTGATGCAACTCGATCGGAGGCTTTATGGCGCATTTTATCGATCGACGCCTCAATGGCAAAAACAAGAGCGCGGTGAACCGGCAACGGTTCATCCGGCGCTATAAGCAACAAATTAAACAAGCGGTGTCCGATGCGGTCAGTAAACGCAGTGTCACCGATGTCAATTCAGGTGAAAGTATCACCATTCCAGGACGAGATATTTCTGAGCCATTTTTCCACCAAGGCCGTGGCGGTCATCGGGAACAAGTCCACCCGGGTAATGATCAGTTTAGCCCAGGTGACCACATCAAAAGGCCGATGGGCGGCCAAGGGGGTGGCAGTGGTCAAGGCGATGCTAGCGCCGATGGCGAAGGCAGTGATGAGTTTGTTTTTTCCATCTCAAAAGATGAATATCTAGACCTACTCTTTGAAGATTTAGAATTGCCCAATCTGAAAAAAAATCAACTGAACAAGCTGGTGCAATACAAACAAGTTCGCGCCGGTTATCGTTCAGAAGGTGTACCTAGTAACATCGATGTGGTGCGCTCATTACAAGGTTCGCTGGCCCGCAGGGTTGCCATGTCGGCAGGAAAAAAGAAACAGCTCGCGCAATTAGAGGAGGAAATATCCCGACTTGAAGCAGAACCTGTGCCCGATGAAATGCAATTAATTCTGCTGCGCCGTCAAGCTGAAGAACTGCGGCAGAAGATTGCTGCCGTGCCTTTTATTGATAGTTTTGATTTACGCTTTCGCAATTTCGCCAAACGGCCGGAACCGACGAGCAATGCGGTGATGTTTTGCTTGATGGACGTTTCGGGTTCTATGGACCAAGCCACCAAAGAAATGGCGAAACGCTTTTATATTCTGCTCTATCTGTTTTTGAGTCGAAGTTATAAAAATGTCGAAGTGGTTTATATTCGCCACCATACGCAGGCCAAAGAGGTCGACGAACAAGAGTTTTTTTATTCGCAAGAGACGGGCGGTACCATTGTTTCCAGTGCGCTGAAGTTGATGCAAGAAATTGTCGCGGCAAGGTTTAATCCACAAGAATGGAATATCTACGCCGCGCAAGCCTCCGATGGCGATAACTGGGCAGATGATAGCCCGCAGTGTGCCGAGATCTTGGCGAACAATTTACTGCCATGGGTTCGTTATTATGCCTATATTGAAATAACGCCTCGCCCACACCAAACCTTATGGCAAGAATATGAAAAGTTGCTGTCGCAATTTGACAACTTTGCGATCCAACCCATTCGCCAAGTCAGTGACATTTATCCCGTTTTCCGTGAGCTTTTCAAAAAGCAGGCTGCTTAAGTCGGGCCTAGGGAGCTTCAATGAATACGACGCAGATTCCTCAAAATAAGACTCAAGCCACTCGAAGCCAGCTGTCTGATGGCCCTGAATGGACTTTCGAATTATTAAACGCCTATCAACATGAAATCGAACGAGTCGCAAAGTTTTATCAGCTGGATTTTTATCCGAATCAAATTGAGATCATTACCGCAGAGCAAATGATGGATGCCTATTCCAGCGTAGGCATGCCGATCGGTTATCATCACTGGAGCTATGGCAAAAAATTTATTCAAACCGAACAAAACTATAAACGTGGTCAAATGGGCTTGGCCTATGAAATTGTGATCAATTCCAACCCTTGCATCGCCTATTTGATGGAAGAAAATACCATTACGATGCAAGCGCTAGTGATGGCCCATGCTTGCTATGGCCACAATTCGTTTTTTAAAAACAATTATTTATTTAAAACTTGGACGGATGCCTCTTCAATCATCGACTATTTAGTGTTTGCCAAAAAATATCTCAGCGACTGTGAAGAACGTTATGGCGTGGATGCGGTTGAAGACATGCTGGATTCCTGCCATGCGCTGATGAATTATGGGGTTGATCGCTATAAACGTCCGCAGAAAATCTCGATGGATGAAGAACAGCGCCGCCAACAAGATCGCGAAAAATATCTGGAAAGCCAAGTCAATCAGTTATGGCGGACTATTCCAAGCATCAACCAACAAACCAAGCCGGTTGAGCATCATTTCCCGAGCGAACCTCAGGAAAATATTCTGTATTTTATTGAAAAACATGCACCTTTATTAAAACCTTGGCAGCGCGAAGTGGTCAGAATTGTGCGAAAAATTTCGCAATATTTTTATCCGCAAAAGCAAACCCAAGTCATGAATGAAGGCTGGGCAACCTTTTGGCATTACACAATTTTGCAGCACATGTACCAAGAAGGTTTGCTGAGTGACAAGTTCATGTTGGAAGTTCTGCATAATCACACCAATGTCGTCTATCAACCGGCCTATAACTCAAAATACTACTCGGGCATTAATCCCTACGCTTTAGGTTTTGCCATGTTTACCGACCTTCGGCGGATCTGTGAATATCCTACCGAAGAAGACAAAATCTGGTTTCCTGATATTGCGGGCAGTGACTGGGTACAAACCTTACATTTTGCGATGCAGAATTTTAAGGATGAGAGTTTCATTAGCCAGTACCTCTCCCCCAAGGTGATCCGCGATTTTCATCTATTTGGCATCGTCGATGATGACAGTAAAGCTCATCTGGAGGTTGCGGCCATACACAATCAAGAAGGCTACCAGCAAGTTCGGCAAATGCTGTCGGCACAATACAATCTCAGTAACATTGAGCCTAACATTCAGGTGTATAACGCCGATATTGGCGGTGACCGTTCTTTGACTTTACACTTTGTGCCCAATAAACGAGTGCCATTAGCCGGCAATTACCCTGCGGTTCTGAAACATCTCCACCGACTTTGGGGTTTCACTGTGAAACTGGAGCAAGTGAATGCTGATGGCAGTAAACAGTTATTGGCCATGGTGCCAGCAGGTTAAATGAGACTGACTCGTTAAAGCCGACTAGCCAGTGATAGAGCACGAGCACCTGAAACACGTGCAAGGCGAATGCTCATCAATCAACTGAGTCTAGTTAGCGAATAAAAAGGCAGGATATTCCTGCCTTTATTAATAGTGACAACCTGCTGAGATTAAATCTTCAATATCAAGATAAATGCTCTGCCAAGGTCACCTGATTGCGACCGTTGGCTTTCGAGGTATAAAGTGCTTTGTCAGCGGCTTCAATCCAATGCCGATGTTCAAGCATTGCTGAATTATATTCAGCAATGCCAGCACTGATGGTAATTCGCAGCAGCTGTTGGTTATATTCCACAGCTAAGTTTTCCACAGTTTTACGCAACCGCTCGGCAAAATAAGCCGCTTGATCTGCTGTGGTGTCAACGAGGAGTACGGCAAATTCCTCACCGCCATAACGTCCTGCAATATCGGTCTCGCGCAAATTTCGTTTCACGGCATTTGCAACGGCTTGGATCACCGCATCACCCGCGGCATGACCATAAGTATCGTTAACACGTTTAAAATGGTCGATATCACACATCAATAAAGTGCCAACATGACCACTGCGTTTTAACCGTTTAAATTCTTGCTTTAATGCATCTTCCCAAGTCCCGCGGTTATTCAGCGCGGTTAAAAAGTCAGTTTTCGATAACTGTTTCAACTGTCCATTCATTGATTCCAACTCTAACCGACTGGTTGCCACATCAGTCACGTCATAAATGATCATGCACAGGTGCGTCACTACGCCAGTCAAATTAGTAATCGGGAAGATCGTGCTGTTCTGGTACATGTATTCCGCGGCGCCGGTGATCGGACGATAATTACGGAATTTAAAAATATACGGCCGTTGCTCCCAAATCGTGAAAGCTCGGTTTTTCAATAAAATGACCGGATCGCACTTACGACGCAGCCAATCTTCATCAATCTCGGAAAACAAATCGAATAAATGGCGATCTCGAACCTGCCGCGGTGTCAAACCACTATGATTCTCCATAAAGCCATTCCAGACTTGGATTTTGTAGTCAACGGTTAGGACCACCAACCCGACATCAACGGTTTGGAACATATCCAGTAACCAATGAACTTCTGCGACATCTTGATTCAGATTATCCATAACTACTCTTCTAACAGGAATTGGACTTTATA
>CAZIPG010000102.1:0-10416 GCA_964540955.1 uncultured Rheinheimera sp.
TTGCTACTAATCGCGCAATTGTATCGCGCATTTGGCGGCGGTCAACAATCATATCAATTGCACCATGCTCTAGCAGGAATTCACTGCGCTGGAAACCTTCCGGTAATTTTTCACGCACAGTCTGTTCAATCACGCGTGGGCCTGCGAAACCGATCAACGCTTTTGGCTCACCAATATTGATATCGCCAAGCATAGCTAAACTTGCCGAGACCCCACCCATGGTTGGATCCGTGAGGACTGAAATATAAGGTAAACCTGCTTCGCTCAATTTTGCTAAGGCTGCGCTGGTTTTTGCCATCTGCATTAAAGAGAACAGTGCTTCTTGCATCCGCGCACCACCAGATGCCGAGAAGCAAACAAACGGCACTTTATGTTCTAGGGCAAACTCAACGCCTTTGACGAACTTCGCACCGACTACAGAAGCCATCGAACCGCCCATAAATTCGAACTCAAAACTTGCGACCACAATCGGCATGCCTTTGAGCGAACCACGCATCACCACCATCGCATCTTTTTCATTGGTTTCTTTTTGCGCAGCTGCGATACGTTCTTTGTAGCGTTTGCTATCTTTGAACTTTAAAACATCCTGTGGCTCAAGCTCTGCAGCCAATTCAACGCCGGTGTTGGTATCTAAAAATTGCGCGAGGCGATCGCGAGCGCGGATCCGCATGTGATGATCACATTTTGGGCAAACCCCTAACTGCCGATCTAAATCAGCCTTGTATAATACCGCTTCACACGATGTACATTTCGTCCAAACGCCCTCAGGAATATTCCGACGCGCTGAAGTCGAAGTTCTCGGCAGAATCTTTTCTAACCAACTCATAATCATTCCTATGTATTTAACTGCGAACTTGAGTGTCACAGTCAGCGAAAATTGCAATGAATTCCGCCGATTTTACGCAAACGGCGGTTATTAAAACACAAAGCGCGATGCCACCCTAGCAAAAACTGGTCTTAGTAGTTGGCAAAGCATCGGCTCTATGATGGTGAACATCGGAGAAAAGTTCAAGAACTGCGGCGATTATTCAACAATTGCCAAAAGCGGGTTAGCAATTTACCCCAAGTCCGATTTGCTGAGGAAGAAACAATGGGCCCACTGCAGTTTTGGTGATGCCAAAATGTTCGGGATAATCGACTTCTACCAAATACAACCCCTCAGCTTTCGCGGTGGCAGCGGCTTGAGTGCGATCTTTTTTGGCGAGTAACTCTGCAATCCAGCTCGGATCACGCCGTCCCATGCCCACTTCCAACAAACTGCCAGTGATATTTCGCACCATATGATGCAAGAACGCATTGGCTTTAATATCAATCACAATAAAATCATTAAAGCGGTCAATCTGCAAATGCATGACATTGCGAAACGGGCTGTTGGATTGACATTGAATGGCTCGGAATGAGGAAAAATCCTGCTCGCCCAATAATGCCGGCGCAGCTTGCTGCATCAAACTGACGTCAATCTCTTGATGATAATGGCTCAGCCCCGCCCCCAAGATAGCAGGACGAAATTTATGATTGTAAATGATGTAACGATAACGACGGGCGGTTGCGGAAAAACGGGCATGGAAATCGTCGGCAACCGGCTGAGCAAATCGAACCGCAATGCCTGTGGGTAAATTCGAATTGACGCCCATGACCCAAGCACGCATGTCTCGATTGGCTTGTGTATCAAAATGAATGACTTGACCTGTGGCATGCACGCCAGCATCGGTTCGGCCTGCACAAAAAACCTCAATCGGCTCATTCGCCACTTGGCTTAAAGCTCGCTCGAGTTCACCTTGAATACTGTTGACTTCACGTTGACGCTGCCAGCCAAAATAACCGGTGCCATCATATTCAATACCAAGTGCAATGCGCATGCCTACTCCTTAATTATTCGGCGGGAGTATATCACAGGCGATCAGCATTTTGGGGGGCGCCACTGTTGTCGCTGATTGCAAAAATTTGATGCAATCAACGACAACCCATGATGACAATCAGTCAATGACGAACATAGCGGCGGATTAGGATTGCAAAGACAGTGCCTCTTGTTTCACATGCGCAGGTGCATCAGAAGCCATGATGTCTTTGATGATTTGATTCGCGCTTTCTTGATCACCAATCTCAATATAGGCGCGGATCAAATCCATTTTGCCACCAAAGCCATTATCTGCAGCATCCACATCCCCAGCTTCTTCAGGCAAAATGAGATCATCAAAATCAGCCAAACCAACATCAATATTGAGCGGGGCTGTTGGATCATGCGAGCCCACATCTTCTTCTGTCGCCGCTAGGAGTCGATCAATATTGACGAAATCGGGCAACTCAGGCGGTGTAACCGCAGGATCATCTTCAACTGATGTAGCAAGTTGATTAAAAGCTTCATCGACGGTGAGATCATGTAAATCCAAAGACTCGGCGATTTCATCCTCAGAAGGCAATTCAACTTCTGCGAGTTCTTGGAGCAACTCATCAAAATTCGTCTCTTCTATAGCTCCAAGTTCTGCCATCTCAGGCAAATCGGCGGGTTCTTGCAACAGTTCATCCAGCAAGGCTGCATCCACATCAACCACAGAGCCATTGGTTAATTCATCTTCATCAAAAATGAGATCACCGTCTTCCGATAGATCTAAATCCGATAACTCCAATTCAGGATAGCTATCTAATAACTTGCTAGGCCGTTCCACTGAAGAAATGGGTTCAAACTTGGCAACACTGCCATCATCAGTCAACGCGAGATTCGGCATCTCGGTATCTTCAAGCTCGGCAAATTCATTGAGGTATTCTTGTTCTGCGAAGGATTCTTGCGCTAACTCTTGTTCAGTTGTTGCATCAACCTCAGACAAAGATAAATCGCCTGATGCCGATGACTCGACTGAACCCGCAACTTCGTCATTGCTTTCGTGCGCTTGAGAAGCAAGCTCTTGAAGTTCGAACGCTTGTTCCGTTTCAGACGTGTCGCTCAATTCAGCGGGCATGTCAAATGCTAAATCTTCAGTTGTGCTTAAGTCATCCGCCGCATCGATGGAATTGGCCGCGCTTAAACTATCAACGGCACTGCCCTTCTCAACTTCACTTAAATCATCGGCAGCATTGTGCCCCATATCATCGTCGGTCAATAAATGACTGACATCGGCCATAGAGATTTCGGCGTCGGCAAAATCAGCCGCGGCTTGCTCTAATGCCGCCTCCGGCAGCTTTAATTCAGCCAGAGTAGCTGCAGACTGAGCTTTAAGTTCGGCAACTTCATTCAGGATGTCATCCAGCTCATCGTGCAGCACATGCTGCTCATCAGCCTCGATAATAGCGTCGGCATCAGTGTCTAATTCTGACTGCATAATTTGATGCACATTGTCCGGCTGCTCATCGATGAAATCGGTAAAATCAGGTTCTGACAACAAAGTTTCATCAACCAAGGACTCGGCAAAAGCATCGAGTTCAGAGCTATCGAATTGCTCGGGCTTCTCCAAGCTATTTTCAGCCATTTCAGAAATTACTGATTCGGATGCAGCTTTTGGAGCAGTTAAATTGTCATGCGATTGAGATTGGTCAATCAAGTCATCAATATCAAACTCATCATTGGCTTGGGTCGAAGCCACTTGAGCTGCAGCAGCTTGAGGGGCTGTCACTTGAATTGCAGTCGCTTGCGTTGCCGCTACTAAATCATCAATATCAAAATTATCGCTATTATCTTCAGACTTGGCAGCTGCTATCACATCGTCGATATCAAATGTTTCGTCTGACGGACTTTGCTGAGCTGACTGGGTCGAAGCCAATAAATCATCGATGTCAAAACTGTCATCAGCTGCCGAGTTCCCTTGAGCGGCTGTTGGTGCAGGTTCTTGGGCTTTGGCAGCAGATTGTGTGCTATCGAGTAATGAATCGATATCAAAGTCATCGGTGACATTGCTATCGCCTGGCAGATCGAGCTCTATCTCTTCGAGTAAATCATCCATCTGTGCAGCCTCTGCCGCAGCAAGCGCGACGGAGGAGGCTTTATCTAAATCATCAGGCACTAGATGTGATTCAGCTTTTTGATTGGCTTGAGCCTTGGCGAAGATGGCATCAGGATCTTCATCATCTTCTTCTAAACTATCGAATAATGAACTGAGCTCATTGCCTGACAAAATATTATTGGCATCAAACTCGGTCTTCGCGACAAAAGGTTCATCCTCAGCTTCGCTAAACAATGCACTTAAATCGTCACCCGACAAAATATTGTTGGCATCAAATTCAACTTTCGGCGTAGGCGCTGCAGGCGTCGGCTCTGACAGATCCAGCGGGTCATCTAACAAGTCATCCATATCAAAGGCAGATGCTGGTTTGCTGGTTGCAGCCGAAGGAGTATCAAAACTGTCATCCAGCAAATCATCATCGTTAAAACTTGCGGCTTTGCGTGCAGGCGGCCGATTAAAGTCATCCTCATCTAACCGGATACCACCATTGCGGTCATTGAGCAATGAATCATCGAGATTCATCAGACTGCTCTCATCGAAGTCTAAACTATCGTCCAGTGGTGGTAAGGGTGATTTGTAATAAGGATCGGCCACCGGCGCTGCCGTGGCAGCTGTCACAACTGCCGCGGCTTTTTGCCCTTTGCGCCGGATCATCGCAACAATAAAGAATAGAATGATTGAAGCGGGTAACAGACCTGCCAGCGCCCAACCCACCGGACTGTTGGCAAGTTTTTGCCAAGTTTCGGCAAAATTAAACCCTTCTTGCGCTTTGCGAATTTGTTCTTGCTGCTGAGCCATCATTTCGGCTTGTTGCGCCAATAATTGCTGCAACTGCTTCTGTATTTCACTGTCTTGATCGAGCTGTTGTTTCACCGTGGTCAGTTCTTGCGCCACAGCACCGAGCTGATCTTTCAACTTTTCATTTTCCTGCACAATCGCCTCAACATTCGCCATCGAAGCACTTAAGCGATCGCGAATATCAGACATTTGTTCAGTTTGAACCGATTCAACTCGGCTCAGCTCTTCTTTAATTTCTTGGCGAGCGGCCGCAATATCTTGCTGTTTAGCAGTGAGATCTTCTTTTTTCTGTTGGGCAGCAAGCCGGATCTTTTCTGACCATGCTAAATCATCTAATTCCGATTTACGCTGTGCTTCAACGGCATCAACGTTGAGCATTTCGCGTAAGGTCGGCACTTGAAGATAAGCACCCGTACGTAAATGATTAAAATTGTTATCTAAAAATGAATTCGGGTTTTTAAGATACAAGGCATACATCACTTGATACATATTGACCCGAGGATCAGGACGAACTTGTTCGGCCAAACGCCATAACGTGTCTTGCGGGGTAATGGGACCAATCTGGGTGATCGCAGGCGCATCAAATTCTTTCGGCCCACGAATCTTAGCCGTCGTTTCCGCCAAGACTGGTGTCACTAAATTGACGCACAGTAGCACTATCAATATTCGCATCAAATGCATTCAGAGTTCCCTAACAGCGTTTTGGTGTGATCGCCGGATATCAGACTATAAATTAACCAGCCGATGCTGTAGCCATCTTTTGAATATATCTGCTAAGCAAACAATGTTCCACTTTGCTGATGTTCTGCCAATATTCTAATTCACTGGCAGTTGCCTACAGCAAGGTTAGATCAATTATTTTGCTAAATTATGCTATTTATCTGCAAAGCAGCCAATAACTTAAATGAATTCAATTGAAATTAGCAACCTCACCACTTTGGGCCGGCTAGAAATAAAAGCTAGAAATAAAAAAGCCCCAACCAGGGTTGGGGCTTAGCTCCACAAAATGCTTAGAGATAATCGCGGATTAAATGCTCTGCGATTTGAATGCTGTTGGTTGCAGCACCTTTGCGTACGTTATCAGCAACGACCCATAAATTCAGACCATGCTCATGGGTATAATCTTTACGAATACGGCCGACAAAAACTTCATCTGCCCCTTGCGCATTGCCCACTTGCGTTGGAAACTCAGCGTTGTCCTCTAGCAACACCACACCTGGCGCTTCAGCCAATAACGCTTTGACTTGCTCTACGCTAATCGGATGACGGGTTTCAATATGTACCGCTTCAGCATGGCCATAAAATACTGGCACTCGCACTGCAGTCGCATTAACGGCAATGCTATCATCCCCCATGATCTTCTGAGTTTCCCAATGCATCTTCATTTCTTCTTTGGTGTAGCCATTGTCCATGAATACATCAATTTGCGGGATGACATTAAAAGCAATTTGGCGACTGAATTTACCGGTCGATTCAATCGGACGGCCATTCAGTAATTGGGTGGTTTCACCGGCTAAGGCTTCAATGCCTTGTTGGCCTGCGCCACTGACCGATTGATAGGTACAGACGTTAATTCTGCTGATCCCCACCGCATCATGAATAGGCTTGAGTGCCACTAACATCTGGATGGTTGAACAGTTTGGGTTGGCGATGATATTCCGATTGCGATAATCCGCAATCGCTTGTGGATTCACTTCTGGCACTACCAAAGGGATATCCGCTTCGTAACGATAGTGTGAGGTATTGTCGATGACTACGCAGCCAGCATCAGCGGCACGTGGCGCATAAACCGCTGACACACTGCCACCCGCGGAAAATAAACCAATCTGAGCTTGGCTCCAATCAAATTGCTCAGCATCCAGCACTTCAATTTGTTTGCCCTTAAAGGTTACAAAACCGCCAGCTGAACGGCTACTTGCCAATGGGAATAGCCGATTTACTGGAAAATCACGCTGTTCCAAAATTTCAATTAAATGCTGACCCACTAACCCAGTGGCTCCTAATACGGCGACGTCAAACTGC
Source organism: uncultured Rheinheimera sp. (assembly GCA_964540955.1). Lineage (GTDB taxonomy): Bacteria > Pseudomonadota > Gammaproteobacteria > Enterobacterales > Alteromonadaceae > Pararheinheimera. The sequence goes on from CAZIPG010000102.1 coordinate 6,756, forward strand.
TGAGCCATTTGTATGCTCCCCTTATTGCTGGCTGTTAAACCCTAACTGAAGTAAAAAATCTGGTATGGCTTGCCCACTCAATTGCAACGAGCCGAACTCGCGCCGAGCGGGATAGGTTGTTCTCAGCCAATCGAACCCTTTGCTCGCAAGATAATATCTGAACAAAGCATCATCTCTGCGGACATCATATAACATCCTGCATAGATTTTGGACATCTGAAAGTCCAAAATCTGGAGAAATTTGCAAGTTTTTCATGACAGGGCTTGGACAAAAGTCACTGAGTTGCCATTTTGGTGGGATGCCAAGCCTTGCACAGACCTGCTGATAGAGCATTTCAGTGCCACGAGCTTTGCCTTCAATACTATGGCCGGCGATATGCGCAGTGGCGATCCGGCAATAAGGCACAAGTTCTTGCAAAATATTGGGTTCGGCTTCCCAAGTATCTAAGAATACATCACGAGATTGTACTTTCAGCTGGCGCAGCAACGCCTGATTATCGATGACCTCGCCGCGACAAGCATTAATAATGGCTAGATCTGCAGGTAATTGCGCAAGTGCTGCCTCATCGAGCAGATGATAAGTGGCGTCCTCGCCATCCCGGTGTAATGGCACATGTAAGCAAAGCACATCGACTTGCTGGCAGAGTTTTGCAAAAGCGACATGTGGAAAATCAAGCTGTTGCCGAGCACGCGGCGGATCACATTGCAACACATTCACTTGCAGGGCTTGTAGCGCTCGCACTAGCCGAGAGCCGATTTGACCAACGCCGACCACCCCAACAGTCCAAGACTGCAGCGGTTGCTGCCGAATTTCAGCGAGTAAAAATAAACAACTGAGCACATACTCTACTACAGATTGCGCATTACAACCGGCGGCGTTACTAAATGGAATTTGTTTTGCGCGGAGAAATTCGGTATCTAAATGATCGGTGCCAATAGTCGCAGTCCCGACAAATTGCACTTTGGGGCTTGCACCTAACAATGCTTGATTGACTTTAGTCACTGACCGCACCAATAAAAAATCAGCGTCCTTGACTTGTTCTGCCTGCACATGACGACCCGCAAAAGGCACGACCTCACCCAAATCTTGAAAAAATTCCCGTGCATAAGGCATGACATCATCAACATAAATTTTCATCGTGGTTCCTTTTTTCCTAGGAGGGGCTTTCACAGCAAACTCAAGACTCCGCCATCTCTCATCAATTCGGCAGCATTGGCCTATTGTACGTTATTCACTACCGACAAAAAGTGGCGCGTAAAAAAAGCCATCTGAGTACAACCTCAAGATGGCTTTTATCCAATCCCACTTTTATGCAATATACACAGTGTGCTTGCTAACTGCTTACTGCAAGCTCTCATTTCAGATAGCGTCAGTTAGCGTGTCACTTAGCGACAACTTAGCGACAACTTAGCGTCAGCTTAGCCTTGATACTTCTGCATCACTAAAGTGGCATTAGTACCACCAAAACCAAAGCTGTTCGACATCACAGTGTTCAATTTGGCTGGCGTCATTTCACGTACAATATTTAAACCAACAGCCGCTTCATCCAACTCACCGATATTGATCGATGGCGCAATAAAGCCATGCTCTAACATTAATAGCGAATAGATGGCTTCATGCACACCGGCTGCACCTAAAGCATGGCCAGTCATTGCTTTAGTTGCGCTAATCGCAGGGCTATTGCCACCAAACACAGCTTGGATTGCACCGAGCTCTTTCACGTCACCAACTGGGGTTGAGGTGCCATGAGTATTCAAATAATCAATAGGCGCTTTGACATCTTGCATGGCCATCTGCATACAACGGATGGCACCTTCACCACTTGGCGCAACCATGTCATAACCATCAGAAGTCGCACCATAACCGACAATTTCTGCATAAATTTTGGCGCCGCGAGCAAGCGCATGCTCTAACTCTTCAATCACTAAAATACCGCCGCCGCCAGAAATCACAAAACCATCGCGATTGGCATCGTATGTACGAGAAGCTGAAGTCGGATTGTCGTTGTACTTGCTGGATAATGCGCCCATCGCATCAAACTCCATCGCCAAACTCCAATGCACTTCTTCGCCACCGCCGGCAAAAATAATGTCTTGTTTGCCTAATTGGATGAGTTCGACCGCATGCCCGATACAATGCGCGCTGGTGGCACAAGCAGAACTAATCGAATAATTCACACCTTTGATTTCAAACGGTGTCGCCAGACAGGCAGAACAGGTGCTGGACATAGTTTTTGGCACGGCATAAGGCCCAACGCGCTTTACGCCTTTTTCCCGCAGTGTATCAGCCGCTTCAATTTGCGTTTTAGAAGAAGCACCACCTGAACCCACCACTAAGCCCGTGCGGAAATTTGAAACTTGCTCAGCTGTTAAACCAGCATCAGCGATTGCTTGCGCCATTGAAATGTAAGCATAAGCGGCTGCATCGCCCATAAAGCGCAGTGCTTTGCGATCAATCAAGGCTGCAGTATCGATATCAATTTGCCCCCACACTTGCGAGCGCAGCCCCATGTCTGCAAACTCTTGCGAAAACGTGATGCCGGATTTGCCAGCTTTTAATGAGGCTAATACTTCTTCTTGGTTATTGCCGATACTGGAAACAATGCCTAAACCGGTGATTACAGCTCTTTTCATTCTGACTCCAAAGGTCTTCTTAAGATTTTGCTTTATTGTACGGACTTTTGCCTGCGAACTGGTCCAATTTCAGCGCACAGTTGTACACTATGATCCAATTTAACTGCAATCAGCGTACAATACCAGCATTCGCCAAGTGGCACCGTTCACGCTTGTCGCAAGCGTGAAGCAAATTTGACAGCACCGCCGCTGTATTCTCTGAGAGTTTTATGACACAAATTACAGCCGCTCGCATTCATTACAACGAGCAAGGAACCCCTGTCTCTGATGTTTTTGATGATGTGTACTTTTCCAATGACAGTGGATTACACGAAACTCAATATGTGTTTATCGATAACAATCACCTGCAAGCGCGCTGGCCCTCGCACCCGAGAGCATTTTTTCACATTATCGAAACGGGTTTTGGCACTGGCTTAAACTTTTTATTGGCATGGCGCAATTTTCAGCACTACCAAACCCAGCACCCGACCAGCCGCTGTCAGCGTTTATATTTCAGTACTTTTGAAAAATTTCCCTTAGCCAAAGCAGATTTAGCCCAAGCGCTCAACTGTTGGCCGGAATTAGCCGACTTGTCCCAGCAGTTACTCAGCCAATACCCGCCAGCAGTTGCAGGCTGTCATCGCTTGCAGTTTGATAATGGCGCTATTGTGCTGGATTTATGGCTTGGCGATGTCCATGACAATTTGCCACAACTTGCGGCCACCAATCTGGCAGATGCTTGGTTTTTAGATGGCTTTGCACCGAGTAAAAACCCAGAAATGTTGCAAGACTCATTGTTTTTGGGAATGGCCAGATTAAGCCAACCAGGCACCACTGTGGCCACTTTTACCAGTGCCGGCATCGTACGGCGCGGCTTGCATCAAGTGGGGTTTGCCGTCAAAAAAATGAAAGGCTATGGCCGTAAACGCGAAATGGCTGTAGCGGTGATGCCTGCAGATCAATTGCCTTCTTGCGATCCTTCGCATTGTGATAGTGCCTTCACAGCAACCGCAGCACACTCAAGTTCAAATATCACAGGCACCGAAACA
>CAZIPG010000103.1:0-10284 GCA_964540955.1 uncultured Rheinheimera sp.
GCTTTCACCGCAGCAAGTAAAGACGTGACTTCAATCGCTCCCGGCACCAAAGCTGCAATTGCAGGGCCATCGCGCCCAAGTGTAATCAGGACATCCACATCTTTTCGCAGGATAGTTGCAAGCTCGGTGAAATCAGCGCCTTTGCCATCGCCTCCAGCCAATAAAATCAGTTTGCCTGGCACCTCTCTGCGTAATCCGGCAATCGCCGCCAACGTAGCGCCAACATTGGTTGCTTTTGAATCATTGACCCAACGTACGCCATCCTGTTCAGCCACCAAAGTGCAACGATGCGCCAACGGCACAAAGGTTTGCAGCGCTTTGACTAGAGCTTCACTCGTCGCTCCTGCCGCCAAAGCTATGGCTGCTGCGGCTAAGGCATTAAACTGATTATGTCGGCCAACCATCGACATGGCTGCAACGGGCATCAGGGGCTCGCCAGCGACTTGCAACCAAGTGCCATCCGCTTGTTGCGTCAGACCATAATCAGCCGTTGGATCATCAAGCTGAATGCCAATTTGCTTTGCAACGGCAGCCTGCGGCTTGGTGAAACTATCCGCGGCATTAAATACTGCTAAAGCGCTATGCTGGAAAATCCGTTGCTTGGCAGCGGCATAATTGGCCATAGTGCCATGTCGGTCTAAGTGGTCTTCACTTAAATTCAGATGGGCTGCTGCAACTAACTTTAAATTTGCGGTGGTCTCTAATTGAAAACTTGAGAGCTCTAACACATAAACCTCGGTGTCCGTTTGCTCTAAAGCATCCAATACAGCCAGGCCAATATTCCCGGCAGCAAGTGCACGAATGCCGGCGGTTTGTAGCATAAACTCAACAAGTTTGGTGACGGTCGATTTGCCGTTGGAGCCAGTGATGGCAACCACAGGCTTTTGATTGACGAGGGCAAAAAGCTCGACGTCACCAATGATTTGAACCCCTTGGGCTATCGCAAAGCGCACTGCAGGCAGCGTTAAGTCCAAACCAGGGCTTACCACCAACACATCCATTTTTGCTAAACGATTGGCATCCAGCTCTCCGAGATAAATCCCATCCACTTTTTCAGCGGGAATTTGCTCAAGCCCTGCGACTTTGAGGCGAGTATCCATCAACACGGGTTTAACCCCGTGTTTGAGTAAAAATCGCACTGTGGCTAATCCAGAGATCCCCAAACCAATCACTGCGACTCGTTTGCCTTGGAACAATTTATTCATCGCTTTTGCCACTCATCTCGGGACGCTATGCAACCAACTGAATTGCTTAACGCAGCTTCAGTGTAGCCAAACCAATCAATACAAAAATAATCGATAAGATCCAAAACCGCACAATGACGCGAGGCTCCGGCCACCCCTTCAACTCATAATGGTGATGGATTGGCGCCATGCGGAAAATGCGTTGGCCGCGCAATTTGAAAGAGCCAACCTGCAGAATTACCGACATGGTTTCAATCACAAAAATGCCGCCCATAATAATCAGCACAATTTCCTGCCGAACTAAAACCGCCATCACCCCGAGGATTGCTCCTAACGCAAGTGAGCCGACATCGCCCATAAACACTTGCGCTGGATAGGTGTTAAACCATAAAAAGCCCAAACCCGCGCCAACAATGGTCGCGCATACGACCACCAGTTCACTCGTCAGTGGTAAATGCGGAATATTCAGATAATTGGCGAATACTGCGTTACCGCTGACATAAGCGATGAAGGCAAAAGCCGCAGCAACCATAATGGTTGGCACGATAGCGAGGCCGTCTAAACCATCGGTCAAGTTCACTGCATTTGAGAAACCGACCATGACAAAATAAGTCGTGACTAAATAAAACAGACCTAACTGGGGTAATACATCTTTGATAAATGGCAAAACCAAGCTCGTTTCTGCCGGACGCTCGGCGGTGGCATATAAGAAAAATGCCGTGACTAAGGCAAACACCGATTGCCAAAAATACTTCCAGCGGGCAATTAAGCCTTTCGGATCTTTACGGATGACTTTGCGATAATCGTCGATAAAACCAATCCAGCCGTAAGTGACTAAAACAAACAACACCACCCACACGTATTTGTTGCTTAAGTCTGCCCACAGCAAAGTGCTGATGGCAATCGAGCCTAAAATTAACAACCCGCCCATGGTTGGCGTGCCTTTCTTAGAGAAATGGCTTTCAGGACCATCGTTACGAACAGTTTGGCCAATTTGTAAACGTTGCAGTGCCGCAATCAACTTTGGACCAAAATATAGACTCAATAATAAGGCGGTCAAAATCCCTAAAATTGAACGAAAGGTCAAATAACTAAATACGTTAAAAGCACTGACAAATTGAGTTAGATACTCGGCTAACCAAACTAGCATGGCTTATTCTCCTGCTGACAACTCTCTAGCAAATCTTGGACAACCAATTCCATTTTAGCGCTCCGAGAGCCCTTCACCAGAATCGACACTTCGTCACGATGACTTAAATAGGGCAGTAATTTGCTGACCAACTGGGCGCGCGAACTAAAGTGCGCCCCTTGCTGATGAAACAATTCACTGGCGTTTTGTGATAACACCCCAAGGGTGAATAAAAAATTAATGCCACTTTGCTTGGCATATGCTCCCACTTCTTCGTGGTAACGCCTTGCATCTGGTCCTAACTCGCCCATATCCCCGAGCACTAAAATGCGGGTGCCCGCGTAGGCTGTGAGTAAATCAATGGCGGCCTTCACCGATTCAACGTTGGCATTGTAAGTGTCATCAATCAAGCGAACGCCCGTTTTGGGCTGATAGACGTTGATGCGACCTTTCACCGGTTTCATACTGGCTAGACCAAGTTGGACATCCTGTAAACTCGCGCCCATCGCCAAAGCAGCTGCTGAAGCGGCTAAGGCATTTGCGACATTATGTTTGCCGGGAATAACCAACTGGATAAAGGTGCGCCCTTGTGGGCACACGAGTTCAAAGCCAGCACAGCCTTGGGCATCGAGTACAATATCTCTAGCGGTAAAATCTGTGGCCTGTTGTAAGCTAAAACCCTGAACCTGCCGATTCGTCATGCGTTGCAGCCAATATTGCTGGAACTCACTATCCATCGGCACAATCGCCAACCCATTTTCAACCAGTCCACCGTAAATTTCGCCTTTGGCGCGAGCCACGCCAAACAAATCGCCAAAACCTTCGATATGAGCTGCGGCTACATTGGTAATTAACGCGACATCAGGTTTGGTCAAAGCGCAGGTATAGGCGATTTCCCCTAAATGATTGGCACCTAACTCAATGACCGCAAATTTATGTTGAGGTTCTAGTCTCAATAAGGTGAGCGGCACGCCGATATCGTTGTTGAAGTTGCCTGCAGTCGCGAGGACTTCGCCGATCCGTGACAAAATGGCCGCCAGCATTTCTTTCACCGTGGTTTTACCGGCACTGCCGGTGACCGCCACGGTTTTTGGCGCCACAGTTGACTTCACCAAAGCACCCAACTGCCCAAGAGCAATGCGGGTATCTTCCACAATAATTTGCGGCAGCGAACTTTCCACCGCGCGATTGACCAAGAGCGCAATCGCCCCTTGATTGGCAACCTGCTCCACAAAACGATGGCCATCAAAATTTGGCCCTTGCAACGCAATAAATAGATCGCCCGGATTAATCAGCCGGCTATCCGTACTTACACTGGTAATTGCGACATCATGACCGACCAAAGTCGCATTCAGTGCCGCGGCAATTTCAGAAGCCATCAAGCGAATCATCAGCTCATCTCCGCCAATAATGCATCAATAAATTTTCGTTCATCATAATCGCGAACCCGATCGCCAATAATTTGATAATTTTCATGGCCTTTGCCAGCTATCAACACCATATCGTTGGCTTGAGCTGCCTGTAGCGCTAATTGAATCGCGGATTCCCGATCCGGTTCAATTTGGCAATTCGTGGCATTTGTCATTCCCGCCACGATGTCATTGCAGATCTCGAGGACAGATTCAGTACGCGGATTGTCGGCGGTAATGATAACACGATCTGCATAAAGTTCGGCGATTTGTCCCATTAAAGGCCGCTTTCCTTTGTCTCTGTCCCCGCCACAACCAAACACACACCAAATTTTACCTTGGCATTGCTGGCGAAGCGCTTGCAGCGTTTGCGCCAACGCGTCTGGGGTATGGGCATAATCGACAATCACGGCAACATCATTGGGGAAATTCCACAGCTCCATCCGACCCGGTACGGATTTTAATTGGCCCACTGCAGCGATGACTTTTGGCAGCGGGTGACCCAATTGCACCATAGCGCCCATGGCAGCGAACACATTTTGCACATTAAATTCGGCTAACAATGGGATCTCTAGAGCAAACTCCCCTTGGGGGCTGACTAGTGTGCATTGGAAGCCACGGCGGGCAGAAACTAAATCTTTATAAGCGATGAAATGGCTGAAGTCTTTACAGTCCTCAAACCGACCATAAGCCAGCATTGGGATGGTCAGCTGTTTGGCCAATTGCTGACCAAAATGATCAGACACATTAATGACGGCGTTGTGGCTTTGGTGCGCAGCAAATAGCAGTGCCTTGGCTTCGCCATACGCCTCCATAGTGCCGTGATAATCCAAGTGGTCTCGGCTTAAATTGGTGAATATCGCCGTCTGAAACTGCAAACCGGCCACCCGTTGTTGCACCAAAGCATGGGAAGAAACTTCCATGGCCGCCAACTGTCGGCCTTCTTGCTGAAAAGTGGCAAAAATCCGGTGTAAATCAACCAAATGTGGGGTGGTATTTTGCAAAGGCGTTAGCTGTTGATAATGGCCATAGCCTAAAGTACCAATCACCCCTGCTGGTTGCCCTAATAGCTCACTGAACTGATTGATAAAGATTGCGGTACTCGATTTACCATTGGTGCCTGTCACTGCGACCAATTGCAGTTGCTTGACCGCATCTTGGTAAAATCGGCTGACGACCTCGGGGAGCACTTTAGGTAAATCCGGCCAAACCAGCACTTGCGGATGTTGCACATGAACCTCATCCCCAGCCGCCAGCGAATCGGTCAATACCCAACAAGCGCCTTGCGCTAAAGCATTGGCAATAAACCGATTTCCATGGCCACCAACCCCAGCTATCGCCAGAAACACATCGCCTGACTGCACGGCTTTACTGTTGATTTGTAAGCTTGCGGTGCTGGCGATTTCTGCAGGCGTTTCTAACGCACAAAGCGACTGCCCTGCGGCAGTCGCTTTGAATGGAGTCAACCAACTTTGCAGTGAGTTAACCGGCATCCGGACCTCCTGTCACCTTAGTGATCCGGCTGTCGTTGGCATCTGGTGGCAAGTTCAGCAATTGCATGGCTGCCCCCATCACTGCACTAAAGACTGGCGCAGCAACTTCACCGCCATAATAATAATCGCCGCTGGGTTCATTGATAATGACCACACAGGCTAAACGCGGGGCTGAAATGGGACCAATGCCCGCAAAGGAACCGATATAATCATCGCCGTAACCACCAGCAATGGCTTTTTTCGCAGTCCCTGTTTTACCACCTACGCGATAGCCTGGTACTTTGGCTTTGGTCGCTGTACCGCCTTTTTCAGTCACTTGTTCCAACATTTCAACCATGGCATCAGCGTTCTCTTCACGCACAACGCGCATGCCTTCAACGGGCTTATCAGTTTTGAGCATGGTCAACGGCCGCACCACACCGCCGTTTGCAATCGCCGCATACATCCGAGCCATCTGCACGGCAGTTACAGATAACCCATAACCGAATGATAAGGTTGCCCGTTCATGATCAGACCAGCGCGCGCGCTCACGCAACATGCCGGCACTTTCTTCACCTTGTGAACCAATTCCGGTCACTGAACCCAAGCCCATGTCGTAATAAAGCTTCAGTAAATCTTCATGCGGCATATTTAAGGCTAATTTGGTGACGCCAATATTGGAGGACTTGCGCATGATGCCGGTTAAATCTAAATCGCCATAACCATGGGTATCTTTCACCCGACGGCCCCCCACCATCATCGGGCCATATCCGGTTTCAATCACCGTATTCAAATTTGCGGTGCCATTTTCCAAAGCCGCGAGCACTGGTAAAGGTTTAACAATCGACCCTGGCTCAATTGAATCGGTGATAGCGCGGTTACGGAAACGATGCACTTCGGTATTTTTCCGGTTGTTCGGGTTATATGAAGGGCTGTTCACCATCGCCAGCACTTCACCTGTGTGCACGTCAACCAACACCACTGACCCCGAAGTCGCACCAAAAGTCAGTACCGCCTTTTTCAATTCACGATAAGCAACTGCTTGAATGCGCTGGTCAATCGATAAATGCAGATTGCGAGAAGCAGTCCCATCTGTTTGTTCTAACACTTCAATTTCACGGCCTTTGGCGTCTTTACGGATCACCTTGCGGCCTGGGGTTCCTTGCAACAGCTCATCAAACTGACGTTCAGCCCCTTCCACACCATGGTCATCGAGGTTGGTAAAGCCAACCACATGGGCTGCCACTTCACCTGCTGGGTAATAACGCTTGGATTCTTGTTTAAAATAAATGCCAGGGATTTTTAATTTGCGGATGTAATCCACAGTCGCTGGGCTTGCTTGGCGTTCCAGATAGACATAACGCTTTTTGGGATCCGTGGCGATTTTTTTCGTCAGCTGTTCAGGTGTCATCTGCAACATGTCTGCCAGCGCATACCAACGACGCGAATCTGCATTGGCTTTAGCTTGCATAACAATTTTTGAATCCGCGTAAATGGATTCAACCGGCACGCTCACGGCCAACTCTTCGCCATTGCGGTCGAAAATCATGCCACGCATGACTTCGTCAGATTTGACACGCAGCGAACGCAAGTCGCCTTGCTCAACCAACATGTCCGGTTCAATCACTTGAATGTAGGCAGCACGGGCGACGAGACCGACAAAAATAGTCGACAACGACAAGACCACGAAGGCGAAACGCCAACTGATTACCATGGGTTTTTTATTCTTTTTTGCATGTCTGGTCATGGCTCATCCACCACTATATCTTGCTGTCCTAAGGGCCGAACCATTTGCAATTGCGTTGTCGCAATTTGCTCAACGCGACTGTGTTCAGACAGCGCGCGTTGTTCGACTAATAAATTCCGCCACTCCATCTCGAGGGCGTCCCGTTCCTGGAATAATTTGTCTTGGGCAATGCTGAGCTGTCGCGTTTGATGCGTCATTTCAATCACGGCTAAGGCCGACAGCACTGCACAAATCAGTAAAAAAACCACCAGCTTGTAAGAAGCCAGATCGCGTAAAATAAGTTGGCCTAACCGAATTTGACTCATGTTATTGCCGCTCCGCTATCCGCAGAACTGCGCTACGTGCCCGCGGATTCACTGCAAGCTCTTGTTCGGAAGGCATAATGGCTTTGCCAATCAGTTTCAGATCCAGTTTTTGCTGCAGCTGTGCGTCCGTTAATGGCAAGCCTTTGGGAATTGGCGCAGGTTTGCTGTGTTTGCGCATAAATTGCTTTACTAGACGATCTTCTAAACTATGAAAACTGATCACCGCCAAACGTCCGCCAGGTTTTAATACCTGTAATGCCGCAGCCAAGGCTTGGTTGACTTGCTCCAGTTCACTATTGATATAAATGCGGATCGCCTGAAAACTCCGAGTCGCCGGATGTTTCTTTTCTTTAAAACTTTTCGGTGCTGTTGCTGAAATTAATGCTGCCAATTGACTGGTACGCGTCAGCGGTGCAGTTTCGCGGGTATTGACGATCGCGTTGGCAATTTTCCAGGCAAACTTCTCTTCACCGTATTCACGCAATACAAAAGTAATATCTTCGACATCCGCTTTTGCTAACCATTCAGCTGCGGAAATGCCACTGGTTGGATCCATCCGCATATCGAGTGGGCCATCCCGCATAAAGCTAAAACCACGCTCAGCATCATCAAGCTGCGGCGACGAGACGCCTAAATCTAATAAAATGCCATCCACTTGCCCGACGATTTGTTGCTCAGCCGCAACTTGGGCAATTTGGGCAAAAGCACAATGGCTGATATGAAAACGCGGATCATCGGCAAATTGCTCGGCAGCAGCAATCGCTTGCGGATCTCTATCGATGGCGAACAAACGACCTTGCGGCCCGAGCTGGCTCAGCACTTGACGACTATGCCCTCCCCTACCGAAAGTGCCATCAATATAAGTACCATCCGTTTTGATGGCTAAACCGTCAATTGTTTCTGGCAACAAGACGGAAATATGGGCTTGTTGCTCACTCACAATGACAAATCCTGTAATCGTTCTGACAGCTCGGCATCACCTGCTGCAGCTAATTCTTGTTCGATGGCCATATCAGCCAGCACTTTGGCATTCCACGTCTCTTCATCCCAAATCTCAAATTTATTGAGTTGGCCAACTAAACGCAGACCCTTGCTGAGTTTTGCGTGCGAACGCAAAGTACTGGGTAATAAAATTCGTCCTGCTTTGTCCATTTCACAATCGGTGGCATGGCCTAACAGCAGGCGTTTTAAACGTTGTTCTTGCGGATTAAAGCTGGAAAGACGTTGCAATTTCTCTTCAATTTCTTCCCATTCTTGCAGCGGATACAGCAGTAAACACGGATCTTTATGATCGATGGTACAAATCAATTGCCCGCCATTTTCAGACAAAAGGCTATCGCGGTAACGCGTTGGCAGCGTCAACCGGCCCTTGTCATCCAAGCTCAAAGCAAATGAACCACGAAACATTTAACGATCCTAGTTGGTTATTATGAGATCCCTGAAAAGATCCACTTCTACCCACGATTACCCACAATGTCACAGTTTAGGGCGCAAAATTCGGGGTTGTCAAGGTAAAAACCACATAGTTCGATCGAATAAGATCCAATAATGATGCGGCTTAGCGCCAAGGTGGGGAAATATGGGGAAAAAGTGGGAGAAAAATGGCAAAAAATGGAAATTGCTGGCAAAAAGTATCGCGTAACTACGAATGCTGTAGAATTATGCGATTGAAGTGGGGCAAAAAACCAAAAAGGATCGATCTGACTGCTCTTTGGCTAAACCGCAAAAGAATTGCATTCACCCGTTAGTAACCACTAACGATGAAATGAATTAGAATAAGCTGATGTTTCTGAACAAAAAATTAGCGCGGCATGCCGCGCTCTTGCTGTGTCAATCGACGTCAAACCTATAAACGTGTGGCTAATTGAAAGTCTTTGGCACTCAGTACTTTCACTGATTCGCCATCATTGAGCGTTTCCGCTCCCCGCACCACCACTTGATCTTGTGCCGTTAAATCAGCCTCGACATGGATCCACTCACCTTGGCCTTGACCTAATTTTACAGGCACTTTGACGACCTTATCCGCCACCAATTTATAGACATGATGTTGTGATTGCCCGAGCACAATCGCATCTCGATGCACCACTAAACTTAATTCTGCTTTGCCCGTTGGAATTGCCACGGTCACTAATTGGCCCACTTGATAATTGGCAGTTAGCGGCGTTGGGATAGTGAGACGCACTTCATAAGTTTGCGAGCGTAGATCTGACACCGGGATCATCGACCGGACCAGCATACTTTTTTCGCCACTTTTTTCGGCATTGGGTTCGCCACTGGAGCTATACACCGTCAGTTGCGTTGAGGGGGCAATAAATCCAGCATATTGCAGCGGGGCGAACACCCGAATTTCCAATTCACCGAGGCTGACTAACTGCAGTAACGGGCTACTGCGACTGATCTCTTCACCCACCTGATGATGTCGAACGCTGACAACCCCGGCAAATGGCGCCACTAACTCACCCCGACGTACTTGGTCTTGCAGCTGAGCTACCGCTGCTTTGGTTAACTCTAAATCAGCCAAAGCCAGATCATATTCGGCTTGCTGTTGATCGAGTTGATTTTGTGAAATCAGCGATTTTGCAACCAAACTTTGTAGTCGCACTAATTCTTTTTGTAATAACTTGGCCTGAATTTCAGCTCTTTTATAATGCGCTTGCTGCTCAGCTAAACGTAACTGCAAGGGTAATAAATCAATGGTCGCTAACTTTTCACCAACCGCCACTTGTTGCCCGGGCTCGACAATCCAAGCCAGACGGCCATCAACACCGGTACTTAAATTGGCTTGCTGACGACTATAAACTTGGCCTGAAACCATCATTTGCGGACTGATTTGTTGCGATTTTACCGCCGCAACACTGACCGCTTTGGGCGCTGCATCAGCACTCAGCACCCTGCCGCTGGGCACAAGGCAAAACAAACCAAAGGCCATAATGGCAGTTTTGATACGAACATTAACCATGATTGTTATCTCCGGCAGCGAACTGCGCGTCCTTAGTTGGGATGTCGAGGGGAAGCATCCCTTGTGTCTGAGTTTGGCT
>CAZIPG010000104.1:0-10248 GCA_964540955.1 uncultured Rheinheimera sp.
TCCCATCCGGATCCACATATTTATAAGGATTATTATTGGCGTAGGCGTAGCGGTTGAACATCATCAGGTTGTCGGTGTTGAAGCCGACGGGGTCGTTGGAGTAAAACCGGCCGATCACTGGGTCGTAGTAGCGTTGTTGCATGTAGGTGAGCCCCAGATCGGGGTCTTCTAAGTGGCCGGTGTAGCCGAGGCCGGCTTGTTGCCCCCCTTTTTGTTCGCCGAAGTCATGGTATTTGGTCTGTTTGATGACCTGGCCATTTGCGTTGGTTTCGGCAATCACAGAGCCAAGCACGTCGGTATGCTGGTACTTGATGGTCATTGCGGCGAAGCTGGTTGAGCTGAAGAAAAGAGTGGAGCCTATCAATACACTAAGTGGCAGTGGTCGCATGGTACATTCCTTGTTTGCGTCTGAAAATGGGTGGTTCGCAGTACGTCATTCGAGCCAGTGTGCGACAGTCTGTCTCCAAGCTTATTCAGCCAACATCCAATGCCGTGCGTGGAATAAAGTCGCAAATTGTATAAATTAAGTTAACGATTTGAAGTTAGTTGAGGATGTTGGAAAATGCAAAAAAAATGTGAAGTTTCAGAAGCTAAAAACTATTGCAAAGAATTGAGTGAGCGATTTTTAAATAATAAGCGGGGATTATAAATCTATTGAATTCAGTGGTTTAGGTTTTTGCTGGCGGCACGCATTCGCTTGCGGCGCCAGCTTACTTAAAATTGTAATTAGTTGTAGCTTGTTTCAAAAGCTTTAACAACTCGGGAGACGCCATTGACGTGACGGGCGATTTCGACCGCTTTGTCTGCTTCTTCAGCGCTGACCAGACCCATTAAAAAGACTTCACCGTTTTCAGTGAATACGCGCACATTCAGTGCACTCACTTCTTTATCCGCGGCCAACAATGATTTGACCCGCGTGGTGATCCAGCTATCGCGAGTTTTGGTGGTAAAAGTAATTGGGTTACCGACACGGATTTGGTTTTGTACATCGCGCACGCCTTGCACTGGCCGCACTAAATCACCTGCCACATTGACCCAATTTTCATCTGGGGCTTGGCCGGTTAACAGCACAACACCGTTATACACATACACGTTGATATTGGCTTGGGTATCCAGGGTTTTGTTACCTTCAATGGCGTTATTGGCTTTGATGGCGATACTGTTATCGTCGATTTGCGAGCCAATAGTCCGGCGGTCAGATACCGCGCAAGCTTGGAGGGCAACTGCTAACGCAATGACCGTAGATAATTTGAAAAAGTTTTTAAAATTCAGCATGATAAGCTCCATTTGCTTAAGCATCATCTTGTTGCGGGAACAAGGTGTTGTCGATTAATTCCACTACGCAATGTAACAAAAATGCGTAACATTCATACACACGGGCTGGCCGATGGGCTGGCACTCGTAATTCGGTATCCGCATTGCCAAGCAGTCCAGACAATTCGCCGTTGTTATCAACGGTTAAGGCAATCACGGTCATATCTTTGGTCAATGCAGCTTCTACGGCTTGAATTAAGCTCGGTTCGTCTCCGCTTAATGACAGCACTAATAAAATATCGCCTTCTTGGCCTAATGCTCGCACTTGCCGAGCTAAGAAATCCTGATTGGCCAACAAGCGGTGTTGCAAACTGGCTGATTCCACAGCGAGCGCCAGCGCAGGTAAACATGGCCTTTCGGTTTCAAATTGGTCCAACAATAGCTGGGCAAAATGACCGGCTAATGAACGAGCCGCGCCTTCGCCACAGCACAACACTTTGCGATCTGAGATCAACGCTTGCACTATGCTCAATGCCGCCGCTTCGATGGGTTCAGACAATGCTTCCCCCGTCGCAATCATGGTTTGGATATTCTCAGTAAACAGCTGACGAATATGTTCTTGCATGCCAATATCCTAATTAAAAAGCATTTTTCAGCCATTGCACTTGATAAGGTTCTTCACCGGTAATGCCTATCACATCAAAACGAGCAAAGGCTTTGGGCGCATGTTGCTGTAAGTAGGCCAAAGCAGTTAACCGTAATTTTTGCTGTTTGCTGGCAGTGACTGCCGCCAAAGGGCCGCCGTAACCTGCACTTTTTCGGTATTTCACTTCGACAAACACCAACTGGGTTTGGTCTTGCATCACCAAATCTAACTCGCCAAAGCGGCCGCTGATATTGCGGCCAACACACTTCAAGCCTTGTTGTTGTAGATATTCCATCGCCAGTGTTTCAAAATAAAACCCTTGCGATTTGCTGTTCATTAGCGGCTTATCCCTTGCTTTTCCAACAATTGCAGCTTGCCTTGGCGATATTGGGCAAACGTCAGTTGACGTTGCACACTGACCCCGTCGGGTAAGCGCAGGCTGCCGGTTAATCCTTGGTAACTCATAATTGGGAACTGCTGTTGAATTTTCAAGCGTTCAATCAATTGCACAGCATCAAAGCCCATGGCAAATAACCGTTGTAAGGTCTCATCTTGCTCAGGATACAGCTCGTCATAAGTGGCGCGCAGTGGCGTTGTGGTGGTGGCTTGGGGTAACAACCATGGCATTTCTGTCATGGTCAGGCCGGCTAAATCGCGCTGATCAGTGCGATCCACTTTCAAACTGTGGCTGCGAGAACTGGTAAATATGGGCAAACTGCGTGCCGTGGGGCTCACCGTAACATCAATAAACGGCTTGAATAACCGAGTTTGCATCGGATCGGCAATCAGATAAATCGCATCGATATCTTGGCGGCTGTGCATTTCCGCCGTGACGGTTTGTCCTGCTAACCGCGACATTTCTTTCACGCGTTCTTCACTGGCGCTGGTTTCCAGAAATTGATTGATCAAGCCTTTTAATTGATCTTGTGAACCATAGCTATAACTTTCCACGGCTTTGCCGGTGCGTTGTTGCCATAGCATTTGGAAATGTTGTGCCATGCGTTGGCCGACCGGATTCACAGCATAAATGAGTACCGGGTTGAAAAAGCGGCGCTGGATGAAATGTTGCATCATCTGCACGGCTTCATCTTCGACCCCTAAGGCAAAATAAAATTGGTCCGGCTTAATTTCGGCTTTTTCAGGTTTTGAATTGAGGAATAACGTCGGCCAGCGCCAACCTGCATGCGATTGCAAGGCATCGACATCCTCGCGCAGCAATGGCCCTAACACAAATTCAACTTGCGCTTGTTCAAGGGCAGCAATGATGGCGTCGGGTGCTTGCGTGCTATCGATGAAAATCAGCGTGCGTTGGCTGTCACTGGCCGCCGCGACCATGCCTTGTTGCAAGGATTCGCCCAAGGTTTTGAACTGACCTGTTAAAGGGAGGACAACGCCAACCCGAGTTGGCGCAAATGCCACCGTCGTTCCTAGGGTTTTGACGTCTTCAGGCAGGTCGGCTTCAGCTGGCATCATCGGGTTGCGGAGCACCCAATCACTGACTGCTTTTTTGAGCGATGCTTGATCGCCGGCAAAGCCACGGGCGATTTGCAGCAATTCAAGCCATGCTTGGCTGCGTGGATGGCTGTAGTTTAAGTTTTTGATATCCGCATCGGTCAGCTGCACGAGTTGCTGCCACAGCAGATCTCGGCCTTGGGCATTTTCAGCGGCGTTGGCGGCTAAAATGTCGAGTTGAATTAACCAATTCAGTGCCGATAAGGTATCTTGCTGCACGGTATAAAATTGCGTGGTTTCTTCCACGAATTTGAGTCGGTCATTGGCCGGAACTGTGGCTAAACTCAGCGAACTTAACCAATTCGACAGATAATCCCATTGCTGATTGGCAACCAAACTTTGTAACAGCAACAGATAATTTTGTTGGCGAACTTGGGCATAATTGGATTGTTGTAACGTGAAAGCGATGGCTAAAGCGCGTTGTTTATCCCCGTTAGCCAGTTCTTTGCGGGCAACCTCAATTAAGCCGAGTTGATGTAATTCTTCTGGATCTTCGCTGACCGTGGCAACCGTGGCCGCAGGCTGTGTTGTTGCCGTTTGTTCATATTTGAAGGCTTCGGCTTGCACCTCTGCTTTGGGCGGTTCCACCGGCTTGACCACAGGCCGATTGGTTGAGACCACGGGCGCTGGTGGGGCACTGGTTTGTGTGCAGCTCATCAAGAAAATGCTGACAAAAGGCAGATAAATGGCTTTAAAGCCGGGCAGTAATTTGCTGGTTTTCACAATGCACAGTTACAATAGCCGTTGAATGGCCATTATTTTATACCATTTCCGAGATCGGATCATCCTGCTTGCTAGTTTCAATGCGGCAGATTGATGAATTCAAGTGATTGTTAGTCAAGGGCATTGCCCATTCGAGAGCTGTTATGTCGCAACAACCAGGTCAGTTATATATCGTCGCCACGCCGATTGGTCATTTAGATGACATCAGCCAACGCGCTATCCAAATTTTACGCGAGGTCAGTTGGGTAGCGGCTGAAGATACTCGCCATAGCGGTAAATTACTGAGCCATTTGGGCATTTCTGCTCGGTTCTTAGCCTTGCATGATCATAACGAAAAGCAGCGTGCAGCCAGTTTATTGCAGAAGTTACAAGCGGGTGAGCATGTCGCCTTGATCTCAGATGCAGGCACCCCGTTGATTTCAGACCCTGGCTACAGCGTGGTGAAATTATGTCGCGATGCCGGGATCCGCGTCGTGCCCGTGCCCGGTCCATGCGCTTTGATTGCTGCTTTGTGCTGCGCAGGACTGCCAACCGACAAATTTCATTTTATTGGCTTTTTGCCGGCGAAAAGCGGGCAACGTCAGCAAGTACTGAAAGACATTCCGCAAAATGTCGGCACTTTGATTTGTTATGAAGCGGCCCGACGAGTGAAAGATACTTTGGCCGATGTGGCTGCGGTCTATGGCGATGATCGTGAATTGGTGCTTGCCAAAGAATTAACCAAAACCTTTGAAAATTTTGTCCATGGCAATGCGGCAACGATTACTGCTTGGTTGGAAGAAGATCCCCAGCGCTGCCAAGGCGAAATGGTGTTGATGATAGCGCCGCCGCCAGAGAAAGCTGACGATGATATTCAACCGCAAGCCATCAAAACGCTCCGGTTGTTGCTGCTCGAATTACCGTTAAAAAAGGCTGCGGCTTTGACGGCAGAAATTCATGGTGAAAAGAAAAATGCGCTCTACAAATTAGCGTTAAGTTGGCAGGAGTAAAGTCAAAGGTCTAGCATGGAAATATGCGACTGCTGGAAAGTTTTGCACAATGCTATACGCAGCAATTTACTGCAAAATAGCAGAAGTTGTGCCAAAAATTCTGGATTTTTAGGCGATTTGAACCTCGAATTGTTTGGATGACTTTTCGAAAAAAGCATGCTAGTTTTAGCAATTTGCTTACATCTGTAGAGAGCAGGGACGCCATGTTAGATCAAGTTGTACCTCAAGAAACTGTTTTTAGTTCCGCAATTTATGACCCGTTAACCCAGCAAGGCCGCTACCTTGATGCGTTGAATTATGCACAAAGCTGCTGGGGGCCGGTGTCGACATGGCGCGAGCCGGCAAAGCTCGAAGTGGCAATTGTAGTGCTAAGTCATCTTGGGCGTGATCGTGATTCTGATGCCGTTATGCTGAGAGGATTTCGCCGATATCCCGACAACGCCGAGTTTGCGTTGAAGTATGCTTTTTATCTGCTGAATCGCTTCGGTCCCATCAAGGCGGAAGATTTTTACCAGCAACAAGCCGCGCTGCTGGCCACAGCACCCGATCAGGCCGACTTGCAAGTCTTTTTCATTTGTTTGCAGTCAGCGCGCAAAAACTTTGTCGAAGCCAAAGCATTATTAGAACAGGGCCTGAGTCTTTATCCCGAAAGTTCTTGGTTACCGCGCATTGAATTGATGCTGCTGCGCGATCAGCAGTTATATGACGAAGAGTTTGTGCTGGCGCAAGCGATGTTAAGCCGAGATCCGCGGGTGAGTGTCATTCTGGATAATTCCAGAGCTTTAGTGCGCAAGCAGCAGTCGCAACAAGCGATGGAATTATTGGCAAGCCACGCGCCGACCATGCAAAGCTGTCGCTTATGGGCAGAGCTCGCCAACATCGCCGCGCGCTTGATGGCTTGGCCCATTTGCGCCAATGCAATTGCACAGTATCAACAGTTGCAGTCAAATCCTGACCGCGATGATGCTGATTTTATTGCGGCCTGTTTGGGGAAAATTGCTCTTGAACGCGGTGATATTGAGCAGGCTTTGCAAGAATTTGCGAAAACTCGCCACCCTTATTACCGAAAAGTGTACCAAAACTTACTAGTCTGGCAAAACCAGGCTGAGCAATCGCAAGGGCCGATGGTGCGGGTTTTGAATGTGCAGCATGAACGCCAAGGCCATCTCACTTGTGCGCCAGCGACGATGGCGGCGTTATGTCGCTATGTCGGGACTTCGCACAGTCAACAAAGTATTGCCGAGAAAATTTGTTATGACGGCACCCCAGAAACTTTAGAGCGACAATGGCTTCGGCAAAATGGCTTCAGTTACATCGAACTGGATTTAACGCCAGAGTTAACCATCGCGCTGATTGATGCCGACTTGCCATTCGCTTTGGTCACCACCCATGGTTTTAGTTCGCACTTGCAGGCGGTGATTGGTTACCATCGAGGCTTGGGAATTGCTTACATCATGGACCCTTCCCGCGATTACACCACTGAGTTGCAATTGGAGTCTGGCTTACTGGCTGAAGCAGCGCACGGTCCGCGCGCGATGGTGTTTGTGCCGAATGAACAAGCGCATCGTTTGCAGCCCTTTGTATCCGACGTGACCAAGCTGTATGAATTGTATGGCGCCTTTGCTCAAGCTCGCGAAAATAACTTAATCACCGCTGCGGCAGCAGAGCTGGCCAAGATGCAGCAATTATTGCCTGAACATCGATTAACCCTGATTGCTAATCGCAGTTTGGCGATTGAGCAAAATGACGAACCCGCGATTTTGCGGGCGACCGATGCGTTGCTCGCGCGCTATCCAGATCCGGTGGTATGGCTGAATTCGCGTTTTCAAAGTTTAAAAAATTTAGGCGAGGGCGAAGCGGCTTTGGATTATTTATTCCAAGCCGTGCAACAGCAACCGCACACCGACTTAAAAATCCGCTTATTCCGGCAAATTTACAGCATGCCGCGTTATCGCAGCCAAACCCTTGCGCTATTAAAACAACTGCGAATTTCCGGTAGTTACAGTGCTGAAGTTTATGATTTATTGGCGGATTATTACTGGCAAGAGAAACAATATGCGTTGGCGTGTCGCTATTATTTTTATGCCTGCTGTTTAGATGATACCCAGCAAGGGTATGTCGAGTCCTATTACAAGGCGGCGTTGTATCTGAATGAAACCGCCGATGTGCTGACGCGCTTACAAGCTCGCTTTGACAAATACGGGACTCGTTCGGCAAGTCCTGCGATGTCCTTATACCGAGTTTATAACTGGCAAAGTAAAGCGCAATTGGGCTTGGACGTCTTACGCAAAGCGCTCGAGTTACGGCCTGATGATCAAGAGTTGTTGGTGTTTAGCCTGCAAGAATTGCTCTATCATGCGCAATTAACCGAGTTCGACCAGTTATTTGCCAGTGCTTCCGCACGTTTGTCACCAAGCCAACAAAACTACTGGTTAGCGAAAAAAGCCGATTGGCAAGGCGACTTTGCCACGGCCACCGAACATTTCCGCCAATGCTACCTGCTGACCCCTTGGCAATCTTCGGTCGCGGATGCTTATTTTGCAGCATTACGTCGTGCCTCTGCTGATGAGGTGATTGAAGCAGAGCTGACGAAACTGGCTGAAATTGATAGCAATCATCCGGGCTTATTGAATTATCAAGCCGATTGGCATCCGAACCCGGAGGTTGTGGCTATAGCGATTGCGAAGTTGGCTGAGTTATTTCCTCATTATTCTTGGTATCAGCGCCGAGCAATCCGCCAATTGATGCAACGTGGCCAGCTGGCCGAAGCCGAGACTAAATCTGCTGATTTATTAAGTTTGTTGCCGCATCAAGTGGATAACCAACTGTTACATGCGCGGATCCTGTTCAAACGTCAACAGCTGGCAGCGGCAAAAGCAGTGGTCGAACAAATATTGATCCATGACATTAACCAGTCCGAAGCCATTGATTTATTGATGGATTTAAGCACCAGCGTCAGCGAGAAACGGCAAAGTTTACAATGGTTAGTTGTGCAACTCGGTCAGCAAGCCAATTATGGCGATACCATGCTTGATTTTGCTGAACTGGCTATGCGTTATCTCGATTTAACCGAGCAACAACCGCTGGTGGAAATTTTCCAACGCAGCCAACACATTTGGGCCAGCCAGTTGGCGTTGAGCTGGCTTTACCAACAGCAAGATGATGAAGCGGCGTATCAGCAGTTACTGCAGGCAGTCTCAGACTTTCCATTATTGCCGCGTTTGCATTTGGAACTGGCTGATTTAGCGGTCAAACTTGGCAATAAAACCCAAGCCGTGCAAAGTTATCAGCAGGCCTTAAAGCTGAATCCTACCTATAGCCGGGCCAGTCGTCAGTATGCTGTCTTTTTGGAAAATGAAGAGCAATTGACCGAAGAAATTGCAGTGATCCAGCAAGCGCTGCAATACGATCCGAAAGACGGCATATTGCATGGTTTTATGGCCGATGCTTTGATGCGGGCCGATGATTTCAGCCAAGCACGCTATCATTTAGAAAAAGCGGTGCGGTTTGATAACCATTATTTGTGGGCTTGGCATCGCTTGGCGCGAGTCTGTGCTGAAGCCGATGAGCCTGATTATGCCTATCAACTTGCCTTGCGTCTGCATCAAGAAGCGCCGCATTTGGTTGGGCCTTTGCGGGCCTTGGCGGCCTTAGCGGAAGCTCCCGAACTGAAAGTGAAATATTGGCAGCAGAGCATCGCCCTGGATCCAAGCCACTATCAATTGCAATTACCCTTATTGGAATATTGGTTTGAACGTGGCCAATATCCGCAAATGTTTGCCCATACGCAACAGCAGTTTGGCGATGCGCCGCAACCTTTTGAAATTGCTTCATTAATGGCCAAGGCGTATGAAGCAACCGGGCACCATCAACAAGCGGCGAAAATGCTCAGTGAAGCCCTAGCGGGCTCGAACCCAGAGTTAAAATATTGGGAACAGCTGTTTGATTTACAGCGTAAACATAAAATGAAGGCGGAATTGGAGCATAGTGCACGTTTGTTGTTGGCACGACAACCCAATGATGGTTTAGCCATTTGCACTGCCGCCGAGCAGTTATTTTTTGCTGGCCAAAAAGAGGAAGCTCGCAGCTTATTTGCCAAAGCGTGGATGATTGCGCCAGACCATCGTTATGTCGCATTAACTTACCTTGATGATTTAATTGATAAAAAACAGTATGCAGACGCTGACTCTGTTGTGCAGAGCTTATTGGTTAAACATCAAGATGTTTGGGTATTGCAGCGGCAATTAAAAGTGTTGCTTGGGCTGGGTGAACAAGCAAAAGCACAGCAAGTGTGGTTGAAGGTGGTCGCTTCGAAACAAGAAAGCAGTTATGTCTACGACAATACGTTCGAATCTTTTCCAGACTATGCGCCGATGCTTGCCAAGCAATTGGCAGAGCATTTACCAGATGCCAGCAATTTTGCCGGTTATTGCTTAGGGCGGTACTGGCAAAAGCAAGATCGCAAAG
Organism: uncultured Rheinheimera sp.; assembly: GCA_964540955.1. GTDB lineage: Bacteria > Pseudomonadota > Gammaproteobacteria > Enterobacterales > Alteromonadaceae > Pararheinheimera. The sequence goes on from CAZIPG010000104.1 coordinate 9,592, forward strand.
CGCTATTGCACTGTATCGAGACAGCCCCAGTGGGCGAAGGTTGGAATGGCCTTTATGAATTTTATCTGGAAGAGTTTGTGGCAGCTGAGGCTTTACCGCCGCGGAAAATGTTGGACCCATTCCAAACCCGGATCAACGACAATGCTATTTTAGCCGCCAAACTCGCCAACATTTATCGAGTCAATGGTCAGCTTTATCAATCGGCACAGCTTTATCAAAGCATCGCTCCAGAGCAGCGGCCCTGTTATGTCAGTTATCATTACGGCACAGTGCTCGCGGATTTAAATCGCTGGCCAGCAGCGCTGCATGTTTGGCAACAAGGCGCCAACGCTGAACCTGATAACTGTTTCCATAATCTGCAGTTATGGCGTTTGGCGGCCGAATTTATCGAACATGGTGGCGTATCTACTGATTTACAGTACATCAACCAGAGTTGACCTCGACTGAAATCTTGGTTTTGGAAACCCTGCAATTGGTGTTGATGTTGCCAACAGCCAGCGGAGCTGAGGTGCTGGCCCACATCAAAGTGATCCGGCAAGCTGGGGGCAAATCATCGCAAATTTCGCGCGTGCGTGCCGTGGGTAGAGCCATGTTTAAAGCGCTCAGTCGTTATTCTTCGGCCTACAGTTGGTCGCAGTCGCTGCTGTTGCGTTTATT
>CAZIPG010000105.1:0-3738 GCA_964540955.1 uncultured Rheinheimera sp.
TAAATGTTCAGCAAATAAACAATGGCTTTGCATCATCCATGCGAGTTTATTAAAAGGGGACCACCAAAGAAAAAGCGAGCCATTAGACTCGCTTTATTCGTGGGAGCAGCCAGCAAGTGTTCTACCTGCTGTGACGACCGGAATTAATATTTTGCTTTTTTAATCAAGCCAATTTCTTCCAAGCGCTGCATCAAATAATCATTCGAATTAATTGGCTCCGGATAGCGATTAGGGTTTGTGTCACTGATACAGCTATCCAAAGTTTCAATCACATAATCCGGATTCGGGTGCATGAAGAATGGGATTGAATATCGCGGCTGACCTGCAGCTGCACCGGCTGGATTGACGACGCGATGCGTGGTCGATGGCAACACATGGTTAGTCAGGCGCTGCAACATATCGCCAATATTCACCACAATAGTGCCTGGGATTGTTGTGACCGGTAACCAGCTGCCATCTCTGCGCAAAATTTCTAAACCCGATTCATGCGAACCCACCAACAAAGTGATTAAGTTAATGTCTTCGTGCTGACCGGCGCGGATTGACTGCGTTGAAGTGTCGGCAATTGGCGGATAATGAATAGGCCGTAAGATCGAATTGCCGTAATTCACTTTATCCGCGAAATATTTTTGGTCTTGTTGCAAAAATAGCGCTAAGGCTTCCAACACTTGGCAACCCAAATTCTCTAAGGCTTGGTACAGACCGTAAGTTGCCTCTTTGAATTCTGGCACTTCAGTGGGCCATAAATTTGGATACAAGCATGGATGCGGGGCTGGACCTGCTAATTCACGGCCAACATGCCAGAATTCTTTTAAATCTGGATGATTGCTATCTTTGGCTTTCTCAACACCAAACCCGGTGTAACCACGCGCACCGCCCTGACCAGGGACGTGATACTGTGATTTGACTTCAGTCGGTAAAGCAAAAAATTTCTTAATTGCCTTATAGGTGTTGTCTACCACTTCATCCGGAATACCGTGGCCGCTGATGCCACAGAAACCAAACTCAGTGTAGGCCTTGCCAATTTCGGCGACAAAGATTGCCGCACTCATCAGGTTCGCTAAAGTTGCGGCGAACAAGGCTTTTAAACCTAGCTCAGCAATGTCTCCACGTCGACTTGGTGCCATGCTACCAAGACCACCCAACAGGATGGCGATCGAAGAGAAATTGGCAAAGCCACATAACGCAATGGTTACGATGATTTGGGTGTGCTCAGATAAATGTCCATCTTTGACATGTTGGATAAAATCTAAGTACGCCACAAATTCGTTGATGACCAGTTTCTGGCCAATAAAACTCCCTGCCAAACGCGCTTCTTCCCAGCTTACGCCCAAAATAAACGCCAAAGGCTGAAATAAATAACCAAAAATCAGTTGTAAGGTTAAACCTTCAAAACCGACTAAATCGCCGACCCACCCGACTACGCCGTTCACTAAGGCGATTAAACCGACGAATGCCAATAACATAGCACCAACGTTGGCCGCCAACATCAAACCACTGGCTGCACCTGCTGCCGCCGCATCAATGACGTTGGTATTTTTGGCATCTGCCGCTAATTCGGTTAAATCATTTTTAGGAGTTTCAGTTTCAGGCAATAATAGTTTTGCCATCAACAAACCGCCAGGCGCCGCCATAAAACTGGCCGCGATTAAATATTTTAGCTCCACGCCCATGCCGGCGTAACCTGCCAGTACTGAGCCTGCTACTGAAGATAAACCACCCACCATCACGGCAAATAATTCCGAGCGAGTCATGGTTGGAATAAAAGGTTTTACCACCAATGGCGCTTCAGTTTGACCGACAAATATATTGGCTGCCGAGTTCATTGATTCCGGACGGCTGGTGCCCAAGAGTTTTTGCAAGCCACCGCCGAGCACGCTGATCACCACTCGCATTACACCAATGTGGTACAACACGGCAATCAGTGAAGAGAAGAAGATAATGACGGTCAGCACATTAATGGCAAAGATAAAGCCATATTTTTGATTGCCTAAGTCACCAAATAAAAAGCTAATGCCTTGGTTGGCATAAGAAATAACATTACTGACAGCCGCAGAAACGCTAACCAGCACATCTTTACCGAATGGCACATACAGCACAAAAGCACCAATCGCGATTTGGATTAAAAACGCACCAACAACGGTTCGCCATTTAATGGCCGATTTCTGTGTCGAACAGACATAGGCTAATAATAAGAGGGCAAAAATGCCAACTAAACTCATCATCTTGATATTTTTCCTTGGATCGTCCGCTTAGGCTGCGGATTTATTGTTCTTATGATGCTGACATCCGCGGATAGCATCAAAAGATCAAGTAGTTACAGTTTCGAAGCGGGGCAACTAACAATGATTGTTAGTGTTGAGTACTGCTCTTCTGGGGTTGTCTAAACTTGACGTTTTGCTGTGCGATTATAACAGAAAAGATTGCCTTGACTAGTGCGAGCCGATTGCACAGAAATAAATCAAAATAACCAGATTAAATTCAATAAGTTAAAAAGCTATTTTCATGCGATTTATCGATAAAAAACCCGCAGGATTGCGGGTTTTCAGCGAAAAACTTGCATAACCACAGGCTGATTTATGCCAACAAAGCGCGGATCTTGGTTTTGATAATATCAATCGCAATGGAGTTTTTACCACCGCGGGTCACGACTAAATCTGCATATTGTTTGGATGGCGCAATAAATTCAAAAAACGCGGGGCGCACGTAATTTTCGTACTGCTCTGTGATGGAACTTAATGTCCGGCCGCGGTCTTCCATATCACGTTTGATGCGACGCAATAAACACACATCTAAAGGGGTATCCATAAACACCGTGATATTGAATTGTTCGCGCAATCTGGCATCTGTTAACAACAGGATCCCTTCAACGAGGATCACTTTTGCGGGAAGCACCTTGATGGTTTCTGTTTTGCGAGTGTGCGTTTTATAGCAATATTGCGGCATTTCAACCGATTGGCCTGCCCTGAGTTCTTGCAGATGCTGCGCCAATAATTCATGTTCAAACGCGGCTGGATGGTCGTAGTTGGTCAAAACCCGTTGGTCCATCGACAGATGGTCTTGATTCCGATAATAAGCATCTTCAGCTAACACAGAAATTCTCTCACCGCCAAATTCTGCGACAAGTTCTTGGTAAACGGTTGATGCAAATAAACTTTTGCCAGAGGCTGATGCACCAGCAATTGCAATAATGGTAGGTTTTGCCACGGTTCGATTCTTATTCAACTAAATGTTTGGCAATTATCGCTGAAAATCGGCAATTTTAGAAAGAAATAATCCAACAATTCGATGATTTCCTCCAATGAAGTCAAAAAAAACGCCGGCGATTGCCGGCGTTTTAACACTAACTTAGTCGATTAGAAGCGGTAATCAATACCGATTGCAGCATTCCAAACTGAAGTACGGTCTTCGATGCTTTGGTCACGTGGATTTGTGAACTGGCTGAAAACGTACTGACCTTGCGCGTTGATAGTCGCGCGAGCAACAGCTTGAACGTATGGGAAGCCAACTTGTTCCTTCACGCCCCAATCACTGTTCAGCAAGTTACCAATGTTCATCACGCTGAAATAAATTTCGGCATCATGTTCAGCAGAAAATGCTGGCAATTCTTGCGTTACTTTCAAGTCTACACGCGTCCACCAGCTTGAGTTAAAGCCATTACGTGGGGCGATTTGACCGCGGTAACCTTCTAAACCATTGGCAGCAATAAAGGCATCAAATGCATCTTTAACAGCTGGG
>CAZIPG010000105.1:3748-4757 GCA_964540955.1 uncultured Rheinheimera sp.
AGATGCACCTAATGCATCGCCAAAACCTGGATCACCTGAGAAGGTGTAACTGAAGCCACGACCCTCAACACGCTGACCTAACAGGTTGAAACGCGTTGCATAATCGCCAACCAGATTCACTTTATAGCTAAAGTTCAAAGTGAAACGATTTGGTGTCTCGTAGTTTGACGTCGATGGCGTTGGGTTAGCCGGATCTGAAGTCACGTAACGGTCATAGTTTGAGTTTGGCGTGGTGCTAGTCATTGGGTGGGTTTCTTCCACATCTTGATAAGCATAACCCGCTTTTAACTTCATACCTTCCATGATAGTCCAGTCAGCAGATGTTGACAGGATCATTGAAGTTGCTGATTCATCAGAGTTAGTCAGCAATAAGTCCCAGTTGCTACGAGAAACACATGGACCTGATGTGTTTGTTACGTTCACAACACAGTTTCTGTAGATAGGACGACCATCAGGCGCAGTACCTGCAGAAATCATACGCATATCTTGCATGATGTACGGGTCTTTTTCTTTTGACACGATAACATCTGCACCTAACACTAAATCATCAGTGATCGATTTTTGCGTACCTAAGTTGAACTTCCAGTTCGCAGCAGGTTTGAAGTCTGGTGAAATGGCTTGGACGTTACCATCACCACCACGGAAATAGGCTGGATTTTTCAACTGTGAAGGCACATTAAAACCAAACCCTGCTGTGTTTGCTGCATTTAACGCTAATGCTTGATCAGCAGCTGACATCGCTGCAGTGCTTGAACTTAAAGCAGAAACACCATCATTTGAATAAATATTTGAAATCCAAACGTTCGGGTTACCGCCTGCGAACAGACCCATACCACCGTAAACAACCATAGTGTCATCTACAACCCAGTTCACAGATAAACGTGGTTGTAACAGACTGACATCTAACTCTTGCGCGTTGGTGAAACCGTAGCGGGTTTTGAAGTTAGCGTTTGCAGCTGGTGGATTGTCAGCAGTCCAAGCATCATAACGCAAACCTACGGTTAAAGTG
>CAZIPG010000105.1:4767-10213 GCA_964540955.1 uncultured Rheinheimera sp.
TGATTGGGAATTTGTCTTGTGCATAGAAGGTGTAGCTTGGTAATGAGAACTCTGCAGCAGCGTCAGCTGGGTTAAAGCTAGGCGCGTTAGTATAGGTAATTGATTGGGCAATACCTGCTTCAAAGTTAGCTAAGTTACTGAATGTATAAACACCATTTGAACCTGCAACGAACATGTTGAAAATGTCAGTTTTCTTATATTCGAAACCAGCCAATAATTGGTGATCCTCAATGAAGTACTTCACTTCACCGTTGATGTTTAAAGTGTCATATTTCAGTTTGTTGGCATGACGGAATTGGTCTGGGCCAAAATACACGTCATTGGTACCTTGGGCATCAACAATACGGAAATGACCGAAGTTTAATTGGCTAGCACGAGGCGTTTGACCATTATCAACATCTTGGTAAGACACGCGTAATGAAGTACTTAAGTCATCAGTCCAATCAGAGAAGAACTGCATTGCATAAGACGTTAAATCGTTTTGACGAGTGTAGAAGTGGTCATCAAAAGCAAACGCGTCAGAGAAGCTGTCAGTCGTTGATGTGGTATTGCCGCTGGTATTCTGATAAGTGAAGAACATGCGGTGCACATCGTTGATTTCCCAATCAATTTTCGCAAGGAACTTTTCTTCTTCGTTATCTGCGCCAGTTGAAAGTGGGTTTACATTGTAACCATATTTGTCTTTAGCGACTTTAGCGATACGCTCCAAAGTGGCGACATCTAAACCAGCGATTTCACTTGGGAAACCTGCACCAGCTGGGCCGTAAGTAAATAAAGTGCTTGGGTTATGTTTTTCATAAGCAACGAAGAAGAATAATTCGTCTTCAATAATTGGCGCACCGAAAGTGAAGCCATAACGTTTTTCGTTATAGGGTGCGACATCAATTTTGCGCGAACGGATTTTATCGCCCTGTAATGAATCACTACGGTAGTCCATAAAGACGTTACCGTGCATTTCATTAGTACCTGACTTAGTTACTGCATTAATTGCACAACCAGTAAAGTTACCATAGCTTGCATCAAACGGAGCCAATTCAACAGCAACTTGGTCGATTGCATCGAATGGGAATGGCAAACGTTCTGTTGGGTAACCGTTGGCATTTAAACCGAAGTTATCATTCATTTCTAAACCGTCAACAGTTAAGCTGTTTGAACGGTTATGGCCACCAGCACATTGAATTGCGTTCGTGTTAGTGGTGTCGATCATAATCCGAGGATCTTGTTCAACAACGTTTTTGATATCGCGATCAATAGTTGGCGTTGATTGGATATCTAAAGCAGAGAAATTGCTTGAAGGGCCTGTTGCATCTAAGTTTAATGCAGTGACACGAGCACCAACAACAGCGATACGTTCAACACCTGAAGCTTCTAACTTCATGTTGACGCTTGATGTTTCACCTAAAGATAAGAAGACATCGTTAACAGTCTTATCTTCATAAGTGTCTGAATCGAATTCAATGCGGTATGGACCGCCAACACGTAAACCAACCGCGTTATAAACACCGGCAGCGTTTGTCACCATAGTTGATTTAGAACCTGTCGGAACGTGAACGATCACAACTTTAGTTCCAGCAGCAGGAACGCCCTCAGGGGTTGTTACTACACCGCGGAGCGAAGAGGAAGTGTTGGCCATTGCGTAGCTTGAACTGAACGCTACAGCAACTGCCATAGCAATATGTCGCATTTTCATATTTTATTTTCACCTGGTAGTTGTAGGTTTATTTCACCTTTGTAAAACCAAATCGCGTTTCAAATTTGGGATATAATCATAACTGATGAATATTACAAATTTCTTACATGCCACATAAACCTGAGTTTTTTGCTAAACTCTTTGAACTTCTTGGAATTCGTGTGGTCTACGCTGGTCTGTCATGTCATTGTAACATAACAAGCAAAAAATAAGCAGTTTTACACACTATTGTGGCTAAAAAACCGCTAATTTTGCGACAATATGCAGCAATCTAGCCACCTACATTCCTGAAATTCTCTTAATTTCACTTTACTAATTTACATTTATATTAAATTTCGAGTGATGAATGAATTTACCTAACTTATTCAGTTTAATTTTTATCATGAGTGGGAGCATGTTGGTGCAGGCCAAAGAAATCACAATTGCCACTTTTAATGTCAGTATGGAAGCCGAAAACTATGTTGATAGAGGTTCACCATTAAGCCCACAAGTGCTGTCTGAATTATTAAAACAAGCAAAGCATCCACAAATCAAAAATATCGCAGCAATTATTCAGCAAGTGCAGCCCGACATATTGTTGCTGAACGAATTCGATTACATTGAAAACCCTAAGCAAGGGATTGAATTATTTATCAAAAACTATTTAGCGGTCTCGCAATTGGGCGGGAAACCAATCCACTACCCTTACTACTTCTATCGAACAGTGAATACCGGGCAACCGAGTGGTTTTGATTTGAACCGAGATGGCAAAGTTACAGGCCCGGAAGATGCTTGGGGCTTTGGCAATTACCCAGGGCAATATGGCATGGTGATTTTATCGCGATTCCCACTGGATGAAGCCAATGCCAGAACCTTCCAACATTTTAAATGGCAAGATATGCCCAACCGTCAAATCCCAAAACAAAGCAACGGTCAGCCGTGGTTTGATGACAGCACGATTGCCAAGATGCCACTTTCCAGCAAATCACATTGGGATATTCCAATCATTATTGGCGAAAAACGACTGCATTTACTGGCCAGTCACCCAACGCCTCCGGTCTTCGACGGCCCTGAAAATCGGAACGGCCATCGAAACCATGATGAAGTCCGCTTTTGGGTTGACTACCTCAATAGCAAAGACAATTACCATTATGATGATCAGGGCAACAAAGGCGGTTATTTAGCTGATGCTCCCTTCGTGATCATGGGCGATTTAAATTCTTCCGATGTCGAAGGCGATGCCCATCGAGGTGCTATTACCAACTTATTACAGCATCCGAAGATCCAGAACGAACTGATCCCACAAAGTAGCGGTGGTCATGAGAACATGCCCAATAATCCTCATGCCAAATTTCATACGGCCTTTTGGAAAATGCGAGCAGATTATGTGTTACCCAGCAAACAAGGTTTGCAAGTATTAGATGCCGGTGTATTTTGGCCGGCAAAAAACTCTCAATTGTATTCACTGGTGGCAACACGCCAAGCCAGTTCAGACCATCGTTTAGTCTGGGTAAAGGTGCAACTGACGGAATAACAGTGGAGTTTTATGGATAGGGTGATGGCATCGGTTGAGGTTACTCACTGACAATAGTGCGAAATATTGCTCGGTAATAGGTTCCAAGTTCACATAAAAAAAGCCGCAATTGCGGCTTTTTTAGGGTTGAAAAGTAAGCTTGCTCAGGCGCTGTAAGTCAATGCCATGGCCGTTGGCTCCAAGTCTTTTGCGCAATGTCACTGGTATGCTTATCAACCAAAGATTTGCACTACGGTTTTGCATAGACAGTGACAAAACATTTCATTACGGCTTAAAGACAAAAGCTTACTGACCAAGCTGTCCAATTAGGCCAGTTCTAAAGCGATTTCGACCATTTCATTAAAGCTCGTTTGGCGCTCAGCAGCACTTAACGACTCACCTGTACGAATATGATCAGACACAGTCATAATGGCCAATGCATTGATGCCAAATTCAGCTGCAACGCCATATAAACCGGCAGCTTCCATCTCAACACCTAAAACACCATATTTTTCAAGAGTATCAAACAGAGATTCATTCGGGTTATAGAACAAGTCAGAGGTAAAAACATTGCCCACTTTCACGCCAATATTTTTCGCCCGAGCCGCTTGCACTGCCCGCTCTAACAAATCAAAATTCGCGATTGCCGCAAAATCCATGCCTTGCAGACGATTCCGATTGACGGCAGAATCTGTGCTGGCGCCCATCGCGATAACCACTTCACGCACTTTCACTGACAACGGTAAACCGCCACATGAGCCGATGCGAATAATATTTTTCACGCCATAGAATTTGACTAATTCAGTCGCGTAAATAGAAATTGATGGCACGCCCATGCCTGAGCCCATGACGCTCACAGTCTTGCCTTTATATTTGCCAGTGTAGCCAAACATATTTCTCACAGTGGTGACTTGCACAACATCCGTTAAGAAAGTTTCAGCAATATGTTTTGCCCGTAAAGGATCGCCTGGCATCAGCACAGTTTCAGCAAATTGACCGATTTCAGCGTTAATATGTGGTGTTGTCATAATTCTCTCTTGTTAAATCTTGAATATCACTCAAACCTAAAAGTTATGCCCGAATTTCAGCAAGGAAAGACGTGCCATAAGCCAAAGGTTCAAGTTGGAAATAGTCTGCCAATGTTTGACCCATGTCCGCAAAAGAAGCCCGCTCGCCGAGGGCAACAGGTTTCACTTTGGGACCACTAAATAAAACCGGCACGTATTCACGTGTATGTTCAGTGCCATGCCAGGTTGGGTCGCAACCATGGTCTGCCGTCATCAATAACACTGCATCGTCATCTAGCATGGCCATCAATTCAGGCAATCGAGTATCGAAATATTCTAAAGCGTCACCGTAGCCAATCGGATCGCGGCGGTGGCCATAGTTCTGATCAAAGTCGACCAAATTAGTAAAAATCAAGGTATTGTCAGTTGCGGTTTGATACTCAGCAATAGTTTTGTCGACAAGCGCGGCTAAACCATTGGCTTTGACTGATTTGCTGATCCCTTGATGTGCATAGATGTCAGCAATTTTACCAATACTGACGACAACGCCGTTGTTCTGGGTCAATTTATCGAGCAATGTTGGCGCTGGTGGTAACACCGAATAATCTCGCCGATTGCCGGTCCGCGCATAATTTTGGGCTGAATCCCCCAAAAATGGCCGCGCAATTACCCGACCAATATTATATTCATCTAATAATTCACGGGCGACCTGACAAAACTCATAAAGCTTTTCCAAACCGAAATGCTCTTCGTGCGCCGCAACTTGGAAAACGCTGTCTGCCGAGGTGTAGCAAATGGGCATGCCAGTTTTGATATGCTCATCACCTAACCTGACCAAAATATCGGTGCCAGAGGCATGACAATTCCCAAGAATGCCGGCAACACCTGTGCGTCGGCAAAGCTCATGAATCAATACCTCGGGAAAGCTTTCAGTTTTTGCGTGGAAATAGCCCCAGTCGAAGAGCACAGGCACACCTGCAATTTCCCAATGACCACTCGGGGTGTCTTTGCCACTCGATAATTCTTTGGCATAGCCATAGGCGCCTTTCAACGGTTGGCTATCAACAACAGCGGCTATCTCGGAAGATGCAGCAAAACCGGCTTTCACTAAACCTAAGGCTGCCAAATTTGGCAGATGTAACTGCCGACCTTTGGCATTGGCAAATGCTCGCGCAATGCTCGCGAAAGTATTTGCGCCAGCATCACCAAATTTGTCGGCATCAGGGGCACTGCCGATACCAAAACTATCTAAAACCA
>CAZIPG010000106.1:0-10170 GCA_964540955.1 uncultured Rheinheimera sp.
TGGCAGGATTTACAGTATGCAAAAGTTCCTGAAATTGATGGAGTTAGTCTAAGTTTTGTTGGATTTCGTCTTTCCAGCTATACTGATTTTTTGGCAACGATTCCAGTAAGACTAGCCCTTAAGTTATACATGGAGCAAAGACCTCTGTTTCTGGCGGCTTTAAAGAATGGTTGCCAAAATGGGCAATGTCCTTCGACGTTTTTAGCGCATTGTTCAGAATTTACTAAACAAGGATATACTTATCGAGGCGTGCTCGGATTGTTTGCGCAACGAATGAATCATCTGCGAGAGCTTTTGGAGGTTGACCTTGTCGTTCCTGCAGAAGTTCTTGATTACACTGCAGAGGAATTTTGTAGAATAATCAATCAACAACGATTACAACGTTTGAATAATAACTGTGGGTAGACACTCCCATTTGGCTGTATCATAATGCGGAAATGTCAGACCAACGACTGGTGGTAAAGATGAGTACATATGAAAGACCGTTTTTGGTAAGTGGTCGTAATACCATTATCCATAAGCAGAAAAAATTAGATTTAGTGATTGTTAATAATGACAATGATCCAGTTGTAGTTGTTTCGAGAACTGGGGTAAAAATTTTTACAGAAGAAGTTCCAACCAACCGTGTTGAAGCCAAAGAACGTTATTTAGACCTAGTTGATATTGGCAGTTCGGATGTGTTTGGTGAAACTAAAACCTTGCTATTCGTACAAGCGCTAAACAATAAAGAATATAAAATTGACTACAGTAAAGTCGGAACCGATTTATTCATTCGGGTCCATCAAGAAAACTATATTTAATTTTTAGACTAACAGTCAATTCACCTTGACTCTGTAAGACAAGTGAAAACTTGCTGGGTCTTTGTTTTATGAACATAAGTTGTTGTAAAAAAAGATGCCAATTCAATTCGTTCGACATGATGATGTAATCGAAGTTCAGGTGAATGTCACTGAACTTCCATTGACTGTGCAAAAAATTCGCGATGCGATGAATGAAGCCGGTTATGGACGTTGTCAGTTGTTGATGGATCAAGTGAGTAACTTCATTGCCGATTATGAAGTGCTGCAATCTGATATTCGCCTCAACAAAGTCAGTGCAGGCACCCAAATTTCTCGCCGAATCGCGGTCAAACGAGATGCTGAACTTAAGATCGTCGTTGCTGCTGATCAAATGAGTGCTGTTGCAGAAATTACCGCGGCATGGGGTGGCAAACCTATTTCTGCAAACGATGTTGTTAAAATTGCGCAAGAGCAAGGCGTTAGTTTTGGCTTCCAAAAAGATAATATTATCCAGTTAGTGTCCCAATCAAGTCGAGCTGAACCAGGAGTCGTCCATAAGGCGGTAATCGCAATAGGTCGCCCAATGAAACCTGGTGAAAACGCCCGCTTTGAACCTTTAGTTGAAGGGATGAATGCCAGAGCGAATCGGCCGATGGCGAGGGATGAAGAACGTGTCGATTTAAGAGATTTTGGTGTTATTCCTTCTGTGCATTTTGGCGAAGCGATTGTACGTAGGCTTCCGCCAACCAATGGGGTGGATGGTGTTTCTGTTGTCGGAGAAGTCACGCCAGCGCAGCCCGGTCAAAATATTGAATGGGTAGTGGGTGAGGGTACCGAAATCAGTCCCCAAGATCCTGATCTGCTGATTGCTCTCAAAGATGGGATGCCAAGATTGCTCGATGCTGGAGCCACAGTTGACGAGGTCTATGCGCTTAAAAAAGTTGACTTGTCGACAGGCCACATCATTTTCAAAGGCTCAGTGATTGTGAATGGCGATGTCACTGAGAGTATGAAGATTGTTGCTGGCGGTAACATTTTTATTAAAGGGTTAGTCGATGGTTCTTTGATTGAATCCGGTGGGGATATTAATATCGGTGGATCGGTCATAGGTCATCAGATGGGGCATGCAGCTGAAGGCAAAACGTTTAGTACAGTTGTCAGAGCAAAAGGTGATATAAAGTGTGCGCTTGCGCAATATGCCCAAATTGAATGCGGTGGCGAACTGCAAGTGACTAAGCAGTTAAACCATTGTTCGGTGATTGCAAAGAGCGTCATCGCAGGTCAGCCTGAAAAATTAAGTGGAAAAATTATCGGTGGTGATTTTTTACTAGAGACTAGCTTGAAGGCTGGTACTCTTGGTTCCCCCTCAGAAAGCTTATTGCTAGTCGATATGAATCGGTTGGTTTTACCCATCATCGAAAAACAGCAAGCCCTTCGCGATAGTATTCAAGCAATTAAACGCGAAATGGAAGAAATTCGCCTAATGATCGAGCAAATGAAAGAGCAAGATCAGACGCCAGCCATGCAACAACAAATCCAAATGTTTGTGGAAGATTTTGAAACGCAAAAAGCGATTGCTGTTGCTATGATTGCTGATGTAAAGGAGCTTGAAATCGAGCGCCAAGCTAAACTCGCTGAATGCACTGTGATGGTCAAGCAACAGTTGTTTGCAGGTGTTGAAATCAAAATTGGTACTGAGACTTTGCCAATTAGACGTGAATATGGTGCAAGTAAAATTGGTTATGTCGATGGGAAAATTAAATTAGACCCTTTGGTTTAGCTGTAAAAAAACTTCAGCCTACTTAAAATCGGTTTAATTGCAAGCACGTTGCGGCATAGCGTCGTGCCTTCATCTTGGAAATCCGTTAAGCTACTCAAATCTAGAAATGATGGGGATAACTTCCGTGTTTCCACTATTCAAGCGAAGTGCGTTCGCCGCTTTACTCATTTTGCTTCCTATAAACCTGACCAACGCGAGTGAGTGCCAAATGGCATTTTCGCAAGGGATTTTAATTTCCCCAGAACAAATTAGAGTATTAACCAAAGACCGCACCCAGTATCAAATCAATAAAGACCGACAGTTATTTATCCTCGGGGAATTGCAGACATTAACAGCTGAAGACGTTGAAGTGTTGGCGCAATACAGCCAAGGGATGCGTAAGCTCGTGCCAGAAGTGGTTGGTATTGCTGTAGATTCAGTAGAGATGGGCTTATCCGCAATTGAAAATATGTTACTCGGGGTGGGGAATCAATCGCAGCAAGAAGAGTGGCAAGCGTTAGTACGAGAAGCGACGTATCAAATTATGTCGCGGTTTGTCAGAAGCGGTGAGCATTTTTATTTAGCGCCGCAAAGTTTAAAAGAAATGGATACATTTCTGCACGGTGAGCTCAAGCATAATTTGACTGAGCTTGCTAAAAATACTGTGGGTGCGGTGTGGGAAGCGTTACGCGATGCCCTGCAACAAACCGATGATGATTTTGAAAGACCCGAGCGGCAAAATTGGCAATCAGTGGAGCAATTGGTCGCGAAAATCAATATGGGATTAGACAGTAAAGCAGAGGAACTCGAAGAGAAATCGGTGTTATTTTGTGAGCGGCTCAAGGAGCTTGATCAAATTGAAACTCAACTTCAGAAACGGATCCCTGCGTTACTCGCCTATGATGTAGTGATTGAAAAATAGCGCTGAGTGACTTTCTCAAGTTGCAGCCTATAAAAAAGGAGAACGCTTGCGCGTTCTCCACAAGGATGGGCACATGATTGTGACCCTTCCAGTCTCCAGGTTGCTTCTTTCTGCTTTTTGCTTCTTTTTTAGAATTTTACGTTGTAACGCAGTGTCCAAGTCCGACCGTACCAATCGTGCACTGAACTTGCGTAGCCATTGGTTGGTGACGACGCATATGGCGGTTCTTTATCGGTCAAATTACGCACCGCGAATTGCACATCTTGGTTATCAGTAATGTTGTAACCAATGCTGGCGTTAACGGTTTGCCAGGCATCGACAGTTTCATTGTCGAATTTGAAGTCACCATCACCCAGTGAGCTGATGTAGTGCGTGCTGAGGCTAGCGTTCCAGTCCTCATAACTCCAGTCGACGCTGGCATCACCGACAAACTCAGGGCGTGCAATTTCGTTGGCGCCACTTAACTTGCCAAGTAAATCTTCAGCTGGATCATCAGCAGTCAGCTGACGTTCGTAACTGAGGGTTTTGGTGCCTGCTAAGGTAAACTTCAAACGGCCGAAGTCAGTATCCATGCCGTATTTAACTTTGGCATCAATGCCATCAGTTTCTTGCGCCCCGACGTTAAAGAAACCGGTGCGTAAGAAGGTTAAATCACCACCACTGTCTTTGACACAACCAAAGGCACCGTTCAGTGCTGCGGCATCAGTGACTGTTGGGGCAGTTCCAGCAATACAGGCTTTTAATGTGGTGTTGGCATCAACATCGACAATATCCGTGTGTTCATAACGCCAGTAATCGATAGTAACGTTCAAGTCATCGGTCAAGTTCCATGACACGCCAGTGTTTAACGCTTCTGAACTTTCCGCATCTAAGCCTTTGTTACCGAGCGTTTCTTGGTCAAACTCCAGTTCACCCGCTTGCGCGCCAAAACTGCCGCATAGCGCGTTGTATGGTTTGCCAGTGCCACAATCGATATAGTTAGAGCCTAAAGAGGTTCCTGCCCCCAATTCAGAAAGCGAAGGTGCTCTAAAGCCGGTACTCCAACTGGCGCGTAAAATTAAATCGTCAGTTAAACGGTAGCGTAAGGATAATTTCGGGTTGGCGTCGCCACCGAAATCACTGTAGTGGTCATAACGTAAAGCGGTGATTGCATCTAACTGTTCGGTAATTGGCAAGTTAAATTCAGCGTACCCTGCATATTGAGTACGATCAGCAGCCGCATCGCTGGCACCTAGCGTGGTAACCAGCCCTTGCTGGGCAACTAAAGCAGGCGTATCGAAAATATCTTCACTGCGCCATTCACCACCAAATACTGCACTGATTGGGCCGGCTGGCAGTTCACCTAAATTACCACTGAAGTTGAAATCCCATGAGCTAACTTTTGATTCACCCACGCGCGGTGCTAATTCACGCAGACCAGCGATGACTGAAGGATCTGTATCACGACCTAAATTAAACGGATTAAATTGGCCGTTGGCAACAGCTGTTGCTAAGCGGTCAACATTGTAATAGCCACTAACATGCAATACTTCATTATCTGATTTACCAACGGTTGCTGCAGTTTCATAACTCCAAGTTTCTGAACTACCGAAGAAAGTTGTTTCACCGCGCAGACCCGCTAATAAACGATAGCTGTTGCTGTCATATTCTTGCATGCGTTGCTCTGGGAAACGAGAGCGCACACGGATGGTCCCTACAGAGCCATTTTGGCTATCGATAGTGCGAGCCCATTGGGGGACAGTTGCAGAGTTGCCTGGCAGTCTGAAATCAAAAGCGCCAGCAGAATCATAAGAGTGGCCTGTATTGTTTTGATACATGGCTTCAACAAATAATTCTTGTTCACCGCCTAAACGGTAGACATGATTGACGGTCGCGCCGATATTTTTAGTGTCAGGTTGAATTGCCCGCTCATTAACATAATCATAACGGCAGCGAGTTCCACTATTACTTGTATTCGTGCCGCACCAAGGCTCGGCATAATCACGACCATCAATGGTGACCCGAGTCGATGAATAGAAAGTCACATTAATTGGACGATCCTTATTCATTAATTCATCGCGTTTGAAATAATCCAAAACCACTGTGGTATTGGAATTTTCTGTTGCAAAACCACCCGTGTAGGTAAAGTTGTTGCGTTTATAATCACTTGATGCGAAATCATCGCCAGTCATGACACTAACTTCATGACCTTCGTAGTTTTTCTTCATGATGAAGTTGATAACACCGGCAATGGCATCTGAACCGTAAACAGAAGCCGCACCGTCGGTGAGAACTTCAATGCGTTCAATGGCGCTCATCGGAATGGCGTTGACGTTGACAAATGAATCAAAACCGTTAGAAAAAGAATCCACGGCAACACGGCGGCCGTTGACTAATACCAAGGTAGAGCTTGAGCCTAAACCGCGTAAACTAACGCCAGCAGCACCTGGTGGCGTGCCATCTGAACCTGCGACGTTACCGTTTTCCGTAAATGTACCAGCACTGGCTGCCTGCGGTAAATCGCGAAGGAAACTCGCAACGCTGTCATAGCCTTTATCCATCAAATCATCGGCAGTAAAAACTTCCAGTGGATTTGCCCCTTCCATATCAACGCCTTTCAGGCGAGAGCCGGTGACTTCAATTTTTTCGACTTTTTCTGCATCAGCTGGATTTTCAGTGGATGTAGTTTGTTGTGCTTGCACGTTGAATGCCAGCAGCAAGGCTGATGCAATCGCGGTTGGGATAAATAAGTTTTTGCCAGCACGGGCTGGGACTGTTGCTAAGTTCATATGCATTCCTCTGGAAAATTTTCTAAAAAAATTGCTGCCTTGAGGCAATCTGGTTGTAAATATTTAAAAAATAAATAAGGCAGAGAGGCTGCGATAGCAGAACTGAGTGACACGCTCAATGAACTAAACAAAAACTATAGACTGTAGGGAGTGCACAGACCTAATTTTGTTAAGATGGATTGTTATCGAGTCCCTCTGCAAAAACAGAGGGGTGGCTAATTATTAAACCACTCGGATAAGTAGTAAGGAGAGTAGTAATACGAGCCAAGATTGACTGCACATTTTTGCATGACTCTTCTCCTTATGATTGATGCTTGCTATTGGCAGCAAGGCATGGGTTGATACAATTTCCCGGTTCGGGCTTGAGTTCAAACTTACTGATTTCAGATTTAGTGTCAAGCGTTTTTTTTAAACTTATCGTAAGATATTGAAAAGCTGAGAATTCATTTTTCAAATATTGATTGTTCGCTGACAAAGGTCATGTTTGATATTTTCGAAGTAGGGTCTGAGTGTATTCCGCATTTTTTTGCTTCGTGTGCAACCCTGTTGAGTCCGAATGTCTTTCTGTTCCCCTCGATGGATTTACTATTGGCAGTGGGGATGCACCAGTCGCAATACTGCCGTTACTGGGTGAGTCCGCAAGGGAGATGAAAATTTTCAATGTTCTTTTGCTTGACTTCTGCTGCTGAACTCAGTAATTCTAAAAATATTCGTTAACGGTTTTAATCGGTTTATCCCTTTGCTGCCGTGATGGAAGTCGAATAAAAATTTATTTCTAGGTAGCGGTATGCTAAAGAATGCAGTTTTTTTAAGTACATATCACTATTCGTCTTACTACTTATCGGAGTGGTTTAACGAGTAGAGCTCGGTCACAGTAACTCTGTGTGCCGGTGTTTTCTTGTTGCCTTCGAAATCCAAACTTGGTTTTCACTAGACTTCATTAACATCTGCCTTTTATTTTCCTGCATGCCTGCGGGGTAAAAATTCCTTAAATGTTCCGGTTTTTTTTGGAACGTACTCATTCTTAAATCGTTCATCGAAAATTGTTCGATGGCCTGATTAAAGGTAATTAACTATGTCAAACCAGCACTCGACGCCGGTCAAAACCTCGATGCCCGATGCATTTGTCATCTTATTTTTTATCATGGTGCTTGCTGCTATAGCATCCCATCTTGTTCCTGCCGGATCTTTCCAGTTATTGGAGCCGGCGCCTGTTGCCGAAGGGGCGACTAAAGTCAAAGGGAAGTTAGATCCTGAGAGTTTTCAATTTGCTGATCAGACCAACGAAGGCGTGCCGCTTTTTGCCGAAGGCGGGGAAATTGGCTTTTTTAACTATGCCTTTGAAGGCTTAGTTTCTGGTAATAAATGGGGCTCCGCAGTCGGCGTCGTCATGTTTATTCTGATTACCGGCGGCGCTTTTGGCATTTTGATGAAAACTGGGGCTATCCATAATGGTATTTTGGCATTGATCGCCAAAACACGTCAGCTGGAGTTTTTGTTTATTCCAATCTTATTTGCCTTGTTCTCGCTGGGTGGTGCCGTCTTTGGCATGGGCGAAGAAGCCATCGCATTTTGTATCGTGTTGCTGCCGCTAATGCTAGCCCTGGGCTACGACGCAATTACCACAGTGTTAGTGACCTATGTTGCGACACAAATTGGCTTTGCTACCTCTTGGATGAACCCCTTTAATGTGGCAATCGCCCAAGGGATCGCCGAAGTTCCGCTATTTTCAGGGCAAGAGCTCCGCATGGTGATGTGGTTAGTTTTTACCGTATTTGGTCTGATTTTTACCATGCGCTATGCAGCGAAAGTCAAAGCAAACCCACAATCTTCACTCAGTTTTAATTCTGATCAGCGGGTGCGTGCTGCCCAAAATGTGCAACAACACCCCAGCTACAGCCATTTAGATTCAGTGATTTTAGGGTTGTTTTTTGCTGGTCTGGTTTGGATCATTTGGGGGGTTACTGCACGGCAATATTATATTCCTGAGATTGCTAGCCAGTTCTTTGCGATTGGGATTGTGATTGGCATTGCAGCGGTCATCGGTCGACGTTTATCAGTGAACGATGTCGCGGATGGTTTTAAACAAGGTGCAGCCGATCTTTTACCCGCGGCTTTAATTGTCGGCATGGCCAAAGGAATTGTATTGCTGTTGGGTGGCGATAATCCGGAAAATCCTTCAGTGCTGAACACTTTACTCTATTATTCAGCGCAATCGTTGCAAGATTTACCGACCTATTTATCGGCTTGGTTAATGCTAGTCGTGCAGTCGATTATTAACTTCTTTGTCTCTTCTGGCTCAGGTCAAGCCGCATTAACCATGCCGCTGATTGCCCCATTATCGGATTTGATCGGTTTATCTCGCCAAACTGCCGTACTGGCTTTCCAATTAGGGGATGGCCTCACCAACTGTATCATCCCGACATCCGCAGCATTGATTGGTTGTTTGGGGGCTGTCCGTTTAGATTGGGCCGTTTGGTTGCGCTTTGTTTGGCGTTTGCAGCTTTATCTTTTTGCGCTGGCCAGTGTCTTTATGTTGTTGGCAGTCGCCATTGATTATCAGTAAAAGGAGATTGCTGTGAGTTCTTTCATTCTATTAAAAAATGCTGAAGTTTTTGCCCCCGAATCTTTAGGAAAGCAACAAGTGGTGCTTGCTGGCGGCAAAATTATTGCGATGGGGCAAGAGTTTAACTTTGCCAACAGTTTGCTACCAGTCACTGAAATTGATTGCACTGATTTTTATCTGACGCCAGGTTTTGTCGATTCGCTCGTCCATTTTATTGGCGGCGGCGGGGAAGGTGGCTTTGCCACTAGAACGCCGGAGATGCAACTCACAGATGCCACTTTGGCGGGAGTGACCACTGCGATTGGTGTGCTGGGTACCGATGCCACAACACGCACATTAACGAATTTATTGGCCAAAGCTCATGCGCTAGAAACCGAAGGGATCAGCACATACTGTCACACTGGCTCCTACGAAATTCCTTGTCGTACCTTAACGGGCAGTATCACTGATGATTTGATTTTGATTGATAAAATCATCGGGGTTGGCGAAATTGCCATTAGTGATCATCGCTCATCTCAACCAACTACCGAGGAGCTGCGGAAGGTTGCTGCCGCGGCTCGAGTGGGTGGGATGTTAGCGGGGAAAGGCGGCATTGTTAGTGTTCACGTTGGCGCCGGAGAGCGGATATTACAGCCACTCTACCAAGCGGTCACAGGCACCGAACTTCGGGTCAAACAATTTTATCCAACCCATATGAATCGGAATCGGCGGGTATTTGAGGCCGGCATTGAATTTGCCAAAAAGGGCGGGGTGATTGATTTCACCACCAGCACAACCGATTATGATTTGCGTCATGGTGAGGTTGAGGCTGCAGCGGCTTTAGCGGAAGCACTGGCGCTTGGGATCTCACCGATGCAACTGACCCTGAGTTCGGATGGTAACGCGAGTTTGCCAATTTTCAACGAGGATGGAGAATTGCAAGGCTTACAAGTCGGTCAGGTCAAAAGTTTGTATCAGAGTTTTCGTGATGCAGTGCTCAAACATAAAGTGCCACTGACCAAGGCATTAACCGCGGTCACCCAGGCACCTGCGACTATTTTGGGGTTGAGTGCCAAAGGTCAAATCCGCCAGAATGCTGATGCCGATCTGTTGTTAATCCGAAAAGCAGATCTGCAGTTGGATACAGTCATCGCCAAAGGGCAAATTATGGTGCAATCCGGCCAGGCAATTCGCTTCGGTACCTTCGAACAAGGCTAATCAAGCCGTTCCTCAATCCATACAAGTTGGCATTCAACAGGTATTTATCTCTGATAAATACCTGTTGGTCGTTTGTTAGCTAAAAAACTGATCGAAGCGCTGAATTGCCGAGTAAACGACATTATTAGATTAGGATTTTCTAATTCGTAAACATATTCAGGGTTAACTATTTCATTGAG
>CAZIPG010000107.1:0-2595 GCA_964540955.1 uncultured Rheinheimera sp.
GTTTTACGTGGTCGGGTGAATCGACTTTTGGCAGCCGCAAGGCTGCCTTTTTTATGGTCAGCGTTTATAAGTGCAGAGCTTATTGTCATCTTTGATGAAGTATCGCTTTGTCGTTGTCATAGTGACACTCAGCCGCAAAGCAAAGCTCAAGACAAATAGCTATTCTCGCGTGGTTCAATAAAAACAGCGCTAATGGTTACACATGCAACAGCAGTTGTGCCAAGCGTAATTTTTCATAAGGCAGATAACGACTCGCTTTGCCGGGTTTATGTAAGATCAACTCGGTGGGGCTAAATTCCAACGTTGCTTTTGCTGTGGCGAGGGCATCACCTCGTCGTTCAAAAGGGATATGCGCCAGCGTTAGCCGTAAACGTAATTGTTGTTGATAATGATGTTTGAGAGCGAGGGAAACTGCCACAACGGACTCCTGCAGAAAAACCGCTGCAAATGTAGTTGTGGCTGATGACGAATCATTGAAAACTCAATGACATTATGATGAAGATGACAACGCGTAGCATTGGCAGATGTGTTGCCAGGCTTGCTCTGCAGTATCGACGAATTGAATTAACTCTAAATCTTTCGGATGGATTAATCCTTCTTCGACTAACAAATCAAAATTGATGAGTTGACGCCAAAATTGTTCGTCAAAAAGGACGACAGGCACACGATTCGCTTTGCCTGTTTGTAACAAGGTGAGGGTTTCGAATAATTCATCAAGCGTACCAAAACCACCCGGAAAGGCGACTAATGCTCGAGCCCTTTGTAAAAAATGCATTTTACGGATGGCAAAGTAGTGAAATTGAAAACAGAATTCTGGACTGATATAGGGGTTCGGCATTTGCTCATGGGGGAGCACAATATTCAAACCAATACTTTTGCCGCCAGCCTGCTGAGCCCCGCGATTTGCGGCTTCCATCACTCCAGGCCCTCCGCCGGAAATGATGAGTAAAGAGGATTTCGGGTGTTGTAAGCTGTGTTCAGTCACTAGCTCGGCAAAGCGCTGTGCCTGTTGATAATAACGACTATTCTTGACCTGCCGTTTCGCAATCCGAATTGCTGATTCAGCTTCTTGCCGTAATAATGGGTCCTCGCCTGCAACGACCAGTTGTTGTTGCGCTTGATGGAGTTGCATCGCCGCTTGCTCAGGCGACGCAAAACGGGCGCTGCCAAAGACCACTACTGTGGCTTTCACTTTATGCTGCTCGAGGATCAGTTGCGGTTTTAAATATTCTAATTGCAAGCGAACATGGCGCAGTTCGTCCTGCATCAAAAAATCATCATCACTAAAGGCTAAGCGATAGGACGGATGCCCCTGCAACTGTTCTGCTTGCGCTCGGGCTTCTCGGGCTGAAGCTAAATGACGTTCATAAAGGGTATTCTTGTTATCTTCCTGCATCATTCTTCTCAATCTGTTGGCTTAGACGGTTATGCTGTTTGTGACCATAGCCTAGCAGCTTTCCGGTGCACAGCCCAGTCGCCGTGGTTTGTAGGGAATACAGCGCAAGAACTTGATCTAGCCTAAAGTGCTATGCTTTGCTGACTGTTAGGCTTAATAAAAATATCAGAAGGAAACTGCAATGCCATTACAAGCAACCTTGAGTTTTTTAGGGGCTGCGGGCCAAGTGACTGGTTCGTGCCATTTATTAAGCTGGAATGGGAAAAAGATCTTACTCGACTGTGGGATGGTGCAAGGTGGCGACCAAATCACAGACTTACAAAAATTTAAGTTTAAATTCCATCCTCGTGATATTGATGCAGTGATTTTGTCTCATGCCCATATCGATCATAGCGGCCTGTTAACCTTATTGGTGGCGCAAGGTTTTACTGGCGATATTTTTTGTAGTGAAGGCACCGCAAAGCTGTTACCCGTGCTGCTCAAGGATGCCGTGCAGCTCTATTTAAAAGATTTAGAATGGCAGAATCGCCAACGTCAAAGGCTCGGTAAAGCCGAGTTATGGCCAGTGATGAGTTTGCGTGATTGCATGCGCGTTTGCGATTACTTGAAACCTCTCAAATACAATCGCGCTTATGATTTAATGCCCGGACTTTCGGTAGAACTCAATGATGCTGGTCATATTCTAGGTTCTGCCATCGTGCAGTTATGGCTGAAGAATGGCCAAGCAATGCGTCATGTGGTGTTTTCGGGAGATTTAGGCAACCCTGCAACTGTACTGATGCACGATCCGAGTTTGGTACCTCAGGCAGATGTGGTGTTGATGGAGAGTACTTATGGCGATCGTGACCATCAACCTTTAGCAAATACTTTGGAAGAATTTGCGGACGCTCTGGAACAAGCTTATCAGGCGGGCGGCAATGTCTTTATTCCAGCCTTTGCTTTGGGGCGTTCACAAGAAATCCTCTATTACCTCGGCGTTTTATATCACCAAGGCCGTTTGAAACAAAAGATGGTGGTGTTAGACAGCCCGATGGCGATAGAAATTACCAACATTTATAACCAAATGATCCATGAGTTTGACCAAAAAGATACGCAAGTGTTTGCGCGCTATGGCGCACATGATTTGCAGAGTTTCTTGCCTATTTTGCATCTATGCAAAGATGTCGAAGAATCGATGGCACTTAATCGCATCACCCAAG
>CAZIPG010000107.1:2605-9824 GCA_964540955.1 uncultured Rheinheimera sp.
TTCTGGTATGTGTAATGGTGGGCGCATTTTGCACCATTTGAAACATAACTTATGGAAGAATGCCAATCGGTTGATCTTTGTTGGTTTCCAAGCCAAAGGCACTTTAGGTCGACGTTTAATCGATGGCGAAAAGCGGATCAAAGTATTAGGTCAGCCGTTAGTGGTGAAAGCGGGGATCCACACCATCGGTGGTTTTTCCGCACATGCGGGACAGTCACAACTTGTGGCGTGGGCAAAGCATATCGGCGGGCAGCCGCATTTTTACTTAGTGCACGGCGAGGCCAATGGCTTGAATGCCATGCAGGCAAAACTTGTTGAGCATGGCATTCGCTGCAGTATTGCTGAGCCTGGTCAAGTCGTTGATTTGTAATATTGTAGTGGAATGGACACCCATAAATTCTGACAAGCCCGGTGATGGCCGCTCATCATCACCGGGCTTTGTTGTATCAAGAGGTTTGCACCAGTGTCGGGCTGACATCTTCACTGGGATAACAGCCGAGGACTTTGACAAATCGAGTGATGCGATTTAATTCATCGAGGGCCCGTTTCATCGCATAATCATCAAGGTTTGCCAGGACATCGACGTAGAACATCTCTTCCCAAGGGTTACCCGGAATTGGCCGTGATTCAAGTTTACCCATACTAATACCATGTTGTTTCAGGACCAGGAGCGCATCGACTAATGCACCCGGTTGTTGCCCGGTGTACATGATAAAAGTGGTTTTTGCCGGGATAGCTTTCGCGACATTAATCGGTTTGCGTGCCACCACAATAAACCGACTGACATTGTCCTTTTGATTGGCGAGATCACGCGCCAGCACTTGCAAGCCATAAAGTTGGCCGCCTTCCTCGCCGCCAATCGCTACGATATCCAGATCTTGGGCGGCGCGCACACGATTAAAGGCATCGCTAGAGGCATCACAATACTCAATTTTGACATTTTGTAAGGTTTGCAAATACTGGCTGCACTGGGCAATCACTTGCGGATGGGCGCAAATTTGTTTGATGTTACTCAATTGCGTCCCCGGTAAACCGAGCAAACAATGTTTAATCGGATGTGTTAACTCACCGACAATCGATAGCCTAGTATGTTGCAGCAAATCAAACACTTCATTGATACTGCCGCTTGAGGTATTTTCAATCGGTAAGACCGCATAATCGGCATGGCCTGTTTCAACGGCTTGCACGATTTCATTAAAGCTATCGCAGCCAATTTCAATCAGTTTTTCGGCTCGGCGGGTGAAATACTTTTGCGTTGCCCAGTAACTATAGGAACCTTGGCGACCTAAAAACGCAACTCGGCAAATTGGGCCATTCTCTCCGTTCAGTTGCCCCTGCACTTTGGCTTGTTGTTGCAGCACCGAATCTTCGATGATCACATGATAAAGGCGAGTCACATAATGGGCATCTAAGCCGAGAGCTTGTCCTTTTTCGATCAGCGACAGCAATAACTCTTCCTCGCGCTTTTGATCGCGAATTGGCTTGTTCTGGGCTAATTTGGCGGTTGCCACAGCCAAGGCAAGCGCTCTTCTTTTCGAAAGTAAGCCCAATAGTTGTTGATCCGTGCTGCTAATTTCCTGACGGATTTGATCAAGCTCGATTGGCAATGCCGTTGTCATGTTTATACTCCAACTAAAAAAAAACCTCCCGCTTGGGGAGGTTTTGACTGGTGTTTTGCGCGCGCAGCCAGTTACCTCCCAAGTTGGGTGGTAAAACTAAAAAAGAAGCGGGCACAAGTCATATTCGTTTTCATGTCTCTACAAATATCAGTCTGGATGGCTAAAGTCAACCTTGTGGTTGTAATTCTAGGCGATATTTTTCTGCACCAGGTAAAAAGCTAAGTGCCGTCTCATTCAGCCAAAATTGATGATCAGCCCGATAAAACGGCGATAACGGATGCCCTGATTGCCCCGCTGGGATCACCAGAATACCTTGGGCTTCATGGCCAGGTGCTACAACCATGCGTTCACTTTGCCCGTGCACTTTATGTTGTACGCGTGGCATGTGTCGATCGCCTTTCAGCTCATCGGCAGGCATGTTTAACCATTTGGCAGAACCTGGCAAGGCACTGGCTAAGGGATGGGCAATCGCCGCCGTGTTGAGCTTACCCCAACGCGCTTCGGTCGCAGGGCCTTGAGTATCAGTTTCTAACTTTTTAATACTTTCCAGCACCGCTTGTTGTAGGAATTGATCAAAACTGACAAATCCTTCAGGCAGAGTATCTGGACGCCGAGCTTGCAGCATGGCCCAGCCTGGATTCTCAGGGACAAATTTTAAATCACTCATCGAAAGCTCTTGTTGCTCTAACAGTGCACTGAGTGGGGCAAATAGTTGTTTTAACGCTTGATCACGAAACGAGCGTACGAGCACATAACCGACAGCTTCGGGGGTTGCCGCTTGACTGTCTGTTGCGACTAATTTTTTATAAGTCGCCAGTTGGTGTTTTTGCACAAATTCATCGGTCAGGACCTGAAGCAACAGTTGTTGCCAACGCTGGAGAAACAGTGCCCGATGATCCAGCTGAATGTCGTGCAAGGATTGCTCGTCGTGCTGCGCTTTCGCGGTTAAACCATCCTTGATTTGTAAAGCGCGAGCGCCTAAGTCATAACCGCCATCACCAATTAATTTTAACGCTTCACCGCCAACAACTCTTGAATTTGCAGTCCACAACCGATGGTCTTTGGGGGCAACAACTTTTG
Source organism: uncultured Rheinheimera sp. (assembly GCA_964540955.1). Classification (GTDB taxonomy): domain Bacteria; phylum Pseudomonadota; class Gammaproteobacteria; order Enterobacterales; family Alteromonadaceae; genus Pararheinheimera. The sequence continues at coordinate 5,305 of CAZIPG010000107.1, forward strand.
GATATTGATCACCACTTAAATATCCCTGCCAGCGATTATCGCCAGTACTCCAATCCTGAGGAGTGTTGAGATCACCAAGCTGGCGGTTGGGTAAAGCGCCAGCCAAAGTCCAAGCAATTTGACCTTGGCTATCTGCCACTAATAAGTTTTGCGTAGGAATGCCAAGGGTTGGCGCAATCTTTACCGCATCTTGCACCGTTTTTGCTGTTTCAAAACCGACCAAATTTAAATTCATGCCTTCGACATCATGCGCCACCCAACGCAATGCAAATTTTTCAAATGGTGCTGGCAACACTGGGCCAAACTGAGTTTCTTTGATCAATAAAATGACATCGGCTTCGCCTTTCACTTTAATAACCTCATTGTTGTAGCTAAATTCGGTAGGGCCAGTTTCCGTTTGGTATGTAAGGCCTTTGTCATCCACTTTTAAAGCAACGACATCCGACCAATCTGCGGTGCTGTTGGTATAGCCCCATGCAATATGTCCGTTACTGCCTGCGACAATCGCTGGCGCGCCAGGTAAGGACACTCCCGCCACGCTATGTTGAGCTTCAGCTTCACCCCAAATTAACTGCGCTTTATACCAAGTCCCCGGGACTCGGATCCCTAAGTGCATATCATCAGCCAAAATTGCAGAGCCATGTTGCGTAATTGCCCCTGCGACCGCAAAGTTATTCGAACCAATGTCACGGCCATCTCGCATCAAACATTGTTGACACGCGACTTTTTGGTTGGTTAATTCGCGAGGATACGGCGTGGTCGGCATTGGCACTGCTTGCAGTATCGAGCCATCGATCGGGGCTTGCCAGTCACTAGAATGTTGATTTAAAAATTCGTACCAATCGGCCGGCACTATTTTTTTTAATGCTGCCTGCGCTAAATCATCTTTGCCGTCTGAAGGCTGTAGATCCAAATACATCGAGTAAGTCACGAGCAGGGAATCAGCTTCCTGCCACAAACGCGGTTTTTGCATCAGCACTAAGTATTCAAAAGGCGGCAGTGCCAATTGGGAGAGGCCAGCATTCACCCCTTCTCGATATCGCGTCAAAAGTTGTTGATGAGCTTTGGGTAAAGCGGCAAAAGCTGTTTCAGCCCGATCGCGAAAACGATGCAAGCGGCGCTCTTTATCCACATCAAGCGCACGTAAGCCAAATAATTCTGATAATTCACCGGCCGCGTTGCGTCGATACAAATCCATTTGGAAAAAACGGTCTTGTGCGTGGGCAAAACCTAGGGCGAAAGCGGCATCTTCACGGGATTGCGCTCGGATACTCAAATAACCTTGGGCATCCCGAGTTAATTGTACTTTTTGTTGTACTGGTGTGCTTAAACTACCGTCATAAGTCGGTAAGCTAAAATGTAAAAGTGAATAAATTCCTGCAGTTGCTAATAACAACAGCACGATTAATGTATAAAGTGTGCCTTTCAACCATTTCATTTTATTCTTATCCTTTTTTTCGCATAGAATGAACAGGTTAGCACCATGATTGGGAGTAAAGTAGATGTATTTACGGAAAATTTGGGACGGCGGTGTCAGGTTTTTTCATTGGAGCCAATTGTTGCTGATTGTTGGGCTTTGGTGGACTGCTGAACAAGAATTATTTGGTTTACATATGCTGCAAGCCTATATGTTGCTGTCCTTGCTTGGCGCGCGCATCATCTGGGGTTTTTTAGGCAGCGAAACGGCCAAGTTCAAACATTTCATGCCAACACCAACCACTTTACTGCGTTTTTTACAACAACCTCAAGCGACAGTTGGGCATAACCCATTGTCTGCACTGATGATTGTTGCACTGTTGGTCGCTGTGTTATTGCAAGGATTCAGTGGTTTGATGGCAACAGACGATTTATCAGCAGAAGGCCCATTGTATAGCGTGGTGTCCAGTGACTTGGCGGACTTTGCCGATAGTTTCCATCATTGGTGGTTTGATATCATTGTCGGACTTGCGGTTGTGCACGCGTTGGCGGCGATTTGGCACCAACTGCGCGGGGATAAAATTATTACTGCAATGTTGACTGGGAAAAAGCAGCTTCCAATTGAACTGACGCTCCAAATGAAATCGGGCTTGATGATGGTGCTATTGGGTGTGGTGTTATTCGTGCTGTGTTTGCTTTGGCAGGGAGATGTGTTGCTATCGATGGTCAAGGCAGATGCCATCACGCTAGGTTGGCTTGATTTGCCATCCAGTTAATTTGTTGTTCTGTGAAGTTGTCATGCAGCTAAATTGGGAATTCACCAAAGAAACATCTTGAAGATACACCCGATTCCCGTGGTGCAGGATGCTTCGAGTCATAATCAGAGCTGGTAGGCCAGCTCTGATTTGAAGTGGCTGTTGCAAACTGAGTGGTTAGTCGGCTTTGTACTTGTCATGGCAAGCTTTACAGTTGCCACGAAAATCCATGAATGCCGCTTTGATTTTTGCTTGGTCTTGGGTTTTAGCTGCGGTTTGCAGGGCTAGTGCTGCGGCTTGGAATTTTTCAGCCTTCGCTTTGAAGTCCGCGGCATCAGTCCAAATTTCTGCCTTGGCATCGCCAGAGGCTTTGTTCGCCCCAGCCACTTCAAAAGCTTCCCAAGGTAAAGTCGTTAAACTTACCAATGCATCAGCTCTACGTTGTAATCTTGCCTGATCAAAGGCGACTTTTCCTTGCATCATGTCACCAATATCGCCAGTATTATGACGGATCAGTTGAAATGCTTGTTGTCGATATTCCACTGCGTCTTTGCCATCACTGAATGCAGAGGCCGCTAATGCTGGAACAGTAACAATCGAAACTAAAATACTGCTGATTAAGAGTTTTTTCATGGTTTAATTCTCATTTTTTAGGATTGCATGCAATAATGTTAAGGGTTTTCAGCGCGATGGTAACAGGCTGCCACAATGTCAGTCAGTTGCCAAGTGTATGAACAATGTTGTCGTTGGATTATTAATCACCAGGCGAGTCTAGTGAAGGAATCATTGAATAAATCAACCGGGCTTCACTCCCTAAGTATCAAATTTTCTGCGTTGGTGTTTTTGCTGACCGTGTTGGCAAGCACCATCATCGCTTTTGCTATGCTTGCGCTTCAGCAAGATGTGCTGATTAATCAAGAACGTTCTGAACTCATTCAAACCACCAGTCGCTATGCGCGCCAATTAGATAGCGAATTCTGGCAAAAAGAAAAAAAGGCGATTAGTGCCAATCAAGTCGTCACTCGATTTTTAAAACAGCAGAAACAAAACAACACAGGTGAATTTAAAAAGTTTGCCGATGGTAGTATTCGTAGTAAAGATGACCTATCTGCTGCGTTTCAAAATCATCAAAAGTTTATGGCCAAGCCCCATGGGTATTTTGACCAAACCGCAGTGCTTTGGCAGCAACTTGCCCCAATCCTGCTGGAAGACTTTTTCAATTTCTATTTTATCTCCAAAGACGGTTTTATCAGAATTTCGCCGGCAGATTGGGCGTTAGAAGTGCCGGCAGATCACGATTTTCGCAAAGATGTGTTCTACAGCATTGCCACACCTGAGCAGAATCAAGCCCGGTTACCCCGTTGGACTCCCATCTATTTCGATAAAATTTGGCAAAAATGGATGACCAGTCTGGTCATCCCTGTCTATGTTGATGATGAATTTATCGGTCTGACAGGCACAGATTTAGTATTGGATGATGTATTTACTAATCTAAGACAACTTTCGCAGTGGGAGCCAGGACGCCAAGCTGTGTTGTTTGACAATAGTGGCAATATTTTGTTGGATGCCAGTAATGCTCTGCAAAATGATGCAGGCAATACGCATCGGCTCAATGAAGCTGCAGGGATTGAGGCTACAGAACCTGAAATCGGTGAATACGTTAAATATATCGTGGCCAACCCTCAGGAGCTGCAAAAACAACACTTGCAGCTAGAAAGTTTTGTCGCCTCCGCAGCCAAAGTCGATCGACTTGAATGGTATGTATTGCTGTATCACAGTAAGGCTGATGTCATTAAGAGTTTGCAGGATTATCGTAATCGCGTCGTGTTGTTGTTTTTACTCGTTGCGCTTATTGTGGCGCTTGCGCTGCAATTCTTTATCTACAAGTTTGTGCTGAAGCGTTTAACCAGTTTGGCGATTGCCGTGCAGCGTCTCTCCAATGGTGAGCAAGCCTCTATTGAACTTGATGAACGTTCGGATGAAATTGGTTTATTAAACCGCGCATTTACTCGGATGTCGGAAGAGATCCATGAATTGATTGCTGGTTTAAATACCCGGATTCAGGAAAAAGAAGAAGCCGAACGTGCCACACGGAAACTCTCGAAAGCCGTCGCTTTCTCCAGCTCTGGTATTGTATTGACTGATTCGCAGCTTCGCATCGAATACGTCAATCCCTTCTTATTGGAAATGATCAGCAGCGAGCCCAACGCGGTGCTCGGCAAGTCACTCAGCATGCTGTTTGCGCAAGAGATGCGATTTGTGGCTGATGACATCATGATCAGTTTGCAAGAGCGACATCATTGGCGTGGTGATATGTTGTTGCAGCAAAACCATAAGCAGTTTTGGGCG
>CAZIPG010000108.1:0-9791 GCA_964540955.1 uncultured Rheinheimera sp.
AGCATTTCAATTGGGTATGCTGCATTGCGGAGCGAATGATACGGATCCGCAGTTAGGCCGTCAACCACTTTTTTCGGCGATTTGGCTAAACCTTAATCATCTGGTAACGAAAGGTCTAAAATATCATCACCTGACTTCGCATTTGCTGGTTTTTTAGCCGCACCACTGCCTACAGACGAGGCACTTGCAGGTTCGTTCGCTTGCTCTGGTAAAATCACTTCTTCTTGTTTACGTTTTAACAATAACTTGGGATTTAACTTCGCAACGAGCATCGCAACCATTTGTTTTGCACTTGGATTCATCGCAAAGAAAATTGCGCCACCGCCAACCACTAAAATCATCAAATTGCCAAAAATGACCCAGCCCAACGGAAATGGCTGTGGTTCCGGCTCAGGATCAACAGCTGTTACTTGCGCATCGGCACTGGTACTGCTTGCTGTAGTGGCATTTGTGGTTTGGTTCTGGGAGCCTTGTTCAGTGTTGGAGGGTTCGGCTTGTCCCTCAGTAGTGGGTAAAGCTGCATCAGCCACGGGTGGCACTTCTTCTTTAGGCCCGACCGCTGCAAATGTCACCTCAGGTAAAGAAATCACAAATTCACGCCCCGATTTGGTTTTACCAAACACAGTTTGTGTCACACGATAGGTGCCCACACCGGCATTCGCTATCACTAAGTCTCGCTTCTCACTGGCCATTTCCGCCAGAGTAAAACTTTGAACTTCCTGCGATGGAAAAACAATTCGGCCTTGCATAGACACCGTTTTGGCATCAATAGGCCCTTCGGTGATGGTGTAAGTCAGTAAATGCTGCGTATCTTCTGATGTTGCTTCAACAACCTGAGTTGTAATCGGCGTTCGACTAATCACTAAAGGGTCTTGCAACAACTCACGCGTATACAGCGGAGTTTTCACCATATATTTGGGCATCCATTCCCCTGCAGGGAAGGTCAACTTGAACTCACCGGTAAACACCGCATCGCGCGGACGTTCATCATAATCACGGCCGTCATCTTTAAAGCTGGTGAAGTCCAACACCGATGAGGTGAAATTGTCGTATTCTGGTTTTTGTGTGCTAATCAGCAAGACATCTAATTGCAAAATATCCCGAAAATCTTTGGCATTAATCGGTTTACCGCCATTGGTTAGAGTGGCAGTCACTTTTAGCGATTCGCCCACCATCATATCTTTCGGCAGCGGGTCCACTTTTAGATCAATATCGGTGAGCACCATGATCCGACTCTCTGGCAAAATATCCCCGATTGCTTGCCAAGGGCCTGGCGTGGGTTTCACCATTTTAATCAAGTCATAGGTTTTATCATCATGCCATTCCATCCCCTGCTCTCTCGCCGTTCTGGCATAAATCTTACTGCCATCAGGTTTCACTAACACCACGGAAGGGGACCCTTTTTTGCGGAAAAACACTAAGGTGATTTCTTCCACGGCATAATCAATACGAAAGCGATTATCCAATAAGGGAATTTGGTTGGAACTTGAGACTGCAGGTAATTCATGGATCCCTGCCGTATTGGCGGTTTTAGCTTCAGTGCTATTCTGCTTGGACTCGTCCGTAACTTGCTGGCCGATCGCTGTGTTGGCAAACAAATACAGAAGGAGTGCCCAACCCATAGAGCCTGTTAATTTCGCCACAAACAACTCCCCCCTTTTTTCTGCACTAAATCTAACCTTTGCTCGTGAGCGGCTAGTTCTTGTTCAGTTGCACTGACCACCCTTAACGAGCCACGACGTACTAAACCCACTTGAGTGACCGTTGATTGCGCTGCGTCATTGTCGGTTTGACTGGCTAAGTTGAGACTCACTTGCCCGCCCGTCATGGCGAGGTAGACGTCCGCTAAAATCTCAGCGTCTAACAATGCGCCGTGGAATGTGCGATGACTGTTGTTCACATCATAACGGCGACATAACGCATCCAAGTTATTCTTTTGCCCTGGATGTAAGTCCCGAGCCATCGCCAAGGTATCAAGCACTGTACAAATCAGATCAACTTTAGGCAGTGCAGGCGTTAATAAACCAAACTCATGATTGATAAAGCCGACGTCAAACGCCGCGTTATGGATCACCAGTTCAGCACCTTGGATATAATCGAAAAACGCTTGAGCGACTTCACGAAACCGAGGTTTGTCTGCGACAAACTCGTTGGTGATGCCATGCACATTGATAACTTCTTGATCCATCACGCGATCTGGATTCAGGTAGACATGGAAATTGTTGCCGGTCAGGCGACGCCCTACCATTTCCACGCAACCTATTTCAACAATTCGGTGCCCTTCAAGCGGATTGATGCCTGTAGTTTCGGTATCGAGAATTATTTGCCGTTTAGCCATAACTGAGTTGTCGTTTCGCTATTTTTGGTGAATGAAGCATTTTAAGATAGAGTATACGCCGTTTTAATCTGTGGGAAGCTGCAATGCGCAAATCTGTCGCAATCTTTACTGATGGGTCATGTCTGGGCAATCCAGGGCCTGGTGGCTATGGTGTTGTACTGAAATATAACCAACATCTCAAGGAATTGTCGGCCGGATATAGCATGACCACCAATAACCGTATGGAATTGATGGCTGCCATTGCAGGGCTGGAATGTTTAAAAGAAGATTGTGATATCGACCTCTCCACAGACAGCCAGTATGTGCGATTAGGGATCACCCAATGGCTGGCCAATTGGAAAAAAAATAATTGGCGCACCGCTGCCAAAGAACCAGTGAAAAATAAAGACTTATGGCAACGACTCGATGCGGCCTGCCAACGCCATCATGTCCGTTGGCATTGGGTCAAAGGCCATGCGGGTCATCCAGAAAATGAACGCTGTGATGAGTTGGCTCGACAAGCGGCAAGCCAAGATCCAAAAAACCCCGATCTTGGCTTCAACGCTTAGATTTCAAGGTCGTTTTGCTACTTAGCAACAGCCTTTGCCAGTCGCCTTCTCCGCTTCACTCTGCATGCCAAACACTTTGCGCATCACCATGACGGCTGGACAAAAGCCTGTAAAGGCGCTTTGCAACATGTTCGCACCAACAAAAACGGTGAACCACATGAAATTGGCATGGACAAAATGCGTTAACAACACCGAAATTAACACCATAGTGCCGGCAAATGCTAATAACGCGCGTTCAATTGTCATAACAACCTCCAAAATATCAGTAAAGTCTAATATAGAAAATAGCAATAAGCCGTTTGTTGTAGCAAAAGCAGGGATACTACAGCCATTGTTGGCTGAGAATATACCCTGCAAGGCCGATCACAAACACAGCAAAACCACGTCTTAACAGTTGTTGCGGTAAATGGGATACCAGCAACAAAGCAAACAAACTCCCTAGAGCACCAACGCCCCCCACTAAACTGATGAGGCCATAATCGAGCGTTACTCCGCGTTCAGCAAGCAACCATGCATGGGTTAAAAAGCCAACTAAACTTTGCAGCATCACCAGCATCAGACTGGCAGCAATCGCAGCACTGAGCGATAAAGTCGTGACAGCCAACAGCATCGGAACTATTAAAAATCCGCCACCGACGCCAACTAGCCCGGTGACAATCCCAAGTAAAGCGCCAGCCAACCAAAGCTGCCAACCTGACGCTAAATGAAATTGCCACAACTGCTGACGCCACATATTAAAAGCACTCAACAGCATTAAAAAGGCCAATAAACTTAACTGTAATACGGGCGGGAAATACTCACTCAGCCAACTCCCCACCATAGCACCAATAATGCCCGGCAACGCGACTTGGCGCAAAATAGGCCAAGGTAACTGCCGACGCCAGAGGTAAGGCATCAATCCTACAGCACTAATCAACGCCACAATCCCCAACGCATTGGCCACAGCTATCTCTGCAGGCAGCTTTAAAAGGTACAGCATCACAGGCACAGTGAGGATGGAACCACCGGAACCGAAAAGTCCCAATGCTAGACCAATCAAAATTGCAGCGGCCAAGAGCAATAATGTGTCCAAATGCACCTCTAATCAGGGTTTATTATAAACTTAACTCATAAGCTAATAACTTATAAGAATATTAAACAAGCCGATTGCTGAGCGCAAGTGTAAATTATAAAAATCTAATATTTGAAGACAGACTTTGAGTCCGGATTGGCTATCAATTGCTATCGTTCTAATAGAATGAACATTGGAAAATCAGAAACTTGAAAGCGTTTTAAGTGGCAGATAGAAACCAGGCGGCTTTAAAGTTTGTCGAAAAAAAATGTAAATTCCAAGGGCGGAAGAAGCGACACGAATGGGCACGAGCTTGTTAAATTGGGAATTTAAATCGAAAAAATTGCAGTCGAAAACATTAGGATCGAAAACATTGGAGCAGAAGAAATTGGGCCGAAAACATTGAATCAAGCCCAGTCGGATCAACAGCAATCGAAGCCTGCAATTGCTCAACACAAAGCTCTTGATATCAAAAAGCCCTCATGGGAGGGCTCTTTTGACAGTTAAAATTACTTCGCCAACACTTTTTCTAAGTTAGCAATAAAATCTGGATCTAAGGGACTGACTTTACTGCCGAAATGTTGCACTTGCTGCTCGCCTTTACTCACTAAATACTTGTTAAAGTTCCAGCTCGGTTTTTCGCCAGTTTTTGCAATCAAGGCTTTAAATACTGGATTGGCATCATCGCCACGCACTGGGCTGGTTTTAAACATGGGGAATTTTACACCATAGTTGATGTAGCAAACTTCGGCAGTTTTTTCTTCATCATTATGTTCTTGCATAAAATCATCGGAAGGAAAACCTAAAACCACTAAGCCGCGGTCAGCATATTTTTCTTGCAAGGCTTGTAATTCTTTAAACTGCGGAGTGAAACCGCATTTGCTGGCAGTATTAACAATCAATAAGGTCTTATCTTTGTAAGTTTCGCATAAATCGACGGTTTCTTTGGTCCGTAGCTTTTGTAAACTATGGCCCAAAATCTCACCGCATTGGGCAGCGTAAACGCTGGCAGCCGGGCAAAATAACAACGCTGAAAGTAAAATAGTGCGACTCATCTTCATTTGGATTCTCCTTGGTTTGCTAGATTGTACGCCAATCCTGTGAAAATAGATCTTTTACAATCCCATACTTGTACACAAATTAGGCAAAGGATCTCTGTTCGCTGTACTCTTGCTCGACAATTGCGCGATAAACTGCGATAAAGAGCAATCACTTAGCTGATCGATAAAATTATTTTTTGATCTTGATAAAAAATAATCACTTTAGAACACTCTGATTAAAGGCTAAAACAGAGTCGGCAATCATAAAAACCATGGAAGTAAAGCAAATGGCCGAATTGATGAACGGGGAATTTGATGCAGTATCCGATGCTGCAGTGCTTAAAATAGAAAAAGTCAGTAATAAAGACGTAAAAAATAAGCACAAAGTAGAAGCTAGACGTCGCATCGATGATTTATTAGAGCAAAAACGCTTACGCAAAATGCTCGATCTCGATGATGAAGAAGATTTGGCCTTGGATTATCTCGGCTAACGATTCTTCTAACACGACTGAATCAGGGGCGGATTTCCGCCCCTTTTTTTAACTCAGTTCATTGATTCGCATCACCTTATGGCATGCCAACTTCAAAAGTCCAAGTGAACCCCTCACGAACTTTATCGGCTTTTGTCGAAGTACTTTTTGCCTCATAGGCAGCTTCGAGCAAATATTTACCCGCAGTCGCAGGGGTAAAGCTAAATTGGCCACTTTGATCGGTCGTCTGATGCACACGCCCCGGCTCGTTTCGATACAGTTCACCTTCAAATGACAAATCCAACGCAACGCCTGAGACCGGCTTGCCATCCATCATGAGAGTTAAAGTGATTGGCTCCCCAGCGACTATATCTGCAGGATGGCGATCTAACTTAAACTCCAATCCTTGGCCTTTAACATTCACAACAGTATCTGTAGGCTGATTGACTGTGACAAAAGCAATTGCACGATTTCGACCTTGTGTTGTGACGACGTTTTGCGCACCTTTCGGCAATTCGGTTTGCGCTTTCTCTTTGTCCGCCATTAATCGTTTGCGTTCACCATTCAGCTCGTAACTGGTGAAATAACGCGGTTTGCCGCCATTTTCAAGACGATAGGTGCCATCCACCTTTAACTCCACATCTGCAATCGATTTACGCTTGCCTTGGAAGATAGCTGCGGGTTTAGTGACTTTGCCATCCGGTAAATATACTTGGAAGCCATCCAGCGACACGCCCTTATCGGCTTGGAAGGTCATATTCGATGCCGAAATATCCACGGTGATAAAACTGCCCGTTTTCGATTGCACAAAATGCGAGGGGACTACGGTCAAAGTATGAGCAAATGCCGACAAACTCAGTACGGCAGATCCGAGGATCAAACATTGAGATAATTTCATAATGACTTCCTTATTGCACAGATTGAATTTTTACAGCACCAATTTCAGAACCCGCCGGCAAATTGACATTGACTGCACTGCCATCCCACTGAAACGCTTGTTTCACCAAATTGCGGCCGCCATGCTCCCGCGCAGCCTCAATAATGAGGAAATACTGCCCTTGAGGCACTGCTTGCCCAGCATTGTCATCCCCTTGCCATGTTAAGTGATAAACTCCAGGGCCTTTGGTCGCGCCAGTGCGAGCATCCACTAATTGCGCGTCTGCACGACCAGTTTTTCGCCAAAAACGCCGTAAGTCCTTAATCCAATCTGGTTTTTCTCGCCAAATTTCCAAGAGGCGAACAGGTTTTTCAGCTTGATCTTCGATCCATACCGCGACATAAGGCCGGTGATATTGGCCCTGTTCTGGTTTGGGCAGTGCAAATTCTATTTGTAACGTCGCAGCATGAGCGCTAGAACTCAGCAATAAAGCGGCTAAAAATGTTAGTTTTGTTCGATGGCCCATGTTGTTCCATTCCCCTCTTGCAACTTAATGTAATGCAAATGCATATGCTAAAAATAACGCCACCACTCCCACGAAAGCGGTTGCCACCCCATGCCAACGCCGTGAATTTTGTCGCCATAACAAATAAAAACCGCTGATAGCAAACAGTAAACAGGCAATCGCGACTAGATCGCTGAACCAACGCCAACTCGCGCCAACATAACGGCCTTTATGTAAATCGTTCAGCAATGCCAACCAACCGTTAAACTCCACAGAGAGCAAACCAGTGCCTTGGCTTAAATCAATCTCGACATTGGTAAAACCGGCTGGTCGCTTGAAGTCGAGTTCGAGGAGTTGCTCGTTCAGGTCAACATCAAAGTTAAACACAGCCCCTTCAATGTGTTGCGAGTCTCTTAACCAATCAGCAATTTGTGATGCTGTTTGGGCTTGCTGTAATTTATCTTCATCAAATGCCAAGGATTTCAAATGCTCAGGCAACTCAAACGCTTGCTCTTGTCGCTGCTCGCCCCAACTCGAATGCCATTCAGGATGATTCAAAGTAATGCCGGTCAATGCATAAAACATCAATGCAATTACCACCGCCATCGAAACGTAGATATGTAATAACCGTAAAAATTTAACCATGACCACCTACCTGCAAAAACCACGGCATAGTATCGATAATCATTCTCATTTGCAATATGACAAAGTATTTCTTTACGTAATCTTTACTGTCCCAAGTGAAGCGAGAGCTGGGCCATCGTTGCTGACAAAAATCAATTACACTAGACTGATTCATTTGCAGATTATTCAGGTTGAATGCCAAGGGGGAACCATGGATGCCAAGACACAACTGAAGGAGTTGCAACAGCAACTAGCCTTGGTCCAACAAGCCATGGGCAGGCAGCATAAAAGCGCAATCATTGTGCTCGAAGGGCCAGATGCTGCCGGCAAGGGTGGTATTGTTCGAAGGTTAGGCTGGTGCTTGGATCCGCGCTGGTTGCATGTGCATCCTATTGGCGCGCCGAGCGAATCGGAAAAAAATGAACATTGGTTGCAACGTTTTTGGCGCCTCGTACCTGCCCAAGGTGAATTGGCAGTCTTTGATAGATCTTGGTATGGCCGCGTGTTAGTCGAGCGTGTTGAACAATTTTGTGAACCTGTCGCTTGGCAACGTGCCTATCCCCAAATTAATGATTTCGAACGCATTTTAACGGAAGAAAATATCCGTTTAATTAAAATCTTCCTCGATATCAGCGAACAAACCCAATATGAGCGGCTGGCAGAGCGTTTTGTCGATCCCAGTAAAAATTGGAAGTTAACCCTAGAAGATTTACGCAATCGCGCACGCTGGCAAGATTACCAACGGGCGACGCAAGAGATGATCCAGCAGACATCAACCAACATCGCCCCTTGGCATCTGATTGACGCCAATGATAAGCACCTAGCACGATTGTCAGTGTTTAATCTTTTGCTGAACGAATTAAGCCGAGGTCTGGATTTGAGCTTACCCGCGCCTGATCCAAGTATTATCGCCTACTTTCAATCCACACAGCATGGGCAATAATCGCTCACCTCAGGCAACATTCTGAGGTAATAAACCACAGGTATGTTCTCGCCAACGCTTTAATCAAGCGATGACCCAGTATTACCCCCCATAAAATATTAAACCCCATAAAAAAACGCGCAGAGATTGCGCGTTTTTCAAAACAGCTTACAAAGACAAAAGCTGCTCGGCGTACAGCCAGTCGATTTAGTTAACTTGAGCTAATGCTTCTAAAATTTCACGAGGTTCAACTTCAGGACCATTTAATTCAGCATCCCAGTTGGTGCCAATTAACACGCCATCGTCATACATCTCTTTCAGCCAACCTTCGCAGAACACATCTAAAGGGATGGCTTCTGCATGATAATCAGACCATTCTTCTGAACAGTGTAAAGTTGCGTCAGCTTCATTCGACCAGAATGGCATGACATCAGTGTCTTCAAAATCAACTGACTCAACGACTAATAAGTCCTCGCCATGAGCAAGCACCCATACCGCGCCATTGGCACGAGCCTCAGCGATAAAGCTTTGAAATACTGGATCGTTAGTATATTCACTCATAGCGATTTCCTTAATGAACTTAGGGTTAAATGAAGCTTTGACTAATTATCCCAGAAAGCATAGTGACTTGGCGAATTTAATTCACACAAGCATGTAACACTCTATCCGTGTTTAGAAAAAATGACGTACAATTCCAAACGAATATCAACCGTTACAGGTCTTCAGAACATTATGGCTCAATATATTTATTCAATGTATCGGCTTGGAAAAGTGGTTCCACCGAAACGCACCATTCTCAAAGACATTTCATTGTCGTTTTTCCCAGGCGCTAAGATTGGCGTGTTAGGTCTGAACGGCTCAGGTAAATCAACCCTATTAAGAATTATGGCGGGTGTTGATACTGAGTTCGAAGGGGAAGCCAAACCGCTCGCAGGCACCAAAATTGGGTATCTGCCGCAAGAACCCGAATTAGACATGACGAAAACCGTGCGGGAAGTGGTGGAAGAAGCCGTCGCTGATGTGAAATATGCACTGTCTCGCCTTGATGCTGTGTATGCAGCGTACGCCGAAGAAAATGCCGATTTTGATGCTTTAGCGCGTGAACAAGGTGAACTTGAAGCCATTATTCAAGCCAAAGATGGTCACAACTTGGATAACATTCTTGAACGCGCTGCCGATGCACTGCGTTTACCTGCTTGGGATGCCAAGATTAATGTGTTGTCAGGGGGTGAACGTCGTCGGGTGGCTATCTGCCGTCTGTTGCTTGAAAAACCAGATATGCTGTTACTTGACGAACCGACTAACCACTTGGACGCTGAATCGGTCGCTTGGTTAGAACGTTTCCTCCATGATTACACCGGCACAGTGGTAGCTATCACCCACGACCGTTATTTCTTAGACAACGTCGCCGGCTGG
>CAZIPG010000109.1:0-832 GCA_964540955.1 uncultured Rheinheimera sp.
GGGCGTGCCCACCCCCTTGTGCGAAAGTTAGGCGGTGCTGCGAAGTACGCATTCGATACGCTGCCCGAGAACATCACCGGGGGTATCCTGACTCAGGCAGGTAAGGCCACGCGAGGTGTTAAGTCCCTGTTCAACGCACCGTCGGCTGGTATCACCGATCCGTTCGTAATGCCTATGGCTGAGCAGGCACGTACTGCAGCAAAGGCGTACCGCGAGACAGCCAACCTGCACGTATCCGAACTGGCCAACAGTGCCCGGGTCAACAAGTTCAACCTGATCGAGAACCCAGACCTCGACATGACCGACCCAGCGAACATCATGCGTGATGACTCACCAGTCCGGGTACGTGCTCGTATGGACGCAGAGCGTCGGGCCTTCGAAGGTATCTACGACCCGAACGAAGGCGGTCTACTACCAAACGATGTTGTGTCGATGAACAACAAGACGTATCAGATCGAACGTATCGACCGTTCACCGAATGGCACGAAGGTCAAGCTGGTCGGTGACGACAACTTGTATGATGACTTCCAGCTTGAACCACTGTACCAGCAGATGCGGGAGGTAATCCCAGAGCCGCACTTGGCTCTGATCCAGCAGATGCGGTCCCTGAAGGATTCATGGAACCAGAAGCTGAAATCATTCGGTGCAGGTGAGAGCGACATGGTCGACCCATACATCGACTACTTCCACCGACGCAAGTCTGACGAGCTTCGTCGACTCGAACAGATCGGCGGGCTGAACACACCATCGTGGGCACGCAGCAACCACCAGAGTTTGATTCGAACGCTCAACACGAGCGGTGGTCGAGACATGGTCTACCGAGCGTTCAAAG
>CAZIPG010000109.1:842-9092 GCA_964540955.1 uncultured Rheinheimera sp.
CGACGTGGAAGTCGGTCATTGATCGTATTGATGCTGACGCAGTGCCGGATGTCAACGGCTTGAAGATTCTACCCGGGTACGTCGGCAAGAGCCATATCGACGATATAGCTCAGGTGTTCGACCGTACGCCGGACGAACTGTGGGAAGAGATGTGGCTGGCACAACCGGTCAGTAAGACTGGCACGTTCGCCTACGCACCGCAGGAAGGGCTGTACCACGTCGTTGACCAAGGCATGAATCAGAAAGGCATGGTCACCGCCCAGCGTACCAACGACGTGGTTGACCTGCTCCCGAACGTAGACCCCGCGGCTATCGCGGACGGATCGTTCGACGACGCCTTGCACTTCATCGAGCGAGACCTTGCCGGAAAGGGCACCGCGTCTATCCGAATGACAGCTACCCCAGAGATCGGAGACGTGCTGAAGAAGCGTGGTTACGTCGGTACAGGCGGTGAGGGTGCCGAAACTTGGACAAAGAAGATCAACGCGATGCAGCCGGGTACAGACCCGAAGTACTCCATGCCGACGCATGTCACGAAAGAGCAGTTCAAGACACGTCTACAGGAGGTCATCGCTGCTGAGCAGAACGACATTGCGAACGGTGCCAAGCAAGGTTATCAGCCAGGCCGAGGATGGTGGAAGTCATGGACCGAACTGCGGCCCAACGCGGACGGCTCCGAGCGTGTACTGAACCTTGACCTGAGCAAGACTCAACTGGCCAAGGTGGATCTGCCTACGCTTGACGCACTGCGACAGACAGGCGGGTTTCGCAACATCACGGACTACGACGTTGCACGAGCGGCTTTAGAATCCGGCAAGGAAGTACATCTCGGCTGGAGGCCAGCGACGAAAGGCCGACCGGCCGAGTTCGTGATGGTAACACCGACGCAGAGAAGTAAGGTTGTCGAGCAGGCTACGAAGAAGCTCAGCACGGTCGACCAGATGATTGACGAGAGACCGCTCACAGCGAAGGAGGTCATCCACGATGAACTGCACCAGGGAATCACCCGGAACTACAAAGACAAGGTTGATCAGTGGATGCCTACGCTAGACGATCGAGGCAACGCTGTCGCTGTAGGGCAGGTCGCAGATGACGTGCACGCGGAAACCGTCCAAGGGTGGCACAAGACAGTCCTTGACGGCGATATTCAGGCGAGGATCGACGAAGGCAAGAACCTCACGAAGCCACAACGATCGTTGCTCCGGTTGTCAGACGAAAGTCTGGAGGCGTTATTACTGCCGCCAGTGGTGCGTCAACAGATCGCCGATATGCGTGCCAAGGCCGGTATCACACAGGACATGTCAATCGGCATCGAAGACAGGCATCGAGCCCTGGCTATTGAGACGGCAGACCATGTCGAGAAGCGGTACTCGAAGCTGTACGAGTCGTGGGCTCCGAAGTCCGGTCACGACTACCTCGCCAAGGCTGGGTCGAAGGTCGCGTACTTCGAGGCACTGCGTGACAACCTGACAAACCTTCGGTCTCGTCGTGACATGTTCCCTGACACGTTCGGCACGGGCGTATCGCCGAACAATGTCCAGACCACGCTTGACCTCAAGGCCAAGATGGGCATGTCGTTCGAGGAAGCACTCGACGCAGGGTTCTTCAGCGGAGCCGTGAACAAGAACACATTCCTGGAGAACATGCGACAGCACTGGATCGGGCAAGGCTTCTTCAAGGAGGTCGATGACCCAAAGGAAGTGGCTAAGCAACTCAAGGAGATCCTGTCTCTACGAGCACCCGCTGATACCTGGTCACAGATGAAGACCCTGAACGAGGGTGTGACTATGTTCGACCTGCCAGAGCTTGACACGCCGAAGAAGATGATGTCTTCCCTGATGTCTCTCACGAAGTCGGGCTACCTCTCGTACAGCCCAGCTACTGCGATCCGCGACGGTCGGTCGTCCGCGGTCAACGCTGTTGTCATGGGCGACATGAGCCCGCTTGCGTACATGAAGAAGGCCAAGTCAGCCTGGTCGTTCAGCAACGGGGCGGTCCCACTGGACATCCCCGAAGGTGTAGCCGAGATCGAACAACACCTGGCAGCACGCAGTATCCCGAGCACGCCACGCTCTCGTGGTGAAGCCTTTCAGAACTTCTGGAACGCACATCACATGTCCGGGTCGATCCACCCGAACGTGGTTACCGCAGATGCAATGCGTATGGCCGAGAGTGATTCACCGCTATCGGTGCTTGGCAACCAGCCGGGCAACACGTCAATCAAGCAAGAGTTCCTCGGCGGGCTGCAGCGTACCGTCCAGGCCCCGGGTGTGATGGGTAAGGTCAAGGAAGCTATCCTGCCCGCTGGTACGTACGTCAAGGATGATCTCGGACGATGGGTCCAGAAGTCTACGTCTGGCCCGATCGTTGCTGCAATGAACGGTCTGCGAAGCAAGATCGACAACCTGAACCGAGCCGTGTTTGTGATGGACCGGCTGGACAAGACGAAGTCACTGGCCGATGCGTTCGAAGCATCCGACAAGTTTTTACTGAATGCTGATCCGCAGAACTTCACACGGTTCGAACACCAGTACATGAAGACGTTCTTCCCGTTCTACTCGTTCATGCGTCAGACGATCCCGATGTACATGACCGAGTTGATGGTCAACCCGGGTGGCAAACTCGGGAACCTGATTCGGGCAACACGCCTTGGCCAAGGCGACGAGAAGGGGTACGTGCCGTATCAGTACCAGGACAGTGCGGCTATCCCACTCGGCAAGACAGACGATGGCAACATCAAATACCTTACTTCCTTCGGGCTCATGCACGAAGATGCGGTGAAGTATGCCGGTAACGCTCTGCAGATGGACCTGCGTGGCCTGATGCAGCAGGCTGCAGCCTCGTCTAACCCAGCCATGAAGTGGTTCATCGAGCACAGCACGAACACCAGCTTGTTCAGCCAGGGTCCGATGGGTGGTAGACGGCTGGACGATCTTGACCCAAGCATTGGTCGGCTACTTACCAACCTCGGTCTGCAGGACGCGGAGGCGTCGGGCAGGGCTACACCGTTTGGTAGCCCAACGCTGGAGTCACTGGCTGCGGCAGGTCCGGCCTCTCGTATCCTGAGCATGGCCAAGATCGCGTCGGACACCAGAACCGGTGTGGGTGAGAAAGTGCTACGTCTGCTGTCCGGCATACGTATCGAGAACGTCACGCCTGAACAGATCACGCGAGACCTGCGTGACCGGTTGAACGCAATCCAGATTGCCAGCGGGGCTCGACCGCTGACGATCGTGTCTGGCTCGGAAAAGCTGGTAGAACATCTGAAAGCCACAGGTCAGCCAGAAACGGCAGCGGTGCTGGAACGTATCAACAAGGCCCTCGCAGCACAGCGTCGAGCCGTGGCCGCGGAGGATAAGCCAACGAATTCTCGCACTGTCGTTGACATGCTGAGGCAAGCTCAGTAAGATTTTCTCGAAACTGAGGATTTCCACAAACGGAGGTTGACATGTTAAGCACAGCTATCACAGCAGATCTCGTCAGGAAACTGAATGAGCAGACCGACATCCCATTCTTCAACGAAGCTCAGGAAGGTGCGGCCATCCAGTGGTTGGTCGACCGGGTTACGCCACTCGTGCCGGACTGGATCGTAGCCTTCATGGCCAGTGCCGCTGACGGTCTGTCAGCAGAAGAACTGAAGATCCACAAAGAGATCGCCATTGCTGAACTCAACAAGCTGGTTGACCTGCCGGGCACGCCGGAGTTTGTCGAAGAACGGCTGATCCGATTTGTGGTCAACGGCCTGTTCGACTTCAGCCTGAAGGGCAACGCCGCTCCGAAGGGTATCCTGTCATGAGCCCAGCAGTCTTCACAACCCTCGTCGTAGCCACGGTCGTACTGCTCGGGGGCGGCGTTGCCGTCCTCGCGGTACCGCCAATGTGGCGGTTCGTACGACAGTTTCGACGTACGTCAACTGTGACGCCTGTTACAGACGAAGTTGTGTCGAGCGACAAGCCTGCACCTGGAGGTATCGAGGCGTACCTCCAGACCGTTGAGGCAGCGAGTCCGTCTGCAACCCCAGACCAGCGGTGGGCCTATGCTAAGCAGGGCATGACTGAGGCTCAGGTTCTCCGGGCTGAGGTCAAGCGGGGAGTCAAGCCATGAGATACATCGCTGCGACAATGATGCTGCTCGGTGGGTGTTGCCTTGGCACAATCCTTCTGTTCTCGAACGGCAGCAGCCCCGCTCCGTCCGGGCTGTTGAGCAAGACATACGCGGCCGACAAGGCTGACCGTATTTCCAACCTGCGACAGATCGGCGGTATGGTTGGTAAATCTGTCGAAGAGAAGTCCAAGGCGTGGACTGAACTAGACAAGGCAGCGTTCGCCAGGAACTATGACGAGGTTGGTAACGCTGTCAGTACGGCCATCTTCAACGGCAAGGAACTCGACCTCGCCAGCCAGTGGGAGAAAGAGTGATGCCTTTGCAACATGTAGGCGGTTGGCGGATCGACAAGGAAGACTTCGACTTCCTGTATTCACTGCCCGGTGAGGATGATGTGCTGGCCATGCGTGGCTCGTACACCGAAGTGGCGTTTGACCCGCGTAAAGTACTTCGCGTTGAGAACCAGGGTTCGGTGGGAAGTTGCCAGGGGCACAGCATCTCGTCCTGTGCCGAGTGGTGCTACATTCTCGCAACGGGCGATACAAAGCTGCAGCTTAGCCGGGCATACGGGTACTACGAGTCCCAGCGTCTTGACGGGTTGCTTGGTCAGGACAGAGGGTCAACCGTTGCGTCCGGCGTTAAGCTCGCCATGACCAAGGGTATTTGCCCCGAAGAGTTGTGGAAGTACTCAGGCAAGTACGATCCAAAACCGCCACGCCCGATTCAGGAGATCTACGAGGCGGCAGCCAAGTACAAGATCGGTCGGCAAAACCGACTGACCACGTATGACGGTATCCGTACCCACCTCGGGTCTGGCCAAGGTCCGGTGCATATCGGTATCGAGTGGAACAGCAGCGTCAACCGGGCGTTGGTCAACAGCTATTCTACTGCAGACGGTGGCGGACACTCGATCGGACTGTACTCATTGTCGGAACGTAAGGACAGCCAAGGCCGTCCGTATATCTGGATGATGAACTCTTGGGACAAGACTTGGGGCAACGACGGTTGGGCTGAGTGGGCTCCTGTCGCTGTTGAAGCAATGCTCCGACAGCGTTGGACGGTCATGGTCGGCCTGTCCGAAATGCCAACTGTGAAGCCTCGCGAGTGGACTTTGGAAGACGTTAAGAAACAAGTGAAATGGTGGGTGGCTCCATGAAATACTTACCCCTGATCGTACTAATGCTCGGATGTGCTCAGCCGGTGCCCGTTGAAGTACCGCAGGTCGAGATGCAGTACGTCGACCTGGTGAAGACCGTCACGACTAGCTCGGATGAGATCAAGTCGAAGACCGACGAGATCAGTACCAAGTTGGGCGAGCAGACGGCCGTGCTGCTACAGATCAAGGCGCTGGTCGAGAACCCTCCCGCTGGCGGGACTGAGTCTCCGGAGCCGCCCTCCTCTCCGTCGCAGCCGGTCCCGCCAGCACCTCCCAGTCAGGACGAGACGGTCAAGCCAACTCTGTATGTCAGTACCATCAAATACTGTGAACCTTGTAAGAGGCTCAAGAAAGACATTGAAGCCGGGAAGTTCAGCGATTTTAAGGTCATGTACCTCGAAGACGATACGTGGACCGAGGGCTTTCCTGTTATCCGCTGGAAAGAGAACGGTAAGTGGATGTACTTCACGAATGACAAGGGCAAGAACCGCGGGTATGACAAGAACATCCTGAAAGACCTGAAGCAACGGTTTGGCATCAACCAGACCACGTCGGCCCAGACATACCAGCACTCGGACCTTGTCCGACTGCACAACGATTTGCACGGTGGTGGTAGCTGGACTTGGCCGGGTGACCTGGCTACACATCTTCGACGGGATCACGGAGTCGAACTGTGAGTATCCAGGAAGAATTGTACAAAGAGTTTGGTGTCCATCCGGAACTCTGCTCAGGCCGAGCGTCCGACGCCAAGCGGAAGAAGATCGACAGGATTCACCAGTACTTCATAGCAAACCTCGGCCGAGCCAAAAGCCCGCCCGACATGCGGAAGTTAATCGAAGACGAATGGACCGCCGGTCTCGGACCAATCGCAACGTGGTTGATGTGGGCTGCGATTCGTATGCTCATCAAGCAGGTTGTGGTCTGGCTCTGGAATCGGTACAGCAAGTAGACAAACCCCCAGACGGATAGCCTTACGCCCTTTGGTTCTCGATAGGAAAGACTATCATGGCTCAACAGACCCTCGTATCAGGTTCCCGGCAGATGTTCGGGACTCAGGCAAAGATCAGGTCGGCACTGGACAAGTGCGATGACAATTTCACGGAACTGTACGCGGGGAACATGGCGTCCCTGACGGTCCCGGCCCACGCCAGCAAGGTCAACTACTGTGTGTTCATCGCACCGGAAGCGTTGACGATCACTGGTCTACAGTACGTGCCAGACGTAGCGGCTGGTTCTGCCCTGACAGCGACAGTCAGCAAGGCTACGGGTACGGCTACGCCAGCGGCTGGAACGACCCCGCTGCACAGCGGCACTATCAATCTCAACGGTACGGCCTACACCGTGCAGACTCTCACCCTCACGACAACTGCGGCTGATCTCACGCTGGCTGCTGGTGAGCGAGTGGCAATCATCCTGTCTGGTGCGATGAGTACCGGTTCGGGATGCCTAACCGTCCGCTATACACTGGTCTGATAGCACAACTTGTCTGGCCGGGTAACACCGGCCAGTCCTTCTGAAAGGGTGGGACATGACCTCTGAGGATGCCAAAGGGTACCTTCGTATTTTCGCAGAGTGGCTGGCGAGCCAGTCGTTTAACAACGTGCTGCTCCTGGCAATACTTGTTGCGATCGGTGCGGGCGTGAAGTACACGCTAGACGTGGCGATACCTGCTCACCTGAAGATGATCCAGTCAGGGTACGAGAAGCAAGAGGCCAGCCACGAACGGGAACTAGACCGTGTGGTTGATTTGAGCCTGTCGAACAAGGTAGCTAACAACTAGCACTGACACCGGTTACTCAGACCGGAGAGAGCACGACCCATGAACGCATACCAAACCGCCCAGGCCAAAGGCATTACCGGCACAGTCGCAGAGATTGTTGCCGCGCTACGATGCCTGACCATCAGTGACATTCAGATCGAATCTGTGCGGTCATGGTTCCGCGAAAAGAATCTCTGGATGCGAGGGCCAGAGCCGAAGCGACTCGGCACGCTCGAAGCGGTCTACTCGAACCCAGCTACATCGACACAGGCGATTGCCGGACTCGATTACCTCTGGGCGACAGTGTTCGGCGACACGGCGAAAGCACTTCGAACGACTGATCCGTTTTGGGCTGTTGAGGTCAAAAAGCTCGTCGATTTGGTGGTGGCATTGTCGCCACAGTCAAGCGGTCTGGCAGATTCGTTTTATGCGCTCGACGGCGGTCGACCATACAGGGATTTGACAGTCGAGCAATTCGCAGCACAGCGAAACGCAGCGGAAGCACTTGCAGCACGTCAGGCAGTGATAGACGCCTGCCTCGACCCAATTCGCGAAGTTCAGGCAGCAGCAGCGGCAAAGCTCAACAACGCTCAGGGTGCACTGGGTTCGGAGCACGTTGACGGGCTTACGCTGGAGCAACTACAGGCACGGTGTGATGCGATCACTGCCAGCGAGGACGGGACGGTCTGATGGGACTTCTCAACAGATGGCCAATGCAAGACAATGCAGCAAGCACTGTAGTGCTGGAGACTGTCGCGTCGAACAA
The DNA here is from genome assembly GCA_964540955.1 of uncultured Rheinheimera sp. GTDB lineage: Bacteria > Pseudomonadota > Gammaproteobacteria > Enterobacterales > Alteromonadaceae > Pararheinheimera. The sequence goes on from CAZIPG010000109.1 coordinate 8,628, forward strand.
TGGCGCAACGCTTTCAGCGAACACTTCTGTCGCGTCCATCACCGGACCTGGCGGACTGTATCCGCGTGCGTTGGATGTTGCTGGCTCGCTGGCTCGATCAATCCGCATCGCAAGCGTGGCCATTGCTTCGACGCCAACTGTCTCGCTGGCTGGCTGGATTCGATTTGCTTCAGTGACTCCAGCACAATGTGCAGTCGAAATCAGTCCGAACTATAACTTCAATTATGGTGGTGTTGTCTACCTAGAGCCGTTTCTAGGCGGCCAAATCGCAGTCGCCGTGAAAGGGGGCGGCGGCGGGTACAACGGCAAGGCTTACACGTCATCACCAGCCACTGGAACGTGGTTGCACTGGGCATTGATTTGGGACTTTACGCAGCCCGGTGGCAATCCAGCAAAAGAAGCAAAACTGTTCGTCAATGGTGTCGAGCCATCCGTTGCGAATGCCAGCACGTTGCAATCGAACAA
>CAZIPG010000109.1:9102-9698 GCA_964540955.1 uncultured Rheinheimera sp.
CCAGCATTAGCGGCCTACGCTGGATGGCATTTATATGATCACGCTTTGAGTGGTGCAGAAATTGCCGCGCTCATTGCCGAAATCACGCCATCGCGTCGACGCAGAACAGCACAACAATCTATCAGGAGCGCGTTTTAATGTATCAATCTGCCTCCGCTCCTTGGTTGTGGTTTCGCGCGTGGAACACAGATGGATCGGCAAAGACTGACCTTGTGTTTAGCACGTCTGGCATCGACCTCAAAGTGGCTCGCGACAATCTCGCAAATTCATCTTCGCTGTCGCTAAGTGCCGCAAGCAGTCCGACCGATTGGGCAGCAGGAAAGCTCAATCAAGTCGTCGGGAACCTCTACCGCGTCGGGATCTCAACGGCTCTGATTTCGAGCTACACGGGTAACATCGCTGTTTGCGGAAGTTACACTGGGGGCACTCTGGAAGGGATTGTCGACTACGTTTCGGCGTACGATCCAACCGGGAACCCAAACACGATCGCTCCAGCAACTCCGGCAAGTGTCAGTGATTTGCAGGACACTGTGGACTCAATTGCGACCGCGTTTTCGGGGAGTTCACCGGTGGGGCCCACCGGTGTCACCGTTTTT
>CAZIPG010000110.1:0-9551 GCA_964540955.1 uncultured Rheinheimera sp.
CATAAATCGCTAAGCCAGCAGTGACCGAACCGCCTGGCGAGTTGATGTAAATATAAATATCTTTTTCTGGATTTTCAGATTCCAAAAATAGTAACTGGGCGACAATTAAATTCGCCATGTGGTCTTCGACTTGCCCAGTCAAAAAGATCACGCGTTCTTTTAATAATCGAGAGTAGATATCAAAAGAACGTTCACCTTTGGCGGTTTGTTCAATAACAATTGGCACTAACGCGTTGACGATATCATTCATATTTTTTTCAAACACCATTGGCAGAATTCCCTGAATATCAAAGCAGCGCAAAATAAAATGGCCCGAACACTGCTGCTCGAGCCATTAAAACCGTCTAAGCGCTTAAAGTCAATCTTAGTTAGCGGCAGCAGGGTTCATGATTTCGTCGAACTTAGCAACTTGCTCAGTCACTTTCGCTTTTGCTAACACTAAATCAATCGCTTGCTCTTCTAAGGCAACGTTACGCATGCCTTGTAACAACTCTTTGTTGCTGTTGTAGTAAGCAACAACTTCAGCTGGATCTTCATACGCAGAAGCGATAGTTTCGATCAGTGCTTGCACACGGCTGTCATCAACTTGCAGGTTGTTAGTTTTGATCACTTCACCTAACAACAAACCAACTTTAACGCGATCACGTGCTTGTTCAGTGAATAACGCTGCTGGTAATTCAGGCAGGTTTTTCGCATCCATGTTTTGACCAAAACGTTGTAAAGCTTGACGACGCAATACTTCAACCTCTGAGTCAATTAATGCTGAAGGCACTTCAACTTCGTGAGTTGCTAATAAGCCTTTGATCACTTGCTCTTTCACTTTGCCTTTGATGGCTTGGTTCAGCTCGCGCTCCATGTTTTTGCGAACTTCAGCATGCAGAGCTTCGATGGTATTCTCAGTTAAACCAAACAGTTTAACGAATTCTTCGTTCACTTCTGGTAATACTTGCTCTTCAACACTGTTTAAAGTGATGGCGAATTGCGCGGCTTTGCCTTTTAAGTTTTCAGCGTGGTATTCAGCTGGGAAAGTCACATCGATAGTGAATTGTTCGCCAGCAGCTTTGCCGATGATGCCATCTTCAAAACCAGGGATCATTCGACCTTGGCCTAATTCTAAGGCGAAACCAGTGGCTTTACCGCCTTCAAATTCAACACCATCAATTGAACCAACGAAGTCCATATTCACGCGATCGCCAGCAACTGCTGCAGTTGTCTTAGCAGCCCAAGTTGCGTGTTGCTTACGCAGTGTTTCGATCATTTTGGCCATATCGTCGGCAGAAATTTCAACAACTGGCTTGGTGACTTCAACTTTATCTAAATTTGTTAAGGCAACTTCTGGGTACACTTCAAAAGTAGCAGTGAATTGTAAATCTTGGCCTTCAGCTAATTGACCTGGAGCAAACGTTGGTGCGCCAGCTGGAGTTAATTTGTTGCTGATGATGGCTTGGTAAAAATGGTTTTGCATTTGACGTGAAGCAACGTCTTGTAATACTGACCAACCGAACATTTTTTTGATGATGCTGACTGGTGCTTTGCCTGGGCGGAAACCATCGATACGACGAGTCTTCGCGATTTGGCGTAATTCTTTTTCAACTTCACCACTGATAGCTGCAGCCGGAACAGTGATATTTAAACGGCGTTCTAAACCCTGGGTGGTTTCAACAGAAACTTGCATCTTGTTACCTCAAAATCAAAATCGGGCGTGGGTATACGCCAGCATGCTTACGTCTGACATGATTTTGCAAAAGCTCGAGTAGTCAGACTTATTGTTTAATAGGACGCGGCATTATAGCGGGGCTTTTTCCGTCCGTCGAGCATTTGATACAAATCCATGAATGACGCGGCTTAGCGGCCAATTTCTTCGCTAAAACATTCCACATTTTCAACCATTAAGCTGCGTCGATTGAGCTCCATCAGCCACCTTGATTCACCAAGATGGTAATAATCATTTTCTGTTTTGGCCACGCTAAAGCCCAGTTTTTGATACAAACGTTGCGCCGCCACATTGTGCGGATCTACAGTCAGCCAAAACTTATCAATCTGCGGTTGGCTTGCCAAAAAACTGCTCACTAACAAACGACCAATTCCCATGCCTTGATACTCAGGTGCAATCGCCACCGACATAATATTCACCACGCCCTCTTGATTGAGCATTGGCGCAGCCAACAAGTAGCCTGCTAATTGGTAGCCCGCTGATTGATTGTGATCTTTGACACACCATAGATACTGTGGCCACAAATCATAGGCTTGCCGAAAGAAAAATTGCGGATAACATGGCTCACCAAATGCCGATTTTTCAAGTGCGGCAAGTGCAGCGATATCCTGCAATTGCGCAGGTCCAGTACTCAATGACATACAGTGCTCCCATCAATGAAATAATATTGCAGCACGGTTTGAGGTTTGTTGCTATCTGAATTTCACACAGATGACAACTTAAGGTGGAGGCTGCTAAGGTAATCCATGTTGCAGTGTTCAGTTATCAAGGCTATCTAATGCAAGTCGATTTAAATGCCGATCTCGGTGGAGGCTTCCCTTTTGATTTAGCGATTATTCCGCTCATTCATTCCGCCAATATCAGTTGCGGTGCTCATGCCGGCAGTTTTAATGATATTCAGCAAGCGCTGCTTGCCTGCCGCCAACATCAGGTGAAGGTTGGAGCTCACCCTTCGTATCCGGATCGAGCCAATTTTGGTCGCTTGGTACTGAATATGCCAATCAATGACTTAAAGCACAGTTTAACGGAGCAAATTCTGCAATTTAAGCAGTGGGCAGCTGACGTGGGTGTTGGCATTACGCATGTAAAAATGCATGGGGCGCTGTATAACCAAAGTGCCGATGATGCACACTTAGCAACCATGATTGCCGAACTTTGTTTGCAGCTATTACCGAGTGCATATTTAGTCACCTTGCCAAATTCGGTCCAAGCGCAGATAGCGCAAAAATTAGGCCTTCAGGTGCGAACAGAAGTCTTTGCCGATAGGGCTTATCTTGCCAATGGCCGCTTGCAGGACAGACGTGAACCTGGGTCGGTTTTAAATGCCGATGCCGCGATTGCACAGGTATTACAGATTTTACAGCATGGCGAAATTCGCAGTGTCGAAGGTGTTTGCCTAGCTATCAAAGCGGACACCATCTGTGTGCATGGCGATAATCAACATGCTGTATCATTTTTGCAAACCCTTCATCAGCGTTTAGCACAAATGGGTGTAGCGCTTAACAATTCAGCAGCATGGCAAGCAAGCCAACAAGGAGCCAAGTCATGAACTATTGGCCATTGCTTGGCGTGCTGGTGGTACTGCTAGGTTTTTTATTGCGGTTTAATCCGCTCTTGGTCGTCATTTGTGCGGGGATCACTGCAGCCTTAGCCGCCAAATTCCCTCCGCTGCTGATTTTAGAAGCCCTTGGCAATGGTTTTTTAAAGACCAGAACTTTACCGGTTATTTTATTATTGCCCTTAGCTGTGATTGGTTTAAGCGAACGATACGGCTTAAAGCAACAAGCCCAACAACTCATTGCTCAGGTCAAAGGCGCCACTGTCGGCAGAATGCTGGTGGTCTATTTATTTGTGCGTGAAACGTCAGCAGCCCTTGGGCTCACCAGTTTGGGCGGCCATGCACAAATGGTGCGGCCTCTGGTGTCGCCAATGGCCGAGGCGCTTGCTGAGCAACAAGCGAAAGCTCGTGAAAACAACTTAGAGCAACATCTTCCATCACTCACCGAACATCAGCGCGAACAAGTCAAAGCGATGGCGGCCGCAACCGATAATATTGGCTTATTCTTCGGTGAAGATATTTTTGTTGCCTTTGGCGCAATTATTCTCATGCATACGTTCTTACGCGAGCTCAATATCGAGACAGATCCCTTGCATATTGCACTTTGGGGGATCCCAACCGCAGTCGCCGCTTTTTTGATCCATGCCACACGCCTCCTGCGCTTTGATAGTTATTTACGCGCACAGCAACAAAAATTGAGTAAGCCATTATGATCAGTTTGTCCGCAGTTTATCTGTTGATTGGATTGTTATTGCTGACGGTGGCTGTACTGGTGTTTCGAGACTCCACCAATCCTAAACGTATCCGCTCAGCCAGTTTTTGGGCTATCTATGGACTGATTTTTTTAATCGGTGATTATTTACCGGCAGCACTCGTCGGTGTTTTAGTCATTGTGCTGGCATTGGTTGCTGGTAGCGGCGGACTAGGCCGAGGTAGGGTAGAACCATTATCCAGCAGCGAAACGGACAATTCCGATGGAAATGGCGATGTTACAAGCCAGCATACTCGCGAACAACTCAGTGCAGCCATTACACGAATTGGCCACAAGATATTCCTCCCTGCCCTTTGCATTCCAGCAGTAACCTTATTTTCGGTGTTGGCTCTTGCTAAAATCGGCGGCGAAGATTGGCGGCTGTTGGATGCAAAAAACATTACTTTGGTGAGTTTGGCCATTGCCGTTGTCGTGGCGCTCGTCGTGGCACTTTGGTTAACGCGCGCGCCATTTAGTCAACCAGTCCGAGAAACCAAAAGGTTATTAGAAGCGATGGGCTGGGCGGTTTTACTCCCTCAATTACTGGCGACGCTCGGCTTTTTGTTTAATGATGCGGGAGTAGGCACTGCAGTCGCAAGCCTGACCCGTGATTACTTAAGTCTGGATTCTCGTTTTGCCGCGGTCGCGGCTTATGCAATAGCGATGGCGTTATTTACCATCATCATGGGCAATGCTTTTGCCGCATTTCCAGTCATTACGGCAGGGCTTGGCGTCCCGTTACTCATCATCCATTTTGGTGGCAACCCTGCAGTGGTTGCTGCCATCGGCATGTTTTGTGGCTATTGCGGAACTTTGTTAACTCCGATGGCCGCAAATTTTAATCTGGTCCCTGCGGCGTTATTGGAACTGAAAGATCAACACGCGGTGATTAAGGCGCAAGCACCCACCGCGCTGATATTGTTGATTGTGAATATTTTTCTCTTAGATTTTTTGGCGTTTTGAAATGCAACATAAAATTTTAGTGACCGGTTTTGCACCATTTGATGGCGAGCGCATAAACCCTTCTTGGCAAGTAGCCAAAGCATTGCACGATTGGCAACCTATCGCACATCATCAAGTGATTGCGGCAGAATTAGAATGTGCTTTTACTGAAAGTGCGGAGCAGCTGAATGAGTTGGTAGCAAAGCATCAACCGGTTCTCATCATCGCCATCGGGCAAGCCGGCGGACGAACCCAGCTCAGTTTAGAGAAGGTTGCTATCAATCTGATTGAAGCAAGGATCCCAGATAATCGCGGTAAACAGCCGAGCGGTATCGCTGTTATCGCTGATGCACCAACCGCGTATTTTTGCCAATTGCCATTAAAAGCAATGGTCAAGGCCTTACATCAACAGCAAATTCCAGCAGCGATATCCTATACCGCGGGCACCTATGTTTGTAACAGCACCTTTTTCCATTTGTGCCACCTCGAACAGCTGCAAAAAATTCCAGTAGGATTTGTCCATATTCCCTATGCCCCCTGTCAAACGCTAGTCTCCGCAGCACCAAGCATGGAGATTGACATGGTGATAGCGGGTTTGAAAATCATCATCAACACCGCGCTTTCAGCACAAGAGATTGATTATCAGGTGGGCACTTTAGACTGATTTGCCAGTCATCAGACTTTGCTGAGTGAAACAAAACAAAAAAGCGCGCTGAACGCAAATTTCAGCGCGCTTTTATTCAGATACGCACCTAGCATATCAGTACTTATAGACTGATATGTTGACGCACCCGCTCCGCTAAACCTAACCCTGCTTCGGACATAGTCAGATAGGTGTGGTCGGCTCCCGCAGCAATAATTGCTTTAGCTTCATCCCCATGCATACTATGCGACACAATCAAACCGACAAATCCTGCCTCGCGCAATTTCCGCGCGGCAATTAATTTGGCTTCTAAGTCACTCATACACAACAACACCGCTTTGATTTTGGATAAATCTAGCCCTTGCCATAAGATTTGGTCCTCGGCATCCGCAAAAAATACATTGGCACCTTTTGCTTGGTGGCTCAACACTTTGGCAGGGTCAGAATCAAGAGCCACTAAATGCGTTTTGTGTTCTAGATATTCATAAGCCGCAGTGCCGGTTCTCCCCATCCCCATAATTAACACTTCGGCATCGCCAAGCGATACTGGCACTTCATCGGGATGATGAATGTCTCGCTCTAAGGGCACTAAACGGGCCGATATTTTATCATACAGTGGGTGAGCGATGCGGTTGAGTGGCGCCGAAAGGACAAATGACAACGCGACTGTCAAAGCCAATGGAATGAGAAACTCTGGCATGATGACACTGACCACAATCAGACCAAATTCAGAATAGTTCGTCAGCGTCAGTCCTGATAAATAGGCGCTTCGAGCACGTAACTTGAAGTAAATCAACAGGACAAAAAACAGCGCCCCTTTTAATGGCAATAACAAAATCATCAGGCCCGCGAATAACCAAGCATTGGCATCAGGCAAGCCACCTAAACCAATTTGGAGGAAAAAGCCAACAAGGAAAAACTCTTTGATACCCCACAAACTTTTGGCCAGTTCCCCGGCGCGTGGATGGGAAGCCAACAAAGCGCCAAACACAAGAGCGCCAAGCTCTCCACTTAAGCCAACTAAAACAAAGCCTTGACCGCCGACAACCACGGCGAACAAAATACCAAATAAAATCAATAATTCATCGTGCCCTGTTAAATCCAACAATTTAAAAAGCACCGGACGGATAAAGGGCAGCAATAACACTAAAAATGCCCAGGGTGATGGTGAAGTGCCATTGGCAAGACTCATCACCAGCATCGCGATTAAATCCTGCATAATCAAAATACCAATGGCAACACGGCCATGAAAAGCACGGATTTCACGCTTGGTTTCTAAAACTTTGGCTGCCAGAACTGTACTTGAAAATGCTAAAGCCTCAGCCAGCATTAATGCTTGATACCATCCCAAATCGAAAACAAAGTAGATGATGGGGGCGTACATAATTGTCGAAAAAGCGAAATGGACAAAACTGCCGCCGAGCACTTCCGGCTTTAACAAACTGCGAAAATTAAGCTTTAAGCCGACAGTAAAAAGTAATAACAACACCCCAAAGTGAGCAATATGATTAATGATATGCTCACCTTCGGGCAGTTCTAGCTGACCTTTAGTCGCAGAAATGACAAATCCAGCGGCTAAATAACCTACTAAGGGTGGCAAGCCGACAGCTCGCACTAACATCCCTAAACTAAAGGCAAAACCTATCCAAACAGCTTCTAACAATATGATTCTCCAAGGTTAAAACTGTAGTATACAAAATACTGCTGGATCCTGTTCTTAAAAACACAACAGATTTGCGCTAGGACAAAATCCAAACTATTTTTTGGCTGCGGCGATCCGTTGTTTGGCAGCTTGCCATTCTTGTTGCGTAATGGGAGAAAGCTCTGTTGCTGTAAATGATTGCTTGTATTGGGCAAACTCCTGCTTTCTAAGTGCAATCAGGCTGAAAATCACGGCATGTTGTTCATCAGTCTTTTTATTCCAATCAACAATTTCATCGATATGGCGAAAACAGCCAATACAGACCTTGTTATTATTCAACTTACAACTGGCAATACAGGGCGAATCCACAAATCAATTCCTCTAAACGAGCCCTCAAGCTCGATAGCTTAGTCGTTCAAAATTGGCTTTCGAACGACTTTACATCAATGACTGCAGACAAATCAGCATCTCTATGGCAGTTTAGCTGAATAATAAAACTGAACAATACGTCTGACACTGTCGCACAAGGATCTTTATGAAGTTATGGCAACCTACCCTCATCGCATTACTGATGAACCCACTCATTCAATCACAAGCATCAACGACAGCCTCCACTTGGGATGTGAATAAGCCCCAGGGCATTTTCAAAAATGTGAAGATTGATACGCAAAGCGGTACGTGGATGAATGTGGATGTGAGTCCGGATGGGAAGACTGTAGTCTTTGATCTATTGGGCGATATTTATACCATGCCAATTCAGGGCGGCAATCCCAAGAAATTAACCTCAGATATTGGTTGGCAAATGCAACCGACTTTTAGTCCGGATGGTCGTTACATTGCATACACGTCGGATGAAGGCGGTGGCGATAATATTTGGTTGATGAATACCGATGGCACTGGGGCACATGCTGTTACCAATGAAACCTTTCGTTTATTAAATAGTCCAGCGTGGAGTCCTGATGGCAATTTTATTGTTGCCCGGAAGCATTTTACCAACACACGCTCACTGGGCGCAGGTGAAGTTTGGCTCTATCACAAAAACGGCGGAAATGGCGTCATGCTTACAGCCAAAGCCAACGATGAAAAAGATTTAGGCGAGCCTGCCTACTCGCATGATGGCAAGTTTATTTATTTTTCACAGGACGATACCCCAGGTAAAACCTTCCATTATTCGAAAGATTCGGAACAAGGGATTTATAAAATCAAGCGATTCACTGTCGAAACGGGTGAAATCGAGGAACTGTTAGCAGGCGCAGGTGGCGCGATTCGCCCTACGCCGTCTCCGGATGGCAAATATCTTGCCTACATCAAACGGGTAGATTTTCAAACCAGTCTATTTTTGTATGATTTGACGTCGGGTGAACATACCCAGCTTTATGCCGATTTAGATCGAGATATGCAAGAAACTTGGGCAATTCATGGCGTTTATCCAGCCATGAGTTTTACTCCAAACAGCAAAGAATTGGTGTTTTGGGCTCAAGGTTCACTCAAACGTCTGTCATTGGCTGACCAATCAGTCAATGACATTCCATTTCATGTGAAAACAGAAAAACAAATCCAACAAACCGTCCGCGTGAAACAAAACATTGATACCCCACAGGTCGATGTCAAAATGTTGCGCTTCGTGCAGGTTTCTCCGGATGGCGAACAAGTCATTTACTCCGCGCTTGGCAAACTTTATCTAGTTTCCGCACAAGGAGGCAAACCCAAGCGACTCACCCAAAGCAATGATGAATTTGAGTTTTATCCGCAGTTTTCCCGTGATGGCAAAAAACTCGTGTTTGTCAGTTGGCATGACCAGCGCCAAGGTCAAATCAAGGTCATCAATTTAGCCACTGGCAGCACAAAAACCGTGATGAGTGCGCCGGGCAAATATCTGGAGCCAACGTTTAGCCCTGATGGCCAACATATTGTGTTTCGTAAAGGCGGCGCAGGTGATTTACTCGACAAAAAATGGTCTCTCAATACAGGCCTTTATCTGGTTGCAAGCGAAGGCGGCGAGGCGAAGCTGATCAGTCGAAACGGCTTCAACCCGCATTTTGGTGACCGCTCTGATCGAGTTTTTGCGATGGATTATGGTGCAAATCCTACTTTGCTTGCCATTGATTTAGCAACACAGCAACAACGAACTTTATATTCAGCGAAGTACGGCACCGAATTTAAAGTATCGCCAGATGGCGATTTCGTTGCTTTTGTTGATCGCTTCAAAATTTATGTCACGCCTTTCGCTGAACGAGGTGCCGTGATTGATCTTGCTGGTGACGACCCGCAGTTTCCGGTCAAACAACTCTCTGTGAGAGC
>CAZIPG010000111.1:0-9476 GCA_964540955.1 uncultured Rheinheimera sp.
TTCTTTTGCACTAGCCATTGTTTAATGCTCCTTGACGAACTTTAGTCAGGAATGGGGCAAAACCTTTCGCACCAGACCAGAATGTAAAGGAATTTTGCACACCATTACTGGTTAATGTAGCACCTGATAAACCATCAACTTCTGAAACAGCAGTTGGCGAAGCATTGCCTGGTTTCAGAATTTTAATGGCAGGATTGCCTGCATCATCAAGTAATTTTTTACCAACGAATTGAGCAGTCCAAGTTGGGTTCTGAATTTCACCACCCAGACCTGGGGTTTCACCGTGCTCGTAGTATTTTAAGCCCTTGATAGTGTTGCCATCTTTGTCAAGCGCAAGGAAACCATGCATCGTTGACCACAGACCATAACCATGGATTGGCAATACCACGAAACTGATGTCTTTTGACTCTACGCCATTGGTGTAGGCTAAATAAACTGGCGCAATATTGGCGCGTGTTTTGATTTTAGCAATATCTTCGGCTTCAGTTAATGAGATAGAACCCTTGGGATCTTTCATCATCTTACGATAGTCGTAGCTCAGTGGGTCTTGCTCAACAAACTCACCAGTATCTAAGTTTACTAAGCGGATCTGTACGTGTTTTTCAAACTGAGCTTTAACATCAGCGCCATTCTCTAACATGCCGACAGCAGAAAGAATATTCTTTTGCGCATCCAGCAGTTTGTTCTCGGTTTGCTTTGGTCGTAAACCAACAGCAGCAGTTGCTACGAAAATCGCACAAACTAAACAGAGACCAATAACGACAGCAAAGGTTTTGCCGATACTTTCATTATTATTAGACATTACGTGCCAGCCTCCGCTTAATATTGCCTTGTGCAACCATGTAATCAAATAACGGTGCAAACAAGTTAGAGAAGAGAATCGCCAGCATCATACCTTCAGGGTAAGCTGGGTTCACAACTCGGATCATCACAACCATAAAACCAATCAATGCACCGTAGGCAAATTTGCCTTTGTTGGTGAAAGATGCTGATACAGGGTCTGTTGCCATAAAGAATGTACCAATGGCAAAGCCACCTAACACCATGTGCCAATACCAAGGCATTGCAAACATTGGGTTGGTGTCAGAATCGATCAGATTGAACATCGTGGCGAAGAAAGCGGTGCTTAACAGCACGCCTGTCACGATACGCCAAGAGGCAATACGGAAGTAAATTAACGCTAAACCACCGATAATCAGGGCTAAAGTAGAAGTTTCACCGATAGAGCCTGGAATGAAACCATAGAAGGCATTCCACCAATCTTGGTTAATTGACCAATCAGTGATTTCGCCATTTGCAGCTTTGGATAACCAAGTCGCACCGGCATAACCGTCGGCAGCAGTCCACACTTTATCACCAGAAATTTGCGCTGGGTAAGCGAAGAATAAGAATGCACGACCGGCTAACGCAGGGTTTAAGAAGTTACGGCCAGTACCACCAAACACTTCTTTTGCCACCACGATACCGAAGGTGATCCCTAATGCAGCTTGCCATAATGGAATAGTTGCAGGCAGGATCAACGAAAACAGGATTGAAGATACGAAGAAACCTTCGTTAATTTCATGTTTACGGACAGAGGCAAACAGCACTTCCCAGAAACCACCAACGATAAACACAGTGGCGTAAATAGGTAAGAACCAGCAGGCACCATAGAGCATTTTACTGCCCCAGCCAGAATCCGCAGTCAGCTCTCCACCGAGCATTTGGAATACAGCAACTTGCCAAGTGTCAGGTAATGTCACAGTGGCAGACAATACTGAAGCCGCTTGATGGCCAATATTGAACATCCCAAAGAACATTGCCGGGAATAACATCAACCAAACGAAAATCATAATCCGTTTCAGGTCGATACTGTCACGAACATGCGTTGACGATTTAGTGACTTTACCTGGGGTGTATAAAATGGTGGCGACAGCTTCGTAAAGCGCATACCACTTTTCATACTTACCACCTTTTTCAAAAGATGGCTCAATACTTTCTAAATAATGCTTTAAACTCATCTTCAGCCTTCCTTCTGGATGGTCGTCAGACAGTTACGTAATGCTACACCATAGTCATATTTACCTGGGCAGACAAATGTACATAACGCTAAGTCTTCTTCATCCAGTTCTAAACAACCCAGAGACACAGCACCATCTGTATCGCCTACTAACAAATCGCGCAGCAATAAAGTTGGTAGGATGTCCAGCGGCATCACTCGTTCGTAGTTTCCGATCGGCACCATCGCGCGATCAGAACCATTGGTGGTGGTTGTCATGTTGAACAGACGTTTTGGACTTAAGTGCGACAGATAAGCTCGTGTGATCGAGAATTTTTTAGCACCTGGAGCGATCCAGCCTAAGAATTCTTTGTCATAGCCTTCTGCAAGCACAGAAATTTGAGTATGGAAACGACCTAAAAAGCCATTTACACCTACCGCTGTTCTTCCAGCTAACACCGACCCAGAAATGATACGATTATTACCATCGTTCAGCTCATTGACCGTGATGTCAGCAACCGCAGCACCAAGCACAGTTGTGATTAAACGTGGAGATTTCACTACAGGACCGGCCAAAGCAACAACGCGCTCAGCATAGAATTCGCCTGTGGTGAATAATTTACCAATGGCAATCACATCTTGATAATTGATGTGCCAGACCACTTTATTCATAGACACAGGTTCTAAGAAGTGGATATGGGTACCTGGTAAACCTGCAGGGTGTGGACCACCAAACTCTTCAACTTGCACATTAGCAGCAGTTGGGATTGCGGCGCCTGGCGCTTTACAAAGAATAACTTTAGTCCCAGCAATGCGGGTCAATACCGTTAAACCTTGTTCAAAAGCTTCTTTTTGCGTTGCAATCACTACGGTTGGGTCAACCGCAAGAGGATTAGTGTCAATCGCAGTGACAAAAATAGCACGTGGCGTGCTATCAATTGCTGGAACTTGGCTGAACGGACGAGTGCGGAACGCAGTCCATAAGCCAGAATCTAACAATTGTTGCTTCACAACGGCATCGTCTAATGTGGCTAATTGGTTCGCTGAATATGCAGTAAACTGCACACTTTCATTGGAACCATCAGCTTCAATCACGAGCGATTGGAAAACACGTTTTGCACCACGGTTGATTGCTGTGACTGTACCGGCAATTGCTGCAGTAAATTTAACGCCCGGATTCTTTTTATCTTCAAAAAGAGCCTGACCTTTTTTTACTTTATCCCCAACCTCTACCAGCATTGTAGGACGCATACCAATATAGTCTTCACCCAGCAAAGCGACCGACTTGACGGCATGGCCGCCACTGATCTCTTGTTTAGGACTGCCCGACAGGGGAATGTCCAATCCATTTTTGATTTTAATCATACGTACTTGCACTACTTTAACGGGAAGAAACAGGGCCTGGTTATTTTTGGCTGCTCGCCTCGCAGCGCACCTGGCGAAAACCGGCTAATAAATAACCAGATTTCACCAGATACACGTACACAGCGGCGGATTTTAGCACTAAACCCACAGACCAGCTATGATAAATAACAATTTTGTGGCGGTCAGAACTATGACTACAGCCAAGTGTAGTTAAATTTATGCATTTTGCGCAAAAAACCAGCAAAACTGCATAAAAATCCTATCCCTTACTGCAATCAACTGAAAAAACTAACCACCTTTTTGTTCTTTTACCCACTTTGCGCAAACAAAAGCCGCAGATGATGCGGCTATTTTCTTAAGCTAAATTGGCCAAACTGACCATTGGCGATAAATCCGCTTCATAATCAACATGGGCGTAACCAAAACCAAATAGCCGCAAGAATTCTTGGTGATAACCTTTATAATCGGTTAACTCATCGATGTTGTGCGTTTCAACTTGATCCCATAAAGCGGCCACTTGCGCTTGAATGTGATCCGCCAACTCTTTGCCATCCATCCGTAACCGGCCCGCTTCATCCAATTGACGCTGTGGGTTATACAAACATTGGTTAAACAAGCCATAAATCTGTTCAATACAACCTTCATGGCTGCCTTCTGCTTTCATCACACGATATAACAACGAGATGTATAAAGGCATAATTGGAATGGCAGAACTTGCTTGGGTGACTAACGCTTTTAATGAAGCAACGTAAGCGTGACCACCCTGCCCTGCTAATTTCTGAGTAATTGCAGTGGCGGCACGGTCCAAATCTTCTTTGGCACGGCCGATAGTCGCTTTACCATAAATTGGCCAAGTTAATTCTTTGCCGATGTAGGTATAAGCCACTGTTTGACAGTTTTCTGCCAGTACGCCTGCCGCATGTAATTGATCTAACCAACGTTCCCAATCTTCCCCGCCCATCACTTTGACGGTATTAAAGATTTCGTCATCATTGGCAGGCTCAACTGAAACGGATTCAATTTCACGCTTGCTGGTATTTAAATTTTTGGCTGTGTAAGCTTGGCCAATTGGCTTTAATACTGAACTATAGACTTCGCCCGTCACCGGATCTTTTCGCCGAGGCGCCGCTAAGCTATAAACCACCAAATCAATTTTACCCATCTCACTACGAATAATATTGATAGCTTGAGATTTCAGCTCATCGGTGAATGCGTCACCATTCAGATGCTTATTCCATAATCCTGCAGCATTGGCAGCCGTTTCAAATGCGGCGGTGTTATACCAGCCTGCTGAACCTGTTTTGCCTTCTGAAGCTTCTTTTTCAAAGAAAATACCTAAGGTTTTAGCGCCAGAACCAAACGCAGCAGTGATCCGAGACGCTAAACCATACCCAGTTGATGCACCGATCACTAACACATTTTTTGGACCGTTGTTCACTGGCCCTTGTTGTTTGACGTAAGCAATTTGTTCAGCAACATGTTCCGCACAACCGACTGGGTGTGCGTTGGTGCAGATAAATCCACGGATCTTCGGTTGAATGACCATAAAATTAAACCTGTAATGAAAAAAACAGCGGTTAGTGTAAAACACTAGCAGCCGAAACAGGTCTGATCAGCTTCTAATTTTACCAATTTAGCCAGCAAATATTGATTTTCGCAGCATTTTTCCAGAAGTTTACCAGCGGACAAGCGGCAGCACTATTGAACTTTAGCCTGAAGCAACCCAGCAAATAGAAAAAGGCAGCTAAGTCGCTGCCTTTTCTCGTTTAGATCCGCCGAAGCATTTTGGCGATGCCGGTGGTTTTTCCGCGTAATATTCATACCACTCACTTGGTGTGTAGGTATGAAGGGCAAGCGCATGAATTTTTTCTGCCAATTCCTCAGCAACAACTGCATTGACTGAGCGATGGCGTTGCAATAAACGTTGGCCTTCAAACTGCGGGGTCACAATGACCACTTTGAAATGGGATTCTGCCCCTGGCGGGACATTATGCATATGACTCTCGTCCACGACTTCCAAATGCACAGGGTCGAAAGCACTCAACAACTTTTGCTCAATCGAGGTGTGAATTAACATGGTGCTGTGCTCCTTCCTAGCTAATTTCATTCTACTTTAGTTAAGCCATTCGGGAATGTCAGTAACTTTATTCCTGCAAAAAAAGATAAATTTTTTGGCTTGCCTATTTGTGGTTTTTCGCTATGTGCCGAAAAGTTAGATTAAACCGAGCAGCATTTTGCTGCTTTTGTTTGGGTAATTGATGCAGCCAAAAATGCTGACATTCGCCCGCCATCACCAACAATGAACCATGCGCCAACTCAAGTTGCAGCTGAGCATTGGTCTGGCGATGCTTTAAATCAAAGCGTCGCGTTTGCCCTAAACTGAATGAGGCTATCGTCGGATTTTGGCCGAGTTCAGGCTCGTTGTCACTATGCCAACCCATCGAATCATTGCCGTCACGGTACCAATTTAACAAGACACAGTTAAACTTTTGCTGCAGCACATGGTTGAGTAATTGCGCCAGTGCATGGATTTCTGAGGTCCAATGGCTCGGACTAAAACTGACGCCTGAGTACCGATAATGACAGTGCGCATCCCCCATCCAGACTTGGTAGCGCGGGACCGCCACTTTTCGGCCATACAACATGATTTCAGGCTGCTGCCATGCCAGTTGTGCTAATTCAGTTTGTAGCCTTAGGATTGCATCTTCATGCAGAAAATCTGGCCAATAACTGATATCCGCTTGCGGCAGTTGAAAATGCTGTCGATGAGCAAACATCGGACTTAAGTTGTCCTTAAATCGGCATTCTGGCAAAATAGCCCCCTTATTGTTAATTTTAAAAGCATCATGAGCCAATTATTCGTCCTTGGTGAGCAATCACTGACCCTAGATCGCTACCCTCCTGAGCAAAAAAATCGCAGTCTACAAGCTTGGGATGCTGCGGACGAGTTGTTGATTGCTGCAGCCCATGAATTTTTTGCCAAACAGCAAGGTGAGTTGTTACTGCTTAACGACCAATTTGGCGCGCTCGCATGTGCCTTACACCAATACGCACCAGTTCAGGTTTCCGATTCTTACGTGGGCCAGTTGGCAACGCAATACAATCTAACCACCAATGGTTTAGCCCCTATCGAACAGCGTCATAGTTTGGCAGTTTTGCCAAAAGCAGCGTTAGTACTGGTTAAAATCCCGAATAACCATAGCTTTTTGCGCTATCAATTGCGTCAGCTGAAACAATGTTTGCCGCCGAACACTATTGTATTAGCTAGCGCAAAAGCCAAAGAGATCCATCAAAACTTGTTGGCTATCTTTCGCGAAGAATTAGGTGAAACCACCGCTTCCCTTACGCAAAAAAAATGTCGATTGATCACTGCGCGTTGCGATGCTGAGCAGCCCTCTCCGACGGCTCCTAGTTTCCCAATCACATGGCCAGTGACGCTTGACCTAGCCGAAAAGTCGCAACAAGTCTTGCAATTAATCAATCATGCCAATGTGTTTTCCAGAGCGCAGTTAGACATTGGGGCCAGATTCTTACTGGAACATTTCCCAACAATCGCACCAGACACCACAGTGATTGACTTGGGTTGTGGCAATGGTGTGCTAGGTCTTGTCGCTTTACTTAATCAGCCCAAGGCCCACGTCATTTTTTGTGATGAATCCTATATGGCAGTTGAGTCTGCGCGCTTAACAGTTGCAGCCAATGCCGCGACTGAACTTGCTCAATGTCAGTTCATTGTCGATGATTGTTTAGCACAGCAAGCAGATCTCAGTGCTGATTTAATTCTGTGCAACCCGCCGTTTCATCAACAAAATGCAGTGACTGACCATATTGCTTGGCAAATGTTTGCCGATGCCCGCAGGGTTCTCAAAGTCGGTGGCCGGTTACGCATCGTCTGTAATCGTCATTTGGGTTATCAAGAAAAATTAAGTCGGCTGTTCGGCGGTTGTATTCACGTCGGCAGTAATGCAAAATTCTCAATCTTAGAAGCAATCAGAAGGAAATAACCATGCGTCGTTTAATGTTAGCAGCTGCAATTTCATTGAGTTTGGTTGCCTGTAGTAATCCAGTGCCATCATTTATTGTGGCTCCGCAACTGATCAGTAATCAATCCGGCCAGCTGTCCAATGTCCGTTTAACGCTGGCCGTTCAAGATAACCGCCCAACCAACGGCACTTTGATCATGCGTGATGGCGATGGCGTGCGTTCATATCCAGCCAGTAATGATCTGATTGGCGCTATCAGCCAAACACTGACCACCGCCATGACGCAAAAAGGCGCGGTCGTCACGCCGAATGAAACCACTTTGATGACGGTCCAAATCAATCAGTTAGAAGCCAATGCTGAAATTAAAACCGTTGAACATGTGGTTCGCAACAATGTTGAAATAACCGTGCTCATCGACCGTAATGGCTCGACTTACAATAAGAGTTTCAGTGCGCGCGGCAATTTCAAAGCACCATTTAAGTTAGATACTGCAGTGGCTGAACGTGAATTGCGGCTGTTGGTCGAGCAAGTATTAGCTCAATTGATGGCAGATCCTAGCTGGCAAGACTTTGTTCGAGGCTAATCATGTTGAAATGGCTTGTGTTGTCGATGGCCTTCTGGAGCAGCCTAGTCTTGGCTGTTCCCGGCACAGGCCAATTTGTACAAAAAGATAATTTATTTCCTCGGGTTCGCTTAGAAACCTCTGAAGGCAATATTGTTATCGAACTAGATCGCATGAAAGCGGCTGTGACGGTGAATAACTTTCTCTCTTACGTTGAAAAAAAGCGTTATGACGCCACTATTTTTCATCGTTTAGAGCCAGAGTTTGTGCTGCAAGGCGGAGGCTATGATCGCAATTTCGAACCCATTCGCACTTTCGATACTATCCCAAACGAATCTGGAAATGGATTGAAAAATAACCTCTACACCGTTGCCATGGCACACCAAGAAACAGGCCCGCACACTGGTTCTAGTCAGTTTTTTATTAATTTAAATGACAATCCCAGTTTGAATCCGGGCAAAACTTGGGGTTACGCGGTATTTGGTACTGTCGTCGAAGGTTTTGAAGTTCTTGAAAAGATTAAAACTTTGGAAACAGGCCTGAATGAGAAGCTGGGATGGGAAAACGTCCCTAAAAAAACTCTCACTTTAAATCGTGTAATTCTGCTCCCAGCCAAATAAACCGAACTATACTTGGCCATGAACCTGCTGCTTCATTGCTTGTGCAGCAGGGGCTGCAAAGCCCTGTTGTATGGGGTTTGCTGTTAACAAGATTGTTAACCAAAGCGGCAAATGCCGCCTTTGTCGAGGCATATATCATGGTCGAGTTGTTTATTGCCCAAAAATCCCAGCAGTTGGTGTATTACGTCGCCCGGTATCTTCGTGGTCAGTTGCCGCAAAGTGAACTGCATCTGTTTATCTGGGATACTCTTGAAGAGTGGTCGCAGTTACGACTCAAAGTCCAAGTGCCGCCAAGTTTCCAAGAACAGGTATTCTGGCATGTGGTCCATGAATTAGAGTGTTGGCCTGCCGACCAATTACGTCGCGATAAAAATTTGAAACGTCAGTTGCAGCAATGTTTAGGCTATCTGCAAGGTAAAACACCGATCCCGACAGATTGTGTTGGTGTTCGCCCTTAAATAAGGCTAAGACAGCAATAGCGCTTTTCAGGTGAGGCTTGCTTTGCTATCTTGCCGACTCTGTGTTCGTACTCTGGAAAATGAATGTCCGCCTCTGCCTCCCCTGCATTTAATTTGTGGCAAACTCTCAAGCTCTACACCGACAAACGCTTGTGGTGCATTTTTTTATTGGGCTGCTCGTCAGGCTTTCCTTGGGTGCTGATAGGCTCGGCGATGACAGGCTGGCTGAAAGATGCGAATTTAACTAGAGCTGCGATTGGTTTTTTTGGTTCGGTCACTGCAGTTTATACCTTCAATTTCTTGTGGGCACCCTTGGTGGATCGGCAAAAAATCTTTGGCCATCGTCGACTCGGTCAGCGACGTTCTTGGATTTTATGGATGCAGCTAGCTATTGTGTTATTGACCCTGATGATAGCGCTCACCAATCCAGCACTGAGTTTGCTTTGGACCTCGATACTTGCGCTTGGCATCGCCCTGTTTGCCGCCACCATGGATGTTGCCATCGATGG
>CAZIPG010000112.1:0-9462 GCA_964540955.1 uncultured Rheinheimera sp.
AAACAAAGAGCAGGCGCAAGCCTACTGGCGTGAAAACGTCAGTTTAATGCTCAAATTGCTTGCTGTTTGGTTCGTGGTGTCCTTTGGTGCCGGCATTTTGTTTGTGCATCAACTGAACGCCATTCAATTTTTCGGCTTCAAACTAGGTTTCTGGTTTGCGCAACAAGGTTCAATCTACACCTTCGTGCTACTGATTTTCGTCTACGTGTTCAAGATGAATCAGTTAGACCAAAAATACAACGTTCAAGAAGATTAAGGAGTTAGCGATGGATTTACAAATGCTTACCTATATCATCGTTGGCTTCACTTTCGCGCTGTATATTGGCATCGCGATTTGGGCCCGTGCTGGTTCAACGCAAGAGTTCTATGTAGCGGGTGGCGGTGTATCCCCCCTAGCAAACGGCATGGCAACGGCCGCAGACTGGATGTCAGCAGCATCTTTTATTTCGATGGCTGGTTTGATTTCCTTTATGGGCTATGACGGCTCTGTATACTTAATGGGTTGGACTGGCGGTTATGTGTTATTAGCCCTTTGTCTAGCGCCCTACTTACGGAAGTTTGGTAAATTTACGGTGCCTGATTTTATCGGTGACCGCTATTATTCACAAACAGCGCGGACTGTTGCAGTTGTTTGTGCCATTTTAGTGTCTTTCGTCTATGTTGCCGGTCAAATGCGTGGCGTTGGCGTTGTGTTCTCTCGTTTCTTAGAAGTCGATATTGAAACGGGCGTAGTTGTTGGCATGGCAGTGGTGTTCTTCTATGCAGTGTTAGGTGGTATGAAAGGCATCACTTACACGCAAGTTGCGCAATACTGTGTGCTGATTTTCGCTTATTTAGTTCCAGCGGTATTCATTTCATTGATGGTGACTGGTAACCCAATTCCACAATTAGGTTTTGGTAGCACTATTGAAGGCACTGATGTTAGCTTACTGGATAAACTCGATGGTTTATCGAAAGAGTTAGGATTTGCCGAATACACCAACGGAACCAAATCTATGGCTGACGTTTTTGCCATCACCGCGGCATTAATGGTCGGTACCGCTGGTTTACCACACGTCATCGTTCGTTTCTTCACGGTGCCACGCGTTCGTGATGCTCGGATCTCTGCAGGTTGGGCATTAATTTTCATCATGTTCTTATACACCACAGCGCCTGCAATCGCTGGTTTTGCCCGCTACAACATGATCAACACCCTCAATGGTCCAGATCATCAAGGAACCTTAGTAAGTGAAGCGCCAACTTGGGTGAAAAACTGGGAAAAAACGGGTCTGATTAAGCATGAAGACAAAAATGGTGACGGCCGGATGTTCTACTCAGGCGATGCCCGCAATGAGATGACCATCGACCGCGACATCATGGTGCTGGCGAACCCTGAGATTGCTAAATTGCCAGATTGGGTCATTGCATTGGTTGCCGCAGGTGCGATTGCAGCTGCATTATCAACTGCTGCCGGTCTCTTGTTGGTGATTTCAACCTCAATCAGCCATGACTTGTTAAAACGTAACTTGATGCCGAATATTTCTGATAAAGCCGAGCTTCGTTACGCCCGAGGAGCTGCTGCAGTCGCCATCTGTGTCGCTGGTTATTTAGGGATTAACCCACCAGGCTTTGTGGCTGAGGTTGTCGCGTTTGCCTTCGGACTTGCCGCCGCCAGCTTCTTCCCTGCCATTATCCTGGGGATTTTCTACAAGAAAATGAACAAGGAAGGCGCAATCGCAGGCATGT
This sequence comes from uncultured Rheinheimera sp., assembly GCA_964540955.1. Lineage (GTDB taxonomy): Bacteria > Pseudomonadota > Gammaproteobacteria > Enterobacterales > Alteromonadaceae > Pararheinheimera. Next base: position 1,726 of record CAZIPG010000112.1, read on the forward strand.
TAGCGGGTATGGCATTTACTATCGGTTACATCGTTTACTTCAAAGGGATCTTTATCACCCCAATGGCAGCGAATATTCCTGCTAACTGGTGGTTTGGTATCTCACCAGAAGGGATCGGTACCGTCGGGATGTTAGTGAACTTTGTTGTTGCAATCGTTGTCAGCAAATTCACGAAAGAAGTGCCAATTGAAGTGCAAGAAATTGTTGAAAGTATTCGTTATCCAAAAGGTTCTGGTGCAGCAACTCACCACTAATTGAACCAACTATACAGGGCGTAGTCATACGCCCTGCTATTTTCGCCAGGTAGGTTTTTATGCATGTAACGGAAGTGGTGCAATTTCTTCAGCAAATCCCTCCTTTTTCGCAGCTCCCTGCTTTCGAACAGCAACAGATTTCCAGCCAGCTTAAAGTGTATTACGCCAGCAGCGAGGAGCAGCTGGGCTTTAGTCATCATTTATTGCTGGTGCGTACAGGGTTGTTTTTTAGTGATGATCAGCATCAGCTCCACCCGCTCCAAAGTGGTGATTTTTGGGGCTATGCCCAATTATTGACGCAAGATGATCTGAAGGCGCGTTTACGCTGCCAAGAAGATGGTCTGGTGTATAGCTTGCCGGAAGCGCAATTTAATGAACTCAGACGGCAATATAAAAATTTTGATTTATTTTTCCAACGGTTACTAAGTCGTAGTTTGCATTTACATCAATCCAGCCAGAATTCTGCCCTGCGGGTGGCTGATTTGTGTAGCTGTCGCAAAGTCTCTATTGCCCCAAGCGCCACGATCCAACAAGCGGCGCAGTTGATGACCAACGAACGCGTCTCAAGTTTGTTAGTCGAAGCGAATGAGGAGTTAGTCGGCATTTTGACTGATCGAGATTTACGCAGTCGAGTGATCGCAAAAGGCTTAGATCCGAAGTTAACAGTCAAGGAAATCATGACTCCTCGCCCCTTCCGGATCAGCGGCGACCATTTTGCTTTTGAAGCGATGCAACTGATGAGTCAGCATAACATTCATCATTTGCCTGTGGAGATCAATCAGAAAGTTGTTGGCCTAATCAGTACCAGTGATTTAATTCGGAGTAGTCAAGAACATCCCTTGTTTGTCATCAGCCATATCCATCGCCAGCATGACCGTGCTGGGCTTGCTGATTGCCAGCAATCGATCCGAGAACTGATTGCCCAGCTTTATAAACAACACATGCCCGTGGCAGAAGTCAGTCGCATTCTCGCGGGAATTAATGATGCGCTTGCGCAAAGTTGGATCCGTTTGGCTGAGCAAGAATTAGGGCCGCCGCCTTGCATGTACACTTGGATTTGCTTTGGCTCACAAGCTCGACAAGACATGCTGCCAAGTGCCGATCAGGACAATGCGTTGCTACTAGAAAAAGAACCAGTTGATGACATCGAGCGCTATTTCAGCCAATTTGCTCAAATCGTTTGCGAAGGTTTGGCAAGTTCTGGCCAAGTGCTTTGCCCTGGTAACGTGATGGCCACGAATCCACAGCTCAGATTAAGTTTAAAAGGGTGGTCACAGCGTTTTGCAAGTATGCTGAATACGCCAGATCCTCAAGGCTTACTCGATAGTACCATCTATTTTGATTGTCGTTATATTGCTGGCAGCCAAGGGCTGATGAATGCGTTGCATCAAGACATCTTAGCGCGGGCGCAAAACCAAGCCTTGTTTTTATATCATTTGGCGAAAAATGCCCTGTCACACCAACCGCCCCTCGGTTTTTTCAAACATTTCTTGTTAGAGCATGATGGTCAGCATCGTCGGGGCTTAGATTTAAAAAAACGCGGGTCGAGCCTCATCAATGATCTCGTCCGTGTGCATGCCCTCGCCCATGGCATTGCGGCCATCAGCACCCGGGAACGAGTCGAACAGCTCAAACAAAAACAAGTCCTCAGTGCAGAGCAAGCACAAAATTTATTGGCGGCTTATGAGGTATTAGCTGAACTGCGTTGGCAATTACAAGGAGAAGCCTTTATACACCATGCTTCGATTTCCAATCTGCTCGATCCTGCCTCTTTAGATTTGATGAAACGCCATCAACTGAAAGATGCGTTTGCGCTCATCAGCGAAGAGCAAAAAGTATTACAGCTCCGTTATTGTCGGGAAGTCTAACATGTGGAATTGGTTTGCAAAGCCAACACCACTGCAAGAACCCGTGGTGAATTATGAACAGAGCCAGAAGGTTAATCGACAAACACGGCTGAGCGACTGCGAGTTTTTAGTGGTCGACATTGAAACCACCGGCTTGGATGCACAACGCCATCAAATCATCAGCATCGGTTGGCTTTTAGTGCAACAGCGGCAGTTGATATTAGAGACGGCCAATTATCAATTGATCCGTCTTGCCGACGGCGAACAACAAGGGGTCGGACAAAGCGCAACGATCCACGGCTTACACAATCATCAGGTTGCGAATGGCGAAGAACTTTCCGATGTGCTGAGGCGTTTTTTGCAAGTCGCTGCTAAACGAGTGTTAGTCGCGCATCACAGCGTTATTGAGCAACAATTTTTGCGCAAAGCGTGCCAGCAGTGTTTTGGCAGAGCCCCGCAATTGAAGTTTATTGATACTTTGCAATTGGAAGCTAAACAATTACAGCGTCGAAACATTACAGTGAGGCAAGACGAGTACCGCCTGCCCGCTTGCTTAAAACGGCATCAATTGCCATTACTGCAAGAGCATAATGCGCTCGAAGACGCCTTCGGTTGTGCTTTGTTATTGCAAAAACATCTTGCGGGCCTTGGTGAACAAGCCACTTTGTCCGACTTAGTGAATTCGCAATAAAACCAGCAACCATTTACTCAGCAAAATGAGCGTTGCTCACGCGTAAATCGAGCATGCGCAGATTCATCATAAGCAAACAGCATAGACAAAACAGCGCAAGACTGAATTGCCTGCTACAAAGTGGTCGCAGCAGGCGAAAATTCTGATAACGCCAATTCCAACTCTTGATAAAGCGCTAACCGCCAAACGGGGATGGTGGACTTTTGCGCCTCTGCCGTGTGATTCACTGCAGGTAACCAAGGCGCCGCATCCTGTTGCCAGCTCTGCAAGGATTTTTGTCGAAAATCAGTCGGACTGATCATGATCGAGACAGGATGTTGACTGAGTGCAGCCAACACAAATAAGTGCTCAGCAACCTCGTTGCCCATCGCCAAACAGCCAACCGAAGCATTACTGCCATGCACCATGATATCTCCACCCAATTGAGTTCGGCCTTCTTTGGCTGCAATGGCTTGATCAAATTGATTTGGGTAATTGACTCGAATCGCCAAATGATAACGACTATTGGGATTTAACGACTCACTTTGATAAATGCCTTCCGGCACTTGCAAGTCACCTTCGCGTAACTTGGGCCCCAACTGGCCACTGGCTTTAACAATTGGGTAAGTTTTCAACCATAACCATGGTTGTTGCTGATGAGCACGGACATACACTTCTAATTGTTGTGTGTCTTTAAAAGCAACCAAGGCGACATGTGCTGCCGGATAGGTAAAACCAATCCTTTCAAAATCTGCAGCAAGTGCTTGTTGCACTTGGTCACCAAACTGCTCAATGCGCTCAGAAACAGTATAGCCGCCATGAAGTTTTGTCATCAGGTATTGCCCCAATGTGCGAGTTGGCTCATGCCATATGCCAGCCGCGACCAGCCCAGTAACACTGAAAGTAATACTGACAGCCGCCAGCCAAGCAGCTTTATTATTCCTTGGCATCACTGAGCACAGCTTCAAGTTTCTTATCATCAATAAAGTCAGCATAGCCAGAAATCGCCATGTTGACTTTGGGATCCGTCATCAATTCTTCCATTGCAACTTTGCCCACTAATTCAAAAGATTTCTCAATCGCATCCATCCCACCTTCACGATAAGCGGCTTTGAGTTGTGTCGCGCAGGATTCTGTCAGCAAACGAGTCACCAAACTGCCCACCTGTTTATCGATATTCAGCTGGGCATCGCCTCCTATGTTGGCGTATTGCTTAATTTCCGGATGAGCGGCCATCGCGAAAAAAATCCATGTGGCGAGTTGTTTTTTTTCTTTGCCAGAAAGTTCGTCCACCATACAAGCCCCTAAACGCTCTTGGCCATCGAGAGCAAATACAGCCTGGGCAAAAAACGTACAACTTAATGCCATCCCTAGTATTAAATTTTTCATAAATTCCTCATTTGATGCAGTGGGAAGAGCCAATCAATCGCTAACTCGTAGCAGGGTTTGAAATTAAAGCCTGCATGGAAAACTGTCCAAGATTGAAGCGGTCATTCATATCACTGCCTTTGATCATGACGTTTCCTGATGAACCAATCTCAACATGAACAAAGCCTCGCTACTTCGCTACTTCGCTACTTCGCTACTTCGCTAACGAGACTTTGGCTCTGCAAGCAAATATTTTAAACCTTTTATAAAGCCGCGAGGTGCAACCGATAAGTGATCTTCATCGTTGAGCACTTCAAGTTGCAACTCGAGGGAAGGATAACGGCGAGCTTTCAACTTTGCTGCCATCGTCTTTGCATCGGTTACCATGTTGTAGCGCTTGGCAAAACGGGGATCTTTGGGATCCATATCTTCATATTCACCGACATACATCAAGACTTTTGCCGGCAAATCTTGATGTTGTTTCGCATATCCTTGCTCACTGCCCCACATCACATGATTGTCATACCACAAGGATGGGCTGCCCAGAATATAACCCGAGAATAAACTCGGTTCCTGAAACAACACACTAAAGCCCAATAAAGCACCATAAGAATGGCCTAAAAAAAGCCGCTGCTGTTCATCAGTACGATAGCGCGATGCGACAAATGGCAGCACTTGGTTTTTGAGATAATTGATATAGGCGGCACTTTCACCATGCTTCGTTTGGGGCGATGTATTATGGGCGCCAGCAGCCGTTGGCGTGTAATCCCGACGGCGACTCTGTACCGGATCATCGCCTTTGCCGTAAGAGAGACCGACCAAGATAAAATCCGTTAAAACTGGACCGTCACCATTGAGGCGACGCGCAATTTGGCGAACCAGCGGAAAAGCATAATCCGCATCGGTGACATAAAGCACTGGATACCGTCGATTGGGTTTTTCGAGGTACGATTTGGGTAATGCGACGAATACTTGATATACCCGGTTGGTGACTGGATCGGCCACATCCCAAACTTCCGTCCCCAGCATCTCATAAGGCAATCCTTCAGCTCGTTGCGCAGGAACGCTACTCGCAGCACTTTGCCGATGTTGCGCCGGTACTTCTGTGGCCACAACCTCAGCTGTGGCAATGAACCCAAAGCTGATACACAAGAATACCGCTTTAAGCATGTGTGAACCCACCATCAAAATTTCCTATCTTTTTAAACAACATACATTCAGAAAAACTGCTGGCCTGAGCCAAGCATCTACCTCAGTAAAAGCACTGCATTCAAAGCGCTACATCATCTACAGACTCCAGTTGCCAGCATTACACAAGTGTCAGAGTAAATTGATAATAACAGCCATCTGGTAAGCACATTTGCAAATGCAAATCAGACGTTTGACGCACATTGAGTAGCAGTTTTTGTTGGTATTTCAACTGGAACACCAGCCATCGGTTCGGCGTGAAGGCAGCCCAAACCTCGACTTGCTCACCATTGGTTAGCTGCAAAGGATAAGCCTGCCCATCATTGATTTCATGAAGGCCAAGGATGCTGCTATGTGCCAGTAACGGCAATGCAATCAAAGGTTTTACAACTTCAAATTGGCCTGCAGACCAATCGTTATCGGCGGCGATGGCGAGTAAAATTTTTTAGTTCTCCCTGCTGCAATGGGCTAGTTATCAAACTTAGACGGTCATTTATTGCTTGAAACTTATGATGCTTTCGCATCGCCATCTCCACTAAAAAGCAGTTTCTACAAACCAAGGCAGTTTCTTCACACCAAGGCAGTTTCGTGAACTCAATCATTTTGATTTCCCAAACCTCAGCCAGTGCATGTTTATATTAAGTGCTTATGTTATAAACATTCATGCTATGGCCAAATGTCCATTTTCCACATTACATGCTTTGTTATCTAGCTTTGTTAGCTGGCTTTGTTAGCTGGCTTTGTTAGATAACTTTGTCAGCACTTATTGTTCGTTGATTTTTTGCAGTCTTTTCGACTCCGCCTCGATCATTTCAGTCAATTCAGCACTATTTGCTTGTACCCGTGACATGCCGATCTCAGCTCCTTGCGTCATTAAGGAAGGCATCATGCGTATGGTTTTTTGCCCGGTAGGTGTTGCATAAAATGCATTCAAATCTCGCAATTCTGCGGCAGTAAAAGCATCGGCATAAATTTTCACAAACTCGGGTTTTAAACTTTCCCAACTCATATGCTTTTCAAAAAACTGCAGAAGTACCTGTTTGTATGGCGCTAGTGTTGGGTTTTGTTGCATTTGCAAATCGACCATTTTTTCAATGGATTCAACCATCATCTCCTTCATCTGCATGTTGGTTAGTAATCGTTCGGCCTCTCGCTGCGATTCATCATCAGCAAGTACCATATTTGAAAACAACAGCACACTGAACGTATAGGCGAGAATTCCCTTTTGCATAATAACTCCTTAAAAATCATTAGATTTGGCAACAAGTTGCCCTAAATGCAGATAAGTTGAACAGCTGATTCAACTCACAACCCCCTCTTTATTAAGCAAGCGCAAAACAGGGATATAAGCTGCAGCTTATAATATTCAGTGCATCAATACCTACATTTTATTGTTTGTTTTTTTACGTTCAGTCAGCAGGTTAGTCACATGAAGGTCAAGCCAAGCGTCGATCCCTTCGACTGTGGCATGACCCTCATCACCGCCCAGTTGATTCGCATAGACAGTGGCTACAAGCCGCCCCTTTGTATCGACAAGTGCAAAACTAGGAAAAGCGTCAACATTCAACCGTTCGAACAATAGTTGGCTGGCATTAGCAGCGACTGGCCAGTGAAAACCATATTTTTTCACATAGTTGGCAGCTTCATCAGGGCTGTCTGGGGTAATTGCCAACACCTGAATATCGCTTCGGCTTTTCATAATTTGGTTTAACTTCGGAACTTCTCTAATACATGGCGGGCAGTTTTCTGTGTAGAAATTAATCAGCACAACGTTACCAACAAGATGCTCTTTAGCAATTTTCTGGCCGTCTGGCGCCACAAGGTTCTCTAACGGGAACGTCTCTCCGACTGCTACCCTAAAGTCAGCTAAAGCCTCATACTTCCGCGTGTCAGCTAGGGCTGACTGTATTGCTGTGCTCATCCAAATGAAGAGAACCACTATTTTTGCGTACGCTTTCAATGACACCTCCTATGCCAAATAATTCCAAATAATGCCAAATACCCAATAGAACCCGCTTTATCAATCGCCAAGCGATTGACCGGTTAACCAGGCAAATGGTTGCGCAACCGCTCTCGTCTACGAATCAGCCAGAACCGAACCGCCCCAGCTAGTGTGATGCCAAGCCCCGCAGGAATGCCATAGAGTAGCCCAAGCAACTCGGGATAGCTTTCGCTAGGACGCCCGGTCAGGATCCAAAGCACTGGCGTGAATGTCATGACCAGCATAGACGAAAGAAACGCCAAGCCTAAGGCCAAAAACCTGCTGCCGGCCTGACGGCTCAGTAGTAGCAATACCGCGAAGACAACAAGAGCAACAGCAATACCTAAGAAAAATACATCCATCCGATTCGTCCTTGGCAGCCTATGCGGCTTCAACATCCACGTTGCACTCATTGAGCGCTCATTGAGC
>CAZIPG010000113.1:0-9360 GCA_964540955.1 uncultured Rheinheimera sp.
ACCAAACCAGCCCTGAAGCGATTGTGTTGAGTTGGCTGATGTTGCATCCCGCAAAAATTCAACCGGTGATAGGTACCGTCGACCCGCAGCGAATTGCAGCTTGTACTGATGCGCTGCAAGTCCGATTAACCAGAGAACATTGGTATCAGCTTTATGTTGCCAGTCGAGGAACTCCTTTACCATAATCAATGTTCAGAGAAATGTAGATGCAGACAAATATTTGTCTGCATCTGATAATGAATCTATATTTTAATTGAATGCTATCCGATTAATTATAAATCCTTCAGTATCGGTGTTAACCGTTGAGGTGCCATGCAGTTATTATTTGTCCGCTTGATGTGGCTTTTTCTATGGCTCTGTTCTGGTGTTGTTGCTGCTGGAGTCTCGAGTTTTGAAGAAAGTATTCGTCGCAATTGGTCGACGGAAGAGGGCTTACCTCAAATTTCAATTACTGATATCGCCCAAGACAAACAGGGTTTTCTTTGGTTGACCACGGAAGGTGGTTTAGTCAGATTTGATGGACTTCAATTTATTGCCTTTGATGGCAGTCACACCCCTTTATTACAAAATCCTCTACTACGTGCAGTGGTTGTAGAACAGGACAATTCAATTCTGTTCGCTAGTACCACTAAGTTAATTAAATACCAAAATCAGTCTTTTACAGAAATAACCTATCAGCAACAGAGCATTGAGGGTATCAATGTCATAACAACCAACCACAACAATGACATTTTGATTGGTGGTGAAGCGCTATATCTCTTCAAAGATCAAATGCTCACGAAATTGACTGAGTATCATGGCCAGGTTTCAAGTTTACTAACCTATGGTGACGCTGTTTATATTGGGGGGATCAATCAATTAGCTATTTACCAACAAGGTGTCCTTAAGCAAATTCCAGTGCAATGGCCCAATGAGCGGTTGACTATCAACAGGATAGCCGTGTACCAGCAACAGCTGTATATAGGTACCAATCAGGGATTATATCTTGTTGATGAAAATGGACGATTAAGCAAAAACTTGTTTGGCGAGCATTCAATTGACACAGAGATTTTGAAATTGTATGTCGATCAACGGCAAAATTTTTGGATAGCAACTTATGATGAGTTGATCCGTATTAACGATAAGAAAATATTTGAACGGATCAAACGGACCCAAAATGCTTCAGTTGAGTGGGTTGTCAGTGCTTTTGAAGATGAAGATGGCAATCTTTGGTTTGGCAGTAAATCGAATGGTTTAACACGCTTACGTCAGGATTCAACGCGAAATTACGGCATGAAACAAGGACTCGCAGATCCTTTTGTCTGGTCACTTATGGTTGCTGATGATCGGTTATTTGTGGGCCATAACCAAGGTGTTGCTGAATTTACCCAAGACGAGCAATTTGTATCAATACCGATTAAAGGAGAATTACCAAACAAAGTTGTTTATTCGATGTTTCGAGACAGCCAGCAACGATGGTGGTTGGGAACGCGGAGCGGCTTAGTTAGAGGTGTGAAGACTGAAGCCGGCATTGAAATCGAAGAACAATTCCCTGCGCTTGCGAATACGCAAATCAATGGTTTAGTTGAAGACAATCAACAACAAATTTGGATAGCCTCTTATGATGGCCTGTATCGCTATGCCAATGGCCAACTCATCGATATGCATCAAAAAAATGAATTTGATAATCGGAAAATTAGGTTTGTATTTTTAGACAGTCGCCAAATTCTTTGGGTGGGGACTGAGCGTGGGCTTTATAAGAAAGTTTCCGAGCATTTCGAATTAGTTGGTGATGAACAATTAAAACTATCGCATATCACATTTATTGGTGAAACATCGGATAAATCTCAGTTAATTGTAGGTACCTTTCAATCGGGTTTCGCTTTTTTAAATGACCAGCAATTGACTTGGTTTAGCCCCGAAAAAGGAATTCCCGCCAAAACAGCTTTGCATGTTCAAGATATTCATAAAGCACTGATTGTCTCCAGTACTGATGGTATTTATTTGTTGCCTGAAACGAGTTTGGCTAATGGGGCTGAATTAATGCCTCACATCATTCTGCAGGACAAAGGCGGCAGTGCTAGGGTTGATAGCTATCGTTGCTGTAATGGTGCAGGGAACGGCAAAGGAGCCTTTTGGCGTGATCGAATTTGGTATCCAACTTTAGCTGGGATTGTCTCGGTTAATACAAATAATCTTTCTTCAGAATCAAAATTACCAAGACCCGTTTTTGACGGACTCTATGCTGGAAATACCCGTTATCAGGCGTTGAATAATCAATTACCTGTCAATGCACGTGATTGGCGGATTGATTTTACGGCGCCGATTTTTTATCGCGCATCGGCGCTGGTTTTTCGTTATAAGCTATTAGGTTATGACCTAGATTGGCAAGAGGTTGATACGCGAAGACAGGCGTTTTATACGAATTTGCCCCCAGGGAATTATGAATTTTTGGTGCAGAGTCGTTATTCAGGTGAGCAACAGTGGAGTCAGCCGCTCAGGATCAGTATTTCTTTAGAGGCTTATTGGTATGAACGACTTTGGTTGAAAATTCTTGCGGTCATGGGCATCGTTGCATTGATCTATGCTTTTTATTTACTCAGAGTCAAACAGCTTGCACATGCCAAAGCAAAACTAGAGCAAATGGTTGAGGCAAGAACAAAGGAACTTGAATTGAGTAATCAGCAGCTTGCTGAGCTTAATCATAAATTAGAGCAAGCCAGTCACACCGACACCTTAACAAGCCTACATAATCGACGATACCTCAATAATTGGTTGGATTTGGTGAATCAACCTTACGCCAAGAACACGGGCACCCTACAAATCATTCTTATAGATTTGGATAATTTTAAACAAATCAATGACACCTATGGCCATTTAGTCGGTGATGAAATTTTGGTGGCGATGGCAAAATTACTGACACAAGAAGTAAGGGCAACAGATCATGTGGTGCGATGGGGCGGCGAAGAGTTTTTGGTGATCCAGGAAAACTCGTTATCAGCGAGAGAATTTGTCACTCGATTACAACGCAAGATTAGTCTTCATCAGTGGCCACATCAAGAGCATATGAAGCAACCTGTACGTTGCTCGATTGGTGTTGTTCAACATCCGCCGGCTGAGCTTGCGCATTGGAATTGGGATGCAACACTGACCTTAGCTGATAAAGCATTATATCTGGTGAAGACACACGGCAAAGCTGGTTGGTTACAACTTATTCCAACTGAACAAGCCCCGCTCAATTTATCGCAAGAAATGGCTCTGTATTCTGAAATAGAATTGGCCAAAACCGCATGGTTTAAGCTTGAAGGTAGCACTGAGATACTAGATGCGATTCAGGCGAACTTAGACAGAATGTCAAAATAGTCTCGTGGTCTACATTAGCCCGAAACTCAACCATTTCTGACAAAATACTCCCGAATTTAATCAATGATTTTTCAAACTTAGATATCGATAAATCTATTAAAAATTGTCATATCAGGTACTTGATGACTGATAATTACACAAATCTTATCTTTCAAACGTACCTTTAACCGCAGCAATATCCGTTCTGCTTGGTCAATTGGAAGACCCGCAAACGGCTCATCCAAGAGCAATAAATCTGCATCCGCCAGCAAACAACGAGCTAAGGCAAATCGCCGAGCTTCGCCCCCTGAAAAACCTCCATGTTCTTGACCTAATTGGCTCAATAACCCATTGGATTGCCGCGCTAACCAAGGCATTAACTCGACAATTTCTAACACATCAAGTAGTTGCTGATCAGAAGCATTTGGCATCGCAATTCTGAGATTGGCAGCAATAGAGAGTGAAAATACATAAGGATGTTGTTCAAGGATACTGATCTTTGCCGCAGGGCCTTGAACTAAAATCTCGCCAGAAATTAGTGGCAGATCCGAGACTATGGTTGCAAACAGGCTAGATTTGCCAGCACCAGAACTCCCGGACAAGAGCACTAAATCCCCGCCACTCAGGGTACATTCAATGGTTGTATTGCTGGAATGCTGCCAACGAAGTTGTTTCAGTGACAGCGCCACTTTATTGTCTAAAACTAAATGTACGCCAGTTGCTTGGATAGTAGGTTGTGACACCAATTTCTTCAAGCGTTGTTGTGCTTGATACACCTGAGCCCACATCTGGTGTAACTGATTTAACGGAGAAAGGATCTCGTTTGCCCCCAGCAAAGCTAACAAGGCACCAATCAATAATGCTGGCTGCAACGACGGGTGCAACATCAAGAGATAGGCCGTTAACACCAGCAGTATCAACTGTTGAAGTGCAGAAAAAATATGATTCAATAGAATTAATTGAGCTTGGCGCGGCAATAATTCATGTTCAGTATTGGCAAATTGCCGGAGAAACTGTTGTGATTGTCCCATCATACTTAGAGTTGTCAGTCCGGTCATATTCTCTAACACGAATTCGCGGCGCTGACTTTGAACCACAGCCTCTTCTGCAGCAAGTTGTTTGCAAAAATGATATTGCGTTGCAGGCAGGACTACTAAAAGACTGAACCATACAGCTATGATCACTAGAGCGCCCTCAGGAAGCCAGATGATTAGTAGGATTGCAGCGATGGCCGACAGAGTAAATGCCCAAAAGTAGGGGAGGACAATTCTTAAAGGATATTGATCCAAGAGATCGATGTCGGCAATCAGTTGTTGTAATGCCTCAAATCGCCGTGCCCTTAAAGAATAATAAGGATTAAAGCGTAAACACAACAATTTAAATGTTTCGAGCCTTAAGGTTTTTAACACCTCTAAAATGGTGTAGTGCGATTGAAGTTTTTCTGCATATCGACCGGCCGTTCGCAAAATTGCTAATAACCGGATCATGGCCCCCGGTCTTAAATAATTAAACAATCCTGCTTGCGTACCAATTACGCCAGCAATTGCAGCTGCGGAAATAAACCAGCCCGAATATCCCAATAACGTCAAGCCACTGGCCAAAGTGATCAGCCCTAAGCAAAAACTTATCAGCCAACCTGGCTTGGCCATCTGCCAAAGCGCGCTTAGGGTAAACATTTGATTTGCTTTATCTCGCATGTTCACCCACTCTTTTTTCTGGACTATCTATGTCGGTACCATTTTGCAATTTAGTGAAATAATGACCATCATCAGCTTTTGATATACACAAACGATTAGCGATCCACTCCAGCCCTTGAGTTTGATGGCTGACCAACAGCAATGTTTTATCAGAACAATACTCTTTTATCAGAGCAATCATCGCACTCATATTTTCTGCATCGAGATGCACCCAAGGTTCATCTAACAACCAGATCTTTTTGTTGGCGAGGATGAGCCTTGCCAACGCTAATCTTTGCTGCTGCCCGCCGGATAAATTTGCAGCATTATCAATCAGTTTATACTGCAGTTGCTGCGGTAATTCATGGATGAATTCGAATAGCCCAACCGCTGTGATAGCTTGCCAAATTTCAAGATCCTGAATATTGGGATCACCAGCTTTTAAATTATCGGCAATAGTTCCCGGTAAGAATTCAGGTTTTTGGTGCAAGTAACCAATTTGAGATCGCCAATGCTCTAACTTTAATTCATTCAGTGGTAGGTTATTGACCTTGATTTCACCTTGCCATGGCCAGAATCCACACAATAATTGCAAAAAGGTTGACTTACCACTGCCGCTAACACCCGTGATGAGCCATTGATCTTTAAATTTGCATTCAAATTCATTGAGTTGCAAACGAAGCTTACCTTGATGCTCTACCGTGATATCACGACAACTAAGATAACTATCCTGTTGCCAATCAGAGATGGCATTTCCCGTAATCGGGGCTTTGGCAGGTGCATGCCAAAGGGGCATTAGCGAATTTGTGGCCGCAATCGCCTGCGCTTTCGCATGATAATCTGAACCTAATTGCCGTAATGGCGCATAAAACTCTGGGGCTAGTAACAAAATGAAGATAGCGGCTTGATAATCAACTGCCACTTGCTGCTTCAGCCAGGGTAATTCACCAATCAGACCGAGTCCCAAATAGAGCGCCACTAAAGCAATGGCTAAGCTGCTAAAAAGCTCCAATACAGCAGTGGAAAGAAAAGCCATTTTTAATACGCTAAAACTACTTTTCTTATAACCATCTGCGGCAGCAAGCAATTGCGCTTCGGCAATTTCTGTGGCTTTAAAATGTCTAAGGGTATTGAGTCCCAGAATAAAATCAAAAAAACGGCCTCCCATGTGCGTCAATCTTGTAAATTGTTCGCGATTGGCATCAGTGGCTTCTTTACCGACCAAAATCATAAATACAATTACAATAGGGGCGGTAAAGAGCATGATTGCGGCTGCAAGTAAGCTTTGGCTTGCTACGGCACAACTGATAAGAAGTGGGGCAATCACTACAATGTATTGCTGCACCCAATAACGACTCATATAGCCATCAAGCGCTTCAATTTTCTCCAGAACTAAAGACGTCAGTTCGCCATCGGAACCATACTCATGCCGTAAAGGTCCTGCCACAATCAACTTAGTCAACACGCTTTGACGGATAAAATTTCGGATCCGTAGACTTGCGCGTTGTGATTGATATTGCCTTAATTCATGACAACAAATTCGAAGGATCCAACATATAAAAAAACACAATAGGGGCAAGGCTTGCGGAGTTGCTCTTTGGATCAAATCATTCGCAACCTCGGATAAGCACCACATCTGTACAATTAAAAAAACTAAACTGCAAACACCAAAACCAAGCGCACTTCGCAGTGGCTTGGTTTCAGCTAACAGCCAGACATTGAGTAATGCCTGCTCTTCAGAAAGTTTATTCTTGTTCTTCGGCATAGCCATTGAGTTCAAGCCACATCGCATTGATGATCCCGAATGAACATGCCAAGAGTACTCCTAATATCCAAGCAAAATACCACATTGTCTGCTCCTTAATATAATGAGTGAGTGTTTTCTTGAATGGTTTTCTCATTCAAGCGCCCGAACATTTTTGCATAACTCCAAATGGTATAACCTAAGACAATAGGGACAAAAATGCAGGCCACAATAAACATAATTTTTAATGTCAGCTCACTAGAAGTCGCATCCCACATGGTCAGGCTATGCGCAGGATTTGAACTTGATGGCATGACAAATGGGAACATCGAGACGCCACAGGTCAAAATGACACCAGCTTGACCCAGCGATGACAATAAAAATGCCAGACCCGCTTTATGCGCTTTACTAAACACGCCAGCTAACATGAAAGAAGCAACGCCAAGAATTGGCAACAACCATAAAATGGGCGCTTTATCATAATTCGCTAACCATGCTCCTGCTTGCACTTCGACTGTTTTGCTGACCGCATTGTTGATGGCATTATGATCAATAGCGCTAGTCAGCACATAGCCTTCAATGCCAAAGGTCAACCAAACTCCAGCAAGCACAAATAATAGTGCTGCACCAAAACCAGTCAACAGCCCAATCGTTTCGCTGCGGCTTCTTAACTCACCCTCGGTTTTCATCTGCAAATAAGTTGCGCCTTGCGTGACAAACATCAATAAACTCAGCACGCCAACTAACAATGCAAATGGATTTAATAACGCAAAGAATGAACCGGTATAATTGACACGCAGCAGTTCATCGAAATGAAATGGCACGCCTTGCAATAAATTACCAAAAGCAACACCAAAGATAATGGGTGGGACACTTGAACCAAAAGTTAAAGCCCAATCCCAATTGCTACGCCATTTTGCTGACTCCAGTTTTGACCGATAGTCAAAACCAATAGGTCTGAAATATAACGCAACTAGGGTTAAAATCATCGCTAAGTAAAAACCACTGAACGAAGTTGCATAAACAGGCGGCCATGCTGCAAATAACGCCCCCCCAGCGGTAATTAGCCATACTTGGTTGCCATCCCAGTGCGGCGCCACAGCATTAATAAGTACTCGCCGTTCGTTGTCATTCTTACCAACTACTTTCAGTAACGCACCGACCCCCATATCGAAACCATCGGTAATCGCAAACCCAATGAGCAAAACGCCTATCAGCAGCCACCAGATAAATCTTAAAAATTCATAATCCATGTTACACCCCTTTAACCAAACCAGTTTCTAAGTCATATTTTCCGGTATGCAACGATGATGGTCCTTTACGGGCGAAATGTTGCATCAGCCATACCTCAATGATGAGGAAAATTGTGTATAGAACACTGATGGTGATAAGACTGGTCCAGACTTCGGTAGTTGTTAAACCAGAGGCTGCCAAATGGGTTGGCAATACTTCACCAACGGCCCAAGGTTGACGACCGTATTCAGCAACAAACCAACCGGCTTCACAAGCAATCCATGGCAGAGGTAAGCTAAACAGTGCAGCTTTGAGCAGCCATTTTGGTTTACGTTCTAACCGTTTGGCACTGTAGTAGAACGATAAGGCAAACACGACGAGCATGATAAAACCAGCGGCTACCATAATCCGGAAACTCCAGAACATCGGTGCAACTTTGGGAATGCTGTTATCCACTGCTTGTTGGATTTGTTCTGGCGTGGCTGTCAACGGATCTTTCGCATATGCTGTGAGTAATAAGCCATAACCCAAATCTTTCTTCACGGCATCAAAAGCTGCGATGGTTTCTGCTGATTTATCACCAGCGCGTAATTGCTGGAGTAAACGATAGGCTTCAACGCCGTTGATAATGCGCTCGCGGTGTTGATCTTTCAGATCTTTTAAACCAGTCACTTGCTCATCCAATGACCGAGTTGCAATTAAGCCAAGTGCATACGGAATTTTAATGGCGTAGTCAGTGGTTTGGGTATCTTCATTTGGAATGCCGATAACGGTAAAAGATGCTGGAGCAGGGTGAGTTTCCCATTCTGCTTCGACTGCCGCTAATTTTACTTTTTGCACATCGCCAAGTTCATAGCCTGATTCATCACCGAGAACAATCACCGAAACTGAGGCTGCCAAACCAAAAGCGGATGCAATGGCAAAACTACGTCGCGCGAATGCTAAATCTCTGCCTTTGAGCATGTACCAAGCAGAAATCGCCAGCACGAACATTGCGCCAGTGACGTAACCTGCAGAAACAGTATGGACAAATTTGACCTGAGCGACTGGATTGAATATCACCTCAGAAAAGCTCTGCATTTCCATGCGCATAGTGGTGTAGTTGAACTCAGCCCCGACTGGGTTTTGCATCCAGCCATTGGCAATTAAAATCCACAAGGCCGAAAGGTTAGAACCCAAGGCAACCAACCAAGTGACTGCCAAATGCTGGACTTTGCTTAATTTGTCCCAGCCAAAAAAGAATAAACCAATCAGGGTTGATTCAAGGAAGAAGGCCATTAAGCCTTCAATCGCCAGCGGAGCACCGAAGATATCGCCAACATAGTGACTGTAATAGGACCAGTTGGTACCGAACTGGAACTCCATGGCGATCCCGGTAGTTACGCC
>CAZIPG010000114.1:0-9315 GCA_964540955.1 uncultured Rheinheimera sp.
GTTTGGCCAATTGCTTGTCAAAATCGACAGCGGTTTGGCAGAAAAATTCATAGGACGTATCGCCAAGCCCAAGGACTGCGTAATTGAGTTGCGGCAAGGCGCTGGCTTTTTTGCCATATAAGAATTTATGAAAACTGACTGCGGACTCTGGCGGTTCGCCTTCACCATAAGTCGAAGTGACAATAATTAAATACTGTTCTTTGGCTAAGGCATTGGTTTTATAGCTGGCGATATCTTGCAGCTGCACCGTCAGCCCTTGCTGTTCTGCCGCTACTTTAATTTTGCTGGCAACACCCTTGGCATTGCCAGTTTGCGAGGCGAACAAAATCGTTAAGACTGCAGGGAGAGCAGTGCTTTGCGGGACTGCAACAGCTCCGCCGCCAACAGCACTTTGCGCGGCAGCCGCTAAGTAACCGCTGACCCAGGCTTGCTGGATTGGGTTTAACTGGCTCACCAGCTTTTGTAAGTCTTGAATTTGTTGCGCACTCAGCGGGCTAGCCAGTGCATGGAGCGAAGTAAACGGCATAACTCTACCTACCAGGATCAATTTGCCGGTATTTTAGCCGTCTAAATGGATAAAAAAGAAAGAATCGTTCGCTCAGACTTATTCTATTTGGTTATAAACCACCAAATGTTTTGCCATAGTTTTTTCCACTAAAAAATGGTGATTTTGACTATTGCTTGTAATTGGGTGGAACCAGTGTTTTCTGTTAATTACTTTAAATTCATTAACTTAAATTTTGGCACAGCCTTTGCGAATGGATGATATCTTCCGCAACTGCGGTGACTCACACAAGGAATAGCAGCATGAAAACAGTAATCGCCTCCACAATTTTTAGTACCTTAGTGTTAAATGCCCCTGCAAATGCCGCAGATAATCAATGCTCTTTGCAGTTTAAAGATGATTTAGTTATTACCGCGTCCGAGGTTCGCCTGCAACGCGCAGAGCAAGATCTATGGCGGATTGATAGCGCGGGTAGCCTTTGGTTACAAGGCAAGTCAGTGCCAACTGATGCTGAAACCCAGCGAACTTTGATGCAGTATCAAGCGGGCTTGCGGCATGAAACGCATGAAGTCGTGGCTTTAGTGGCAGATGCTTTGCAGTTGGCGGCAACGACGGTCGATAAAGTCGTGAAAAACCTTGGCGGAGAAAATCCTCAGCTACAAGATGCTGTCGCAGACGCTATCGGCAATTTACGCCAGCATATCGACACTTTGGTGGTAAAAACTGACGGTGAAATCCGTATCAACGGCAGCAATATCCAAAATAATGATGGCGAAGTTACAAAAGAATTCGAGCAAGCCATTGAACAATCGGTGATGCAATTAACGGGTGCCATGATGGTCAGCTTGGGCCAGGCAATGAGCTCAGGCCAGGGTGATTTTGACAGCAAAATGCAGGCGTTTGGTGAGAAAATGGAGCAGTTCGGTCAGGAATTGGAAACCGAAATGACCGAGAAAAGTGAACGTTTAGCAGTGCGTGCAGAACAAATTTGTGGTGAGTTGCAGGATTTAGATGTGTTAGAGCAACAGATCCAGACACAGATCCCAGCGATGAAATCGTATGATTTGATTGACACTAGCAAAGATGGTTTTAAATCGCCGACCTTGAGTGCTAGCAAGTAAGCCCTTGCTGAATGGCTTTGGCAAAACACATTGCGGCGGATTGGTTGGGTCCGCCTCTCCTCAGCATAGGCGTTCTGTTGATTTTCAGTTATGCTCTCCCTTGTTGCCGCAGTCACTGCGGCTTTTTTACTGATGGGAGAATCACCAATGGCTATTACCCGCATTCAACCCGGCGTTCGTTATTCTGAGGCTGTGATCGCTGGCGGATTTATTTTCTGCGCTGGCATGGTTCCTCATGTCACCACTGGCGATATCGTCGAACAGACTCAAGATGTGTTAGCGCAAATTGATCAGTTATTGGCAGAATGTCAGGCTGATAAATCGCAGATTGTTGATGCGACTATTTATCTTGCGGATATGGCCGACTACGCCGGCATGAATCAGGCATGGGACAGGTGGGTTGCGAAAGGTCAAGCACCAGCGCGTGCCACTGTTGAAGCTCGGTTAGCGGATCCGGCATGGCGTATTGAAGTCAAAGTCACGGCGTATCGAGGTTAATTGCTGAAGCCGTCTAATCCGATTGGCGCAATCCGATTGGCGCAATCCGACTGGCGCAATCCGACTGGTCTAACTCGGTAAATTTTTCGTATTAAAAATCTCAAATTCTTGCAGATCCTGCCATGGAGCTTATAAATGATTAGTTACGTCACTCTGGGTACCCGCGACTTACAACAAGCGGCTGATTTTTACAGCAATTTATTAGCGGATTTAGGTGCCAAACGCTTGATTAATATGGACCGCATCGTGTTCATTGGTAAAAATAACAAAGAACCGATGGTGGCAGTTTGTGTGCCATTCAACAAAGAAGATCCTCATCCTGGGAATGGCGTGATGTTAGCATTAGCGCCAGGCTCCAAAGCTTTGGTGGATGAGCTTTACCACAAAGCCATCGCTTTGGGCGCAACTTGTGATGGTGCACCAGGTCAACGCATCCCGGGTGTATTCTACGGGGCTTACATTCGTGATTTAGATGGCAATAAAGTGTGCTTTAATCACTTCGGTTAAGTCATCGCTATTTGAAAATAAGGGCCGTGAGCGCAGGCGCACGGCTTTCTTGTCATGACCTCTGTTTGGCCAGCCTTAAGTTTTGCCGGCTTCGTTGTCGCCAGTGGCTGTGAACTCTATACTGCTCACCAGCTCTGCACTTAACCACTGCGCAAATTCGCGCATTGCGCTAGTTTCTACTTTTGATTGCAACCGTGTTAACCAATAGCTTCCAAGACTAATTTCAGTCGAAAATGGGCGTTCAATAGCACCATTCTGCAACAAACGGCTGAACATGCGTGCAGGCGCGATAGCCACACCGATGCCTGCTTGTGCCGCCTCAAGCATCGTCACGCTGGAATCAAACACCATCACTGGATGAGTCGGCGGCAGTTGTGGGCCGCCGGCTTGTTGTAACCACGCGGTCCACTCATCGCGGCGATAAGACCTCAGTAAGGTAAACTTTAAAAGATCGGCCGGCTGTTTTAATGTGGCTGCAATGTCTGGCGTACACAACACGGTGAGCGGGCTGTCACAGAGATACAAAGCCGAGGTGCCATGCCAAGCGCCAGTACCAAAGCGGATCGCGTAATCCAGTCCTTCAGCGGCAATGTCGATGCGATTGTTGTTGGTGGAGATCTGCAACTCAATATGTGGAAATTTTTGATAAAACTTTTGCAGGCGGGGGAGTAAAAAACCAGTCGCGAAAGTGCCCACAACGCCAATTTTTAGTTTTTCCTGCACTTTACGATGTGAAAAATATTCTAACAGCTGAGCAATCCGATCAAAGGATTCATTGAGCACTGGCAATAAATGTTCAGCCTCAGGCGTCAGCATCAATCCTCGCGGTACTCGCAAAAATAATGGGCAATTCAGCTGTTCTTCCAGTAACTTGACCTGTTGGCTCACTGCTGAATGTGTGACATTCAACTCGATGGCGGCATCAGTGAAGCTTAAATGCCTCGCAGCGGCTTCAAAAGCCCGCAATGCTTTCAGCGGAATATATCTTCGAGTCATGTGAATGCTTCTTCTGTGTAAGTTTTTCTAACAGCTGATATGCAAAATAACCGTTTGTCGGGCGATGTCAACTGCCGCATGCTAGTCACTGTCGGCTCGGCTCATCCTGTTTTGGAGCCGCTTTATCCATCATTCAACCTTTGACAGATGAATTGTGTTCTGACTCAGAGAAGGAGTTTTATACCATGTCCTTAAGGATCAAAAACACGCTGTATTGCACTCTGATGCTGGCATTATTGCCACTCAGTTCTGCATCCGCAGCAACGGTTCGCATCGACAATGCAGCAACCTTAAAAACGCAAGTGAACCAGCAAGTGACTGAGCTGATGCACCAGCACAAAATCCCAGGAATGGCGGTTGCTGTGCTCTGGCAGGGCAAAATTTTTCACTACAGTTTTGGCCAAGCCGATGTTGCCAAGCAACAAGCAGTCACGCCCGATACTATTTTTGAAGTCGGCTCAATTAGCAAAACCTTCGCGGGTGTGATTGGTGCCATGGCCATAGAACGGGGCGATATTCAGCTGACCGATCCGGTCGCAAAACATTGGCCGGCACTGACGCAGCCGCAGTGGCAGCGCATCAATATGCAGCATTTAGCGACTTATACTGCCGGTGGGTTACCACTGATGTTGCCTGAACATGTGACCGATGCAGCGAGCTTGTTGCAGTATTACCAGCAGTGGCAAGCGCAATCTCAGCCGGGCAGTACGCGAGTCTATGCCAATAGCAGTATTGGCTTATTCGCGCATTTAGCAGCGAAGGCAGGAGGTGCACCTTATGCCGAGCAGTTCAGTAAACTGACGACAGCGTTAAAGTTACCCAGTACTTATCTGCAAGTTCCGCCCCCATCGCAGTCTCACTATGCCTGGGGTTATAACGAGGGGAAAGCGGTTCGCATCGGTCAAGGCGTGTTGCTCGATGAAGCCGGTGGCGTGAAAGCGAGCGTGCGTGATATTGCTACATGGCTGCAAGCAAATATGCAGGCAGAACAAGTGGCAGATCCGACAATTCGAGCTGCGTTATTGCGAGCTCAGTTGCCTCACGCGAAAGCTGGCCAAATGTTGCAGGGACTAGGCTGGGAAATGCTCGCTTACCCGTTGCAGCTGTCCTCACTGAAAGCTGCGACGGATCCGAGTTTCATTGCGAGCAGTCCTGCCAGTTTGCTGGATCCTGCGGCTGCCAAAAAGACCGCGTATTGGGTGCATAAAACAGGGGCTACCGGGGGTTTTTCGGCTTATGCCGCATTTATTCCCAGTAAGCAAGTGGGGATTGTTCTGCTCGCCAATCAGCGTTATCCAAATACCGCCAGAGTTGAACTGGCGTATAACCTGTTAGAGAGTTTGCCATAACCAACCACTCACGGTTTGAATTGATTGAATGAACTGGCCTATTTGCTGTGATGCAAGAAGCTGTAGAGCTGTAAGTGAATGTCCGCACCAATCATTGCTTTGAGGTGCGAACCTTGGGTGTGGACATTCGCTCGTTTGGGTGTTTTTGCGGGGAGGCCGTTAGATTTTGCAAGCACCGCCGGCACAGTCGTCTTCGTCTGGCAACGAGGCTGCATCGGCAGCCGCTTGATCTGCGAGCGCCATTTTCTGCGCATTTTTTTCAGCAGCGGCATCAAAATCTAAATGGTCTAAATCAAAATCAAATTCGTTCATGGAGCTGACTCTCTTTATTTGAATTATTCGGTTGGTGAATTTTGTTTCGCCAACAACTCTTGGACTTGAGCTTCAAGCGCTTCTAATTTGGCGCGGGTGCGCTGCAACACTTGCGTTTGGACATCGAACTCTTCACGACTGACAAAATCAAGTTGGCTTAATTTCGCTTGTAATACCGTCTTGACCTTGGCTTCTACATCATCGGCCACTTCCCGAAATTTCGGGGGAATGGCGGCGCCAATCTGCCGAGCCATTTCTTCAATTTTTTTCGGATCCAACATGATTTGTGTCCTTTTGAGCTTTAGAAAACATCCAATATCATACGAGGGTTGACGGTTGGATGCGATAGGTTTTTGGGATTATCTTAATTGCTATTTTGTCGACTACGCAGAATATTGGGCAGAGTGAGCGCATTCGTTCGGCATTGCTGTTGCAATACCTTGCTTTAGGTTAAAATCCCGCACTGTTTGTCGTTCACGCCTATTTTGGCAAAGCTGTTTTATTCTCAAGGTTAACAAACGCATGAAACTCAATCCCCAACAAAACGCAGCTGTGAAATATATTTCAGGCCCTTGTTTAGTGCTGGCGGGAGCGGGATCTGGGAAAACGCGGGTGATCACCAATAAAATTGCCTATTTGATTGAAGAATGCGGCATGTCGGCGCGCCATATCGCTGCGGTGACCTTTACCAATAAAGCGGCGAAAGAAATGCGTGAGCGGATTGGCCATCAATTAGACCGCGCTCAGTTACGTGGGCTCACGGTGTCAACCTTCCATACGTTAGGCCTTGAGATTTTAAAGAAAGAGCATAAAGCGATCGGTTATAAAGCGAATTTCACCTTATTTGATGACCAAGACAGCTTGAGCTTGTTAAAGGAACTGACCGAAGCGGAGCTTCAAGGCGATAAAGATTTATTGCGCGCGCTGCAAAGTAAAATTTCAAATTGGAAGAATGACTTATTGCTGCCACAGCAAGCGATGGCCAAAGCAACCGATGCGCAAAGTATCAGTTTTGCCAATTTTTACGCGCAATATGCGCAACAGTTGCGCGCCTATAATGCCTTTGATTTTGACGATTTGATCATGGTGCCCACCTTGTTGTTTGCGGCGAATGCTGAAGTGCGCAGTCGTTGGCAACAAAAGATCCAGTATTTGTTGGTCGATGAATATCAAGATACCAACACCAGCCAATATGAATTGGTGAAATGGCTCGTCGGCGAGCGGCAACGCTTTACGGTGGTGGGCGATGACGATCAATCCATTTATTCTTGGCGGGGGGCCAAGCCACAAAACTTAGTACTACTAGGCAAAGACTTCCCTAATTTAAAAGTCATTAAGCTTGAACAAAACTATCGTTCTTGTGAGCGAATTCTGAAAGCGGCCAATATCTTAATCGCCAATAATCCACATGAATATGACAAAGCTTTGTTTAGTGAAATGGGTTATGGCGTGCCGCTGCGGGTACTGCCGACCAAAAACGAAGAAGATGAAGCTGAAAAGGTGGTGGCAGAAATCATCTCGCATCGCTTTTTAAATCGCACCCAATATAAAGACTATGCGATCCTGTATCGCGGTAATCATCAAGCGCGTGTTTTTGAAAAAGCCCTCATGACCAACCGCATTCCATATCGGATTTCTGGAGGCACTTCGTTTTTCTCGCGCGCTGAAATTAAAGATGTGATGGCCTATTTACGTTTGTTGGTGAATCAGGATGACGACAATGCTTTGCTGCGGATTATCAATACACCCAAACGTGAAATTGGTGCAGCTACTTTAGAAAAAGTGGGCAGTTTGGCCAATCGTTTACAGATCAGTTTGTTTGAAGCCTGCTGTGCGCCTGAACTGTCTGATGAATTGTCGGCAAAAAGCTTAGCGGCGGTTCGCCATTTTGCTAAGTGGATGGTCGGTCTTGCGGATAATGCGGTGCGGGCAGAGCCTGCCGAAGCCGTGCGCGATATGATCCGGGAAAGCCGTTATGAAGCCTATTTGTTTGAACACAGTGCCAGCCCGAAAGCGGCTGAAATGGCGCTGAAAAATGTCAACGAGCTGTATCGCTGGATCACTGAAATGCTGAAGGGCGATGCTGAACATGAGCCCCTGACTTTAAACGAAGTGGTCACCAAGTTGACGCTGCGCGACATGATGGAGCGTAACGAACAGGAAGAAGATGCTGATCAAGTGCAATTATTAACCTTGCACGCCTCTAAAGGCTTGGAATTTCCGATTGTCTTTATGGTCGGGATGGAAGAAGGCATCCTGCCGCATCAAACCAGTATGGATGAAGATAATGTGGAAGAGGAACGGCGCTTAGCTTACGTTGGTATCACCCGCGCCCAACGAGAGTTGATTTTCACCTATGCCCGCGAGCGGCGACAATACGGGGAAACCATCAAACCGGAACCGAGTCGCTTTTTAGCAGAATTGCCGCAAGATGATTTGGAATGGCAGCGAGCAACGCCTGTCAAAACAGAAGCGCAGCGCCAACAAACCGGCCTTGCGCACTTGGAAAGATTACGCCAGTTGCTGAAGAAAGAGTGATGGGTTGAGGCTAGTAAATGCGGCACTGACAATCGCAGCATTGCCAAGAGTTTTAGTTACCCAAGAGCCCTGCATAAAACAACAGCCTTGTGCAATCAATAACGACTGCAGTGTTTCGTCATCCACGCCATCGGCAATGATGCGGAATTTGAACTGCTGGGCAAGGGTCATTAGTACCGATAAGATCTGTTGTTTTGGCGTTTGTTTGACAAGCGCGCGAGCAAACACCGGATCCAGTCGGACAAAATTAAAGGGATATTGGCTTAACAAGCCAATGGGCATCAATTCCGCGCCAAAATGGTCCAGCGATAATCTCACCCCCAGCCGATGCAGTTGATGCAGATAACTCAAATGGCTACTTGAAAGCTTCAGTAAATCAAATTCAGCAAAACCTAAACATAACCGATGCATGACTTGCGTGTTTGCCATCAGAATTTTTGCTAATCGGTCAAACTGCACAGGGCTTTGCAAATGCTGCGCAGAGAGAGTCAGACTCACCAAAGATGGCTGCGATTGCCCCTGTAATTGGCCGACCAACTGCTCCAAAATTTGCAGTTCAATGTGGGGTAAAATACCCGCAGAACGGGCGTATTGGCTAAACTCCGCGGCAGTGCCTAATTTGGCTTCTGACCAACAGAGGCTGGCGGCATAGCCAATCACTTGTTGTTCGCTACAATCGACTATAGGTTGATATGCCACACCGAATTGCCGATCTTGAACAGCCTGTTGTAACGCTTGCTCTAGCGATAACTCTTGCAATAACTGCATCCGCATTGAGTCTGTGAAAATCACAAAGCGGTTACGACCTAAGGCTTTGGCTTGATACATTGCCGCATCGGCATCGCGTAAGAGAGCATCCGCACTGGTGTAATCAGGATGATAGTTGGCGATGCCAATGGAGGCACCCGAAAACACTTGCTGCCCATGCAGCAGCATCGGTTGCCGCACGGCTTCGATAATTCGGTCAGCGACATCTTCGGCATCAGCAAGGCGATTGAGTTGGGTCAGTAAGACGACAAATTCATCGCCGCCCAATCTCGCCACCAAATCATGTTCGCGCACAGTGGCCACAATGCGCTTACTGATTTCGATTAAAAAAGCATCGCCCGCATGGTGTCCCATGGTGTCATTGATGAGTTTGAAACGATCTAAGTCGATGAACAAAATTGAAAAATTAAGATTGCTCTCACGGTTGCGTAAAGCAAACTGCTGACGCATTTGCACCATGAATA
Organism: uncultured Rheinheimera sp.; assembly: GCA_964540955.1. Taxonomy (GTDB): domain Bacteria; phylum Pseudomonadota; class Gammaproteobacteria; order Enterobacterales; family Alteromonadaceae; genus Pararheinheimera. Next base: position 9,059 of record CAZIPG010000114.1, read on the forward strand.
ACTGGCGATTCGCAAGGCCCGTCAGCATGTCGTGGTTCGCTTCGTGGAAGAGCTTTTCTTCTGCTTTTTTGCGTTCTTCAACTTGTAAGCGTAAGAAAAGATTGGTTTGACGCAGTTCACGCGTGCGCTCAAAAATTTTCCGCTCAAGTTCTTCTTGATGCTGACGTTGTTGATCCAAGTTTAATTTTCGTTGGATAGCCACAGCAATGTGCTGGGAAACAAATTTCAGAATATTCAGTTCGTTTTCTGTATATAAG
>CAZIPG010000115.1:0-9278 GCA_964540955.1 uncultured Rheinheimera sp.
GAGTGGCAAGAAGACAAAATCCCGTTATTTATTATGCTGGATGGCACTTGGCGCGTAGCCAAAAAAATGTTCGTCAAAAGCCCATATCTCGACCAATTTCCCGTCCTTGGTATTCAACCCGAAGCGGCTTCCAGTTATCAACTGCGAGAAGCGGCGCATCTTCACCAACTATGTACGGCCGAAGTTGCTGTTGAAGTGTTGAAATTGGCAGGAGACACACAAGCCGCAACAGATTTAGCCAACTATTTTGCGACTTTTAGACGCCAATATATTATCGGCAAACCGCATCTGACATTCCAAGAGCAACCCTAAGCAGGATGAGTGGTTTTGGTCGCAGGGAATTGAAGTCAACACTGAAGTTAGGACTGAAATTAAGGATTAAAGTAAGGATTGAAGTGAAGACACCCACTTGCTGCCACAACTCAAACATCTTGCCTCCCCAATAAACTCACAAACTAGCTGTTAGCATGAGAGCATAGCGACGCTATTAAACCCATAAATCCGGCAAGCCTCGCACGTTTAGACCCTACAGCAATTCGGCAATCGACGCTGCAATTCATTTCATGGTATAACTCAATCCAGTTCAATCTAGAAGGTTCGTCATGAAGATACAGCAGGTCGCGGCCACCTTATTGTCAACTGCATGGTTAAGTGCTTGCACGATGCCAAGTGTTGATTCTGAGGAATTTAAGTACAACAAGATGTTGATGGACCAACGCTCGCAATGCCGGCAGTTACCAGAACCGTTAGCCAGCAGTTGTATCAGTGATTTGACTAAAAAATCCTATCAAGACTTTAAAAATAACCGGGCAGAAGCCAAAGACTCTCAATAAAGTGGCGTCTTGCTACAACATGCCGAGCTGATAAACCAACATCAGCAGCAACACCAGCCCGTGTAACAGGGTGCAACCCCACAACGTTTGAATAAAGGTCTTTTTAACAGTTTTATGGCGAAACAGCTGGCGTCCTAACCAAGCGCCTGGCCAGCCGCCAACGAGCGCACTGAGTAATAATGTGGTCTCAGCAACTCTGTGCTTTTGCCGGACCGCTTGCAATTTATCCCAAGCGAATAGCATGAAGCTGAGCACACTGACCAGTAGATGAAACCAAAGAAGCCACATGGGGAAAAAGCCCAGCCGATGGCAACCCCATAACAAGATGAAAAAACCAAGCACTGAACTAATTGTTTTCAACATATAAATCTAATAACTCCAAAGTGTTTGGGGATTGGATTACACCATGCCGTTTCAGGCCTACTTTTTGTAACACTCTGACCGAAGCATGGTTCTCAGCAAGCACAATCGCGACTACAGCAGAAATGCCAAGCACTGTTTTGGCGTATTGATAGACGGCTTGGGTCGCTTCAGTCGCGTACCCCATGGCACAATACTGCGGGAATAGCGCATAGCCCAAATCGGGGGCTGCTAAAAAATCTCGCTTCACCAAACCACTTAACCCAATCGGACAGCCATTTTCACGCAAAGCCACTTTATACAAACCAAAACCATGTTGCCGGTAACTAGCCAGCGGTCCATTTTCCAAATATTGCTTGGCTTGCTGCAGATCTCGCACCTGTCGATCGCCAATGTTTGTGATGAAACTCGGTTCATTGAGCAGAGTTAAAATCATCGGCGCATCTTGTAAAGTCAATAAACTCAGTTCAAGCCTTGCAGTGGTTAATAGGCTCGATGGCGAATCGCCCATAGAGATCTCACTTGAATGCATCATTTTCACACCCACTCAGCATGCCAAATCAACACTGTCATTGATAAATGCCCCCAGTGTTTAATAAATACCATGTACCGCGATAAAAAATGCCAGTCAACATTGACTGGCATTTTTATCAATCTCAACAAGCAATGTTAGCTTACTTTTGTTTTTTCAACTTCTCTTCCCAGAAAGTAGCATTTTTAATGCCTAACTTTACCGGATCAAAGGTAATTGGGCCGCCAGCTTTTTTCTGAGCTTCGTAATCGCGCAGACACAGCAAGGTTGGTTTATGCATGAAGAATATGATCAAAATACCAATCACGTTGATCCATGCCATCATACCGACACCGATATCACCGATGGTCCAAATATAGCCTTCACTGTTGACGGTGCCATAGGCCACCATAAACATCAGAATTAATTTGAAAGCAATTTCTGGTAAGTTGTTATTGAAAATACGGTTCAGGTAAGACACGTTGGTTTCGGTAATGTAGTAGTAGGCCAAAATCGTGGTAAAAGCGAAGAAAAACAGTGCAATACCGACGAAAATCTGACCAAAAGAACCAAAAACCTGTAACAGTGCTAACTGGGTAAACTCAGCTGAATTGATTTTAGTTGCAGCATCAACGTTCTGTACGATGAATTGGCCTTCTGGCAAGGTTCCTGCCACATTGTACTGATTGGTGATAAGGATCATCAACGCAGTTGCGGTACAAACAAACAGAGTATCGACATAAATAGAGAAGGCTTGTACTAAACCTTGCTGAGCTGGGTGTTCAACCTCTGCTGCAGCTGCGGCATGAGGACCTGTGCCTTGGCCCGCTTCATTGGAATAAATACCACGTTTTACGCCCCAACCAATAGCTGCGCCAAAACCAGCTTGTGCACTAAACGCATCATTAATAATCAGTGCAAATACACCTGGCACTTTATCAATATTTAAAAACACCACGATCAGCGCCATGATGATGTAACCCAGAGCCATAAATGGCACGACGATTTGGGTAAATGAGGCAATACGCTTAATGCCACCAAAGATGATAAAGCCCAAAATCAGCAGAATGACTGCTAAAGCAATTAATTTATTGGTTCCGACATCGCCAAAACTGGTCACGACCATGGCGCCGTCGCCAAAAATACGAGTGACAGCATTACCAACTGCATTCGCTTGCACGCCTGGCAGGAAAATACCGCAACCGATAATTGCAGAAATCGCGAACAGGATCCCAAGTGGTTTCCAGCCTAAACAACGTTCAAAATAGTACGCGGGGCCCCCACGATATTGGCCATTTTCTTCAACTTTATAGAGTTGACCTAAAGTCGACTCGGCATAAGCAGTACTTGCCCCTAAGAAGGCAACGATCCACATCCAAAAAACCGCACCTGGGCCACCAAAACCAATGGCTGCAGCCACACCCGCGATGTTACCAACCCCTACTCGGCCAGATAACGAGACTGCTAATGCTTGAAACGAAGAAATGCCTTTATCTGAACTGCTGTTGTTCAACAGTAACTTCCACATTTCTTTAAAATGTCGCACCTGTGCGAAACGAGTCATAATTGAATAAAATAAACCTGCACCTAAGCACAGATAAATTAATGCAGGACTCCAAATCACATTATTAATGCTGTTGACGATGTCATTCATCGAAAATTCCCCGATTATTTTTTTAATTTTGCAAGGTAGACCTTGTAGCTCACGTTAGGCAAAGGTGTCAGCAGTTCGAGACCGACCTTGGCTGCGCTGACGAAGGCAATAAGATAACGGGTAATTGCGGCAAGGCACAGAAAAATTTTCTAAATCTGTTGGAATTCGCGTGATTTATCAGCAAATAATCGGCAGATCAGACGAGTCGTTTGTCTTTAATTGCAGTCTTTAACTGCTCTGGTTCAACTGCTGGGCTTTAATTGCTTAGCTACGGGGGGCAGTTGATTCATTTGTCGCAATATCCATTGCTGCCTTTGCTTAACATAGTGAGACGGCGCTCTGACTGAAAAACGATGAGGATTCGGTAGCACTGCCGCCAGCAACGCGGCTTGCGATTTAGTCAGTTGCTTCGCCGAGCTTTTAAAATAAACTTGTGCTGCCGCTTCAACTCCAAAGATACCGGGGCCAAATTCAATGCTATTTAAATACACTTCGAGAATGCGCTCCTTGCCCCACGCGCCCTCGATTAACACAGTGAACCCTGATTCTAACCCTTTGCGTAGCCAGCTTCGTCCTGTCCACAAAAACACATTTTTCGCGGTTTGCTGACTGATGGTTGAAGCGCCGCGAACCCGTTTCCCTTTGGCATTAAAAGCGAACGCTTTTTCGATAGCGACAAAGTCAAATCCAACGTGCTGTAAAAAACGTTGGTCTTCTGCAGCCACGACAGCTTGTAATAAATGCGGAGACATCTGCTCAATGGCAACCCAGCGGTGTTTTTCGTGATAGGAAAAATCCCCCGCGAACCACGCTTCTAGTTGGCGCTCTAACATAACGCCTGTATAAGGCACAGGCAGCCAGGCAAAAGCAATCACTAGCGCTAGCAGCAAAGCCACAGTGTATCGGATCACCTTGCCGATTTTGGATAGGATGCTGCTGAACAAGATAAAATACGCCTAAAAATGAAAACAGCAGTGTACAAAGCGCGCGGGTGCGATTCAAGCAGCTTAACTATTCGGCTTAACTATGTCGCTTAACTAGGCGGCTTAACTAGGCGGCTTAACTATGCTCCTCGCGGCTTAACTACGCTCATCGGCGGCTTTTTGCAATAAACGCCGACTTTCCTGTAAAAACTGCCCGGCCAGTTCGCCAAAAAACTGCTGTCCTTTGGCAAATTCAGCCATGAGACCTGCTTTATCGCGAGCTGCAAGTAGATGTGAGAGCCGATTAAATCGATGTTGATAGCGCTGTAACAAGCCACTGACAGCCCCCGCAGAGAGCATGATGTCAGCATATAACTCAGCATTTTGCGCAAATAAGCGCCCGACCATCGCTAACTCTAAGCGATAAATAGGTGAACTTAATTCAAGGAGTTGTGCGAGATCGGCGTTTTCCTCTGCTAAATGAACGCCATACACCAAGGAGCTAAAATGCCGCATCGCTTGGATCAGTTGCATCAGTTCATCATGTTGTGCAGGCGTTTTTTCAGTTAATACTGCGCCCCAGACTTTAAATTGCTGCAATAACCAATGATATTGCGTTTCGCCGCGGCCATGGCAGACCACAATGACCTGCTTCACGATATTGCTAATGTCAGGGCCAAACATCGGATGCAACCCCACCACCGGGCCTTGATGTTGCGCTAACATCGCCTGCATCGGTGCCTGTTTGATACTGGTTAAATCGACTAACACACAATCCGAGGGTAAAGCAGGCAATCGCAGGATCACTTGCTCAGTGGCATGGATAGGGACTGCAATCACCACTAAACAGGCGTTTGCCACAATAGCTGATGCATCAGGCCAATCGTTTGTTTCCAACACGGCAACTTCATAACCGGAACGCGCAAACAAGCTGACAAAGCGTTGTCCTAATGCTCCAGCGCCGCCAACAACGACAACTTTGCCGCCCCCCTCTTTACAGCAAACAAAGCCAGTTTCCTGCGTTTGATAGGATTCTCGCATAATTCGCCGTAACACATCTTCAACCAGCTCTGCCGACACGCCTAAGTGCTCTGCTTGTTGCCGGCGGGCATTAAGCAATGCCAATTCCCGCTCCGGGACATAAAGCGGCAAGGCATATTGCTGTTTGACTTGCCCGACCTGCGCTGTGACTTTGGCACGGGCGGCCAAAAGCGCAACCAACTGACTATCGATCTCATCGATTTGCGCGCGTAGTGGCGCTAATTCAGCAGCTGACGCGGCTTGTGCAGATGTTGAAACGGCCATCAATATTCCTTAACTGTGTGCGACAACTTGTTGCATCTGACGATGCAGCCCTGCTAACAGATGCGCAGTAGTATCCCAATCGATACAAGCATCAGTGACAGAAACTCCATATTGCAGCGATTTGCCATCGCCTAAATCTTGGCGGCCTGCATTGATATGACTCTCGAGCATCAAACCAATAATCGCTTGATTACCTAGCAAACGCTGTGCTACCACGGCTTCAGCCACAATGCCTTGCCGATTATGATCTTTATTGGAGTTGCCATGGCTACAATCAACAACAATCGCATTCGGCAGGCCATTTTTTTGCAGCGCAGCAACCGCCGCATTGATGCTATCCGCATCGTAATTTGGTTTGGCACCACCGCGCAAAATAATATGACCATCTTCGTTGCCGGCAGTTTGCACTAAAGCCACTTCCCCACGCTGATTAATTCCAATGAAACTGTGTGGACTTGCCGCCGACTGCAGCGCATTCAGTGCAATATTCAAATTGCCATCAGTGCCATTTTTAAAACCAACCGGCATCGACAGACCACTGGCCATTTCACGATGCGTTTGGCTTTCGACAGTCCGAGCGCCAATCGCGGCCCAGGCAATTAAATCAGATAAGTATTGCGGACTGATTGGATCTAACGCCTCAGTAGCCGTCGGTAACTCCATCTCTACCAATTGCAATAACAACTCACGCCCACGGGTTAAACCTGTTTCTAAATCGAACGAATCGTTTAAATGTGGATCGTTGATGTAACCTTTCCAGCCGACAGTTGTCCGTGGTTTCTCAAAATAGACACGCATGACAATGTACAAACTATCGGCATAAGCAACTTGCAGGGCTTTCAAACGTGCGGCGTAATCAAGTGCAGCGATGGGATCATGAATAGAACAAGGCCCTGTCACTACCAATAAACGTTTGTCACGGCCATGGATGATATCGGCAATTTCACGTCGCGCTTTTTGCACAAACAATGCCCCTTTACTGGGCAGTGGCAACGCTCTTTTTAAAACCAGCGGCGGGCTTAACGGCTTTTCTGCCACAATTCTTAAATCATCAACGATTTCACTCATTTTTCACTCCAAATGTCATAGTTTGTGTCGGTGTTTATCACTGCTATAGGAGCATAAAATGATGTACACTTAAATTTACAATGCGTATTAAAAGAATTACGAATGCCGGAATATTAAAAAACCAAGCCGAACAAGTCAACCATTAATGTCAATATTTACTTGGTAGCAACCAAAAAACGAGAATAGATTAAATTGTAAACATTTAAATACAAAATAATCCCCCCAAATATCTCATTGATCAGCAAAGCCTAAGTTGCTGTGTGCTAACAAGGCTGAAGGCTAGTGACGAACCGTACTGATAACTTGCGAGCTCCGTTGTAAGTCGCTAAATTAGTAAAACAGCTGATAAATTTGAAAAGTCATTATCGACGATCCCACGGAGGCCCATTGAAAACTGTCAAATACCTCCATGTATTGATGCTCGGGATCCCCTTTTGCTGCAGTGCTTTGCCAAAAATCCAAGTGGTGACTGAACATCTGCCACCCTTTCAGACCGATACTGCAGAGGGCGTGAAAGGCTTTGCCACAGAAATAGTGCAAGCCACCTTTGCCAAAGCAAACCTGCCTTATTCCATCGAAGCCATGACGTGGAGTCGTGCTTATAATCTGGCACAACGAGACCCAAACACTTGTATTTATTCGATTTCCAAGGGCGCTGAGCGCGAACCCTATTTCCAATGGATCGGCAGCATTTCCTATAGTTTGACGTCGATTTATTCGTTGAAGAAACGGGATGATATCAATCTCAAAAACCTTAATGATGCGAAAAAATACACCATTGCAGTCACCCGCGATGATATTACGCATCATTTTTTGCTAAAGAATGGTTTCGTCGAAGGCGAGCAACTGTATGTGATTGAAAATGTTTATAGCATGCTCAACATTCTGAAAGGTCGGAAGAATATCGATTTGATTATCGTCAACGATACGATTTTAAAATACAGAGCCATCGAAGCGGGGATCCCGTTAGCGGAATTAAAAAAACATCTGGATCTGCCGGAGTTGCCTTTGGATTTTTACCTCGCCTGTAGCAATAAAACCGATAAAGCCATCATCAATCAACTAACCAATAGCTTGCAAAATTTAAAAGACACTGGGGAATTCCAGCAGATTATTGACCGCTGGCATTCCTCGTTGTAACCCTGTTTTATAAACTCTTTTTCGGTGGCAGGGCCACATTTGCAAAAATAAAGCCTGCAACCAAGGACATAAAAATCAAGAAGGTCTGCTGGCCTAATTGCTCAGTAGCAACCATATTTTCGCCCGAGATAAATGAGTTCAAACCGATGTACGTTTTACTGCCAGGCACTAGCACTATCATCCCCTGCAGAGAAACAATACTGGCTGGGGCATCGGCAAAGCGCGTGAACAAATTGCCATAAATACCCACGGCAAATGCCCCTGCAAAAGCGCCTAATGCCAAACCTAGATACTCACCGCCCAACAAGCTAGCGCCATAAGCAATAAATCCCGATAACAAGCCCCAAAACGCATGTTTCTTGCGCGCACGAAATACAATCACTAACGAGCCACACAAAATTGCAACTGCTAACCATGAAGTCCATTGTGGCACAGGCTCTATCGCTTGGTATTCAGTAGCACCAAAACAAAGCTGCCCAAGCGCCATGCCTAAAAAAGCGCCAAAATAAAGTTTAAACAGCAACATCACCGCATCCATAATGCGTGCCGTGCCAGAGACTAAATGCCGTGCCGCCAATTCAGCTAGACCCAAGGTTAAAGCTAAACCCGGAATAAACACGATTATCGCGGATAAAACCACGAGCGGCACATGAATACTCGCATCAACATAAGCGGAAATGCCTGTTGCGGTGAAAGCAGCCACCATGGCAACCAAAGGCTCGAGCATATGCGTCACACGTCGACTTTTTTCTGCCCATAACACAAATAGATAAACCAACAGACTCAACAGACTGGCATACAACACATCATGCCAACTGGCGCGCATGAGCAACGCAAATGCGCCCCCTGCCGCGCCAAAAGCTAAAAATGTCCAGATCCGACTGTAGGGGTTCGGCATCGCAGCGATTTTATTTAATTGTTCAGTGGCCTGCGCTAAGCTGATTTTGCCATGGGACACCGCATCGACAATTTCATCAGTGCGAGACAAAGATCCTAAATCCAATTCACCAGGCATCACCCGAGCGACGTGAGTATATTCGGTCTCTTCACCCGGCACCCAAATAACAAAGGTTAAGACTGTTGGCGTGATGGCGAATGCTGCACCAATTCCTAAAAAACCAGCAACATTCAATAAATGGGTTTCTAACCGATAAGCGGGCGTGCCGAACTTGTGCAGCATCTTGCCAAGTTTGACAATGAACTTGCGCTTTTCAATAAAACTGGCCGAATCCACCGCAGTTGCCGTCCTTATAAAATAAAATTTATGATTTAAATCAGATACTTTTGCATTAAATACTCAAGGATCTTTTTAAAAACGCATCGAGAAGAATTGTAAGACGCAAATCGGATGAAGAAAAGGGAGCCTGCAGATAATTCATTAAAATACAAAAAATAATTAAAAAAAAGGCTGCCAATTGGCAGCCTTTGGGTCGCTTAGTTAAGCTTTTCGCGGATACGCGCTGATTTACCTGAACGATCGCGTA
>CAZIPG010000116.1:0-4695 GCA_964540955.1 uncultured Rheinheimera sp.
TCTCAGTGCAGAACTTCCTGTTACCAGCCAAGGGCGTATTGCCAATGCACTGCTCAGCGAACGTTGGCGATGAAGGCGATGTGACCTTGTTCTTCGGTCTGTCTGGCACCGGTAAAACCACCTTATCTGCAGATCCAAAACGTAACTTAATTGGTGACGACGAACATGGTTGGGCTGTAGGCAGCGTCTTCAATATCGAAGGCGGTTGCTACGCCAAATGTATCGACTTATCGAAGAAAAACGAACCGGTGATTTGGGATGCGATCCGTTTTGGCACCATCCTTGAAAACGTCGTATTAGATGACAATCGCACACCAGATTACAAAGATGCCAGCTTAACGCAAAACAGTCGTGCCGCTTACCCATTAGCACACGTGGAAAAACGCGTCATAGCAAACCGCGCTGGTGAACCTCGCGCAGTGGTGTTCTTAACTTGTGACGTCAGTGGCGTGTTACCTCCTGTTTCCGTATTGTCAGAAGAAGCCGCAGCTTATCACTTCTTAAGTGGTTACACTGCAAAAGTCGGTTCTACTGAAATCGGTTCAACTTCAGCAATCGAATCAACGTTCTCAACTTGTTTTGGTGCACCATTCTTCCCACGTCCAGCCGGCGTTTATGCTGAGCTGTTAATCAAACGTGTGCGTGAATTCAACAGCAAAGTGTACTTAGTGAACACCGGTTGGACGGGTGGCCCACACGGCGTTGGTAAGCGCTTTGATATTCCAACCACGCGTGCCATCATCGATGCAATAGTGTCAGGCGAACTGGCTACCGTTGAAACAGTGCACTTACCGCAATTGAACCTGAATGTTCCTGTTGCTATCCCAGGTGTCGACAGCAAGTTGCTGAATCCACGTGAAACTTGGGCTGACAAAGCGCAATATGATCAATATGCAGCCAAGTTAGCCGCGGAATTCGCGAATAACTTCAAGAAATATGACGTCTCTGACGCTATCAAAAATGCAGGACCAAAAGCCTAAGCAACGTAGCTAGGTCAAAGGAGATGGTCTGGGATCTTCGGCATTCACCGAGATCCCAAACATCAAGGTCCCGAACATCAAAAAGCCGCGAGTCGCGGCTTTTTTTATGCTGAGTGACCCGTCCTAAATAGGGTTGACACTTATTTCAGGACTAGTCAAAGCCAATTCATGCTTACTCTTTGGCTTGTAAGGGTAGATAAACCGTTGCGACCAAGCCGCCAAATGCATGATTATGCAAAGTGATTTCACCGCGATGCATATCAACAATCTTCTTAATAATTGCCAAACCTAAACCAGAACCGGCACTGCCCCGCGCGGTATCGCCTTGGGTGAAAGGCTCGAACATTTTCGCCATTTGCTCCTCAGGAATGCCTGGCCCATGGTCACGGACTTGCACATACAGCCTTTTACTGCCTTTTTCAAAACCAGTATGCACCTCGATTGGGCCATCCGAATACTTAATGGCATTTTCGATAAGGTTCGTCAGCACACGTTTCATCGCGATGCGTCGCATCGGCACTAAAGGTAAATGATTCGCCAATGCCATTTCCAATTGCCGTTGCTGCAAGCGTTCCGCACTGACTTGCTCGGCAACCAATTGATTTAAATCCTCAGCGTGCAAGGCCTCTTCTTTGTGATGCCGAATGTAGTCAATAAACTGATCAATAATCGCATTCATATCGTCGATATCATTGGCGATACCGTCTTTAATCCAGTCATCCTGTTCACTCATCATCTCGCTGGCTAAACGAATACGGGTCAGCGGAGTACGCAAATCGTGTGAGACGCCAGCCATCAACAAAGCGCGGTCCTTTTCGAGCTGCCGAATGCCCGATGCCATCTGATTAAATGCCCGAGTCACCGCGATGATTTCTGTAGATCCCATTTCTGGTAGCGGATCTGGAATATCCCCACGTCCAACCCGCAGTGCAGCTTGTTGCAATGACTGTAACGGCCGATTTAGATGGCGGGCAAACCACCAACCGCCAGCAACCGACAAAAAGCCAATCAGTAGAATATAAATTTGTAATGGTGAAAAATCGGTTTCATTTAAACCATTCAGCGGGATTTTAATCCAATAATCTGGTGCTTGCGGCGGCCTCACCCAGAATGAAAAGTTCTCATCTTGCTCAATCCGCACTTCAGCGGGACCACCGAGTTCTCGACTCATTTCATCAGAAAAATATTGGTAGTAGATAGAGTTATCTAAACCATAACGCCCCGCTACTTGCTGCGCATACACTTCAATGCCAGTGGCTTGTTGGAAGCGTTTGGTTAAGTCCTCAGAAAATTTCGGATCGTCGGTGCCAACATCAATAAAAACCACTTTGATTTGTTTAGCAATCAAATGGTTAGTTTGTTGCAGGCTCGGCTGGATAACATAGACAGCAACCAGAAAGTAAGACACTAACTGGTTGATCAGCAGTAGAAATCCGATGAGAAATACCGTCTTACCAAAGGCGCTTTGGGGCAAAAATCTCATTAATTGGCCACACCATCCGGCACAAAGACATAGCCTAAGCCCCACACCGTTTGAATGTAGCGTGGGTTAGTCGGATCATCCTCAATCATCCGGCGCAAGCGCGATACTTGAACATCAATACTACGCTCCATGGCTGAATAATCACGGCCTCTCGCCATATTCATCAATTTATCGCGCGATAGCGGCTCTCTGGCATGGCTAACTAATACTTTTAATACCGCAAACTCACCACTGGTCAGTGGCATCGATTCTTCGCCTTTACGCATCTCTCGCGTTGCTAAGTTAAAGGTGAAAGGACCAAATTTGACTAAGGTTTCTTCTTGCGTAGGCGCACCAGGCAATTCCTTCGCTTTACGTCTTAATACGGCGCGGATCCGCGCAAGCAACTCACGAGGATTGAATGGTTTTGGCAGATAATCATCTGCGCCCATTTCAAGACCGATGATGCGATCCACTTCATCGCCTTTTGCGGTCAGCATAATGATTGGGATTTCGTTTTCCTGCTGACGCAACCGTCGACAAATCGACAAGCCATCTTCACCCGGCAACATCAAGTCCAACACCAACAGATGGAAGTTTTCCCGCTCCATCAATCGGTTCATTTGCTCAAAATTGCCTGCAGAGCGCACGATATAGCCCTGCTCGACTAGATAGCGTTCTAATAAACCCCGTAAGCGCATGTCATCATCGACTACGAGGATTTTGGTCGTTTCCTGGCTTTGCATCAGTCAGTCCTTCATTTTTGGTTTTTTGTACTATAAACCAAAAACCCGCAATGTTAAGAACACATCGCGGGTTTTCCTGTTACAAATAATTTCTAATCTTGACTGAATTGCAACGGGTCGCAGAATTATTTCGGTTGTTGTGAGATTTCTTGCTTCACCATCGGTGGGTTAACCCACACGACATGCGCAACATTCCGCTGTTGGCGTTTTAAATTCTCAGCTTTAGTCACTTGCTCTTGATCGACCACATAAGTGTATTGTTTATCTAAGGTTGTGCAGCCTGTCATTGTGAAGCTCAGCGCTAATGCGGCGAAGATGGCTAATTTTTTCATAATACGACTCCTCATCTCGGTTGTGATCAGAATATAGCCAACCACACCGTGAGGCGCTAGCAGATTTTTGTGACAGTTAAATTACAGTCGCTCATTTTTTTAAAATATTTTTTAATCCATTTAATTTCAATAGCTTAGATCAAAAATAACATCATTGTTTGACATCGAAGCCCTGATAGCTAATTCGATTAATCCACCACAACACTTTTCCGGTCGGAGTTGTCACATAAACCTCTGCATCTTCGGTTTGCTTGATCAATGCCCGGGCCATTGGCGAATCTATCGAAATGTAATCATTGCGACCATAAATTTCATCAGGCCCGACAATTCGGAAAATTCGCACATCCCCTTGCTCATTTTCAACTTCAACCCAAGCGCCGAAAAATACCTTGCCCTCTTGCACAGGGGAATACTCGACCACTTTGAGCACTTCAAGACGCTTGCGTAAGAACCGGATCCGAGAGTCAATTTGCCGCAGTAACCTCTTGTTTTCCTTATAGTCTGCATTCTCTGAACGGTCGCCCAAACTGGCGGCCCAAGCTACTTTTTGGGTGATTTCAGGCCGATATTCACGCCATAAGTGATGCAACTCCTTCGTCAGCAATTCGTAGCCTTCTTTCGTAATTAAATCGGTGCGCACACAAGCCTCATTCGATAATCCATACTTTTTCAGTGTATCAGGAAAAACTGTCCAACCAACAGCTTGAAGTTCAGAGCGTTCACCACCATTCAATACCAAAGCAGCATGCTTTCGAGCGGCTTCTGTGAGTCCATCAGGTCAGCTCGATGATAGATAACATAGATTTTTTTGACTCAACAGACGACAATACTCTGCATCTTTACAGCCCACGCTCGGTCTTCGTGACCGAAAGCAAGGAAATTAGCTTTATGTCGATGATTATTAAACAAATCGCTTTAGAAATTGCCGCACGTCCAGAACAGGTGAACGCCGCAGTCGCATTGTTGGATGAAGGCGCTACTGTGCCTTTTATTTCAAGGTATCGGAAAGAACGGACAGGAAGCCTGGATGAGGTTCAGATCGAATCCATTAAGGACGCTAAAGAAAAGATGGAAGAATTACTAAAACGCAAGGAAACGATCCTGAAAACCATACTGGACCAGAATTTGCTCACACCGGAATTGGGTGAACGCATTGACAAGTGTTTTGATCCGAC
>CAZIPG010000116.1:4705-9238 GCA_964540955.1 uncultured Rheinheimera sp.
AAGGCGCTACTGTGCCTTTTATTGCCCGTTACCGCAAAGAAGTGACGGGTGGCCTTGATGATACCCAGCTGCGGACATTAGAACAGCGCCTCACTTATCTGCGTGAATTAGAAGATCGCCGCGCGGTGATCATTAAAACCATCAGTGAACAAGGCAAGTTAACGGCCGAATTAGAACGGGACTTGTTGGCCGCAGATAATAAAACGCGCTTAGAAGATTTATATTTGCCGTATAAAGCAAAACGCCGCACCAAAGGCCAAATTGCCATTGAAGCGGGTTTATTACCACTGGCGGATGCGTTGCAAGCCGATGCTGATTTAGTCCCAGAACAACAAGCGCAAGCCTACCTAAATCCTGAAGCTGGCTTTGCCGATGTTAAAGCGGTGCTGGACGGCGCCAAGTATATTCTAATGGAGCGCTTTGCCGAGGATGCAGACTTACTCGCCAAATTACGTCGGCATTTGGCGCAGCATGCAGTGCTAAAAAGTACGGTTGTGGCAGGAAAAGAGCAAGAAGGCGTTAAATTCCGCGATTACTTCGAGCACTCTGAAATGTGGAAAGCTGTCCCATCGCATCGGGCCTTAGCAATGTTTCGTGGCCGCAACGAAGGAATTTTAAATCTGCAATTACAACCCGATGCCGATGAAAGCCAAGCCCATGCCTTCTGTGAGCAGTTAATTGCGAGCCATTTTAATCTCCGCTGGCAAAATCGCGCGGGCGACGCATTTATGCGCACCGTGGTGCAATGGACTTGGAAGGTCAAATTGCATCTGCAATTAGAAAATGATTTATTGTCTGAGTTACGGGAAAAGGCGGAAGTTGAAGCGATTGCCGTTTTTGCTAGAAATTTAAAAGACTTATTAATGGCTGCCCCTGCGGGTATGCGCGCAACTCTCGGCTTAGACCCAGGTTTACGCACTGGGGTGAAGGTTGTGGTGCTGGACCAAACAGGAAAATTAGTGGCCAACACCACCATTTTCCCTCATGCACCGCAAAACCTTTGGGATAAATCGGTGAAAACCTTGGCTGCTTACTGTAAACAATTCAAAGTTGAGCTGATTGCGATTGGTAACGGTACTGCCTCGCGCGAAACTGACAAGTTGGCTGGTGAAGTGATTAAGTTAATCCCAGAACAACGCCTGACGAAAATTATGGTGTCGGAAGCCGGTGCATCGGTCTACTCAGCCTCTGAATTAGCGGCGTTAGAATTCCCAGATTTGGATGTGTCGTTGCGCGGTGCAGTGTCGATTGGTCGTCGTTTACAAGACCCACTGGCAGAATTGGTGAAAATTGAGCCCAAAGCGATTGGGGTTGGCCAATACCAACATGACGTCAACCAAAGTTTATTAACGCGCTCACTGGATGCAGTGGTTGAGGACTGTGTGAACGCGGTAGGTGTTGATCTCAACATGGCCTCAGTGCCTTTGTTGGCTCGTGTGGCTGGCTTAAACAAAACGCTGGCCCAAAATATCGTCAGCTACCGCGACACCAATGGTCGCTTTATGCAGCGCCGAGATTTACTGAAAGTGCCAAGGTTAGGCCCGAAAGCTTTCGAGCAAGCCGCAGGTTTCTTGCGGATCAGTCAAGGCTTAAATCCTTTAGATGCCTCCGCCGTTCACCCGGAAGCTTATCCATTGGTTGAGAAAATCCTGACGAAATATCAAAAACCTGTGGAGCAATTAATTGGCGACAGCCAATTCTTACGCAGCCTCAATCCTGCAGAGTTTGTCGATGACCATTTCGGGATCCCAACCATCACTGACGTCATTAAAGAATTGGATAAACCAGGACGAGATCCGCGGCCTGAATTTAAAACCGCCAATTTTAAAGACGGCGTCGAAACAATGGCTGATTTAACCCCTGGCATGTTGTTAGAAGGCGTAGTCACCAACGTGACCAACTTCGGTGCCTTTGTGGATATCGGCGTCCATCAAGATGGCTTAGTGCATATCTCTTCGCTGACCGATAAATTCGTGTCCGATCCACATACGGTCGTCAAAGCGGGCGATATCGTCAAGGTGAAGGTTTTGGAAGTGGAAATCGAGCGCAAACGGATCGCCTTAACCATGCGCATGGATGAGCAGCCACAAGCAAAAACTGCCAGTAAAGATGCGTCTAGACCGACAAAAGCGCCACAAGCGAAAGCCAGCAAACCTCAAGACGCAGGCAACGCAGCAATGGGTAATGCTTTTGCTGCTGCCCTCGCCAAATTGAAGAAATGATATTTCAGAACTGTTGACGAAGTCGTGATCACCCATCAAACCAAGGCCGCCGCAAGGCGGCTTTGTTTTATACCCCTGTTTTATATGCCAGCCAAAAACCTGTTCGGACCCTGCTGATGATTACTGAGCATCCATGCTGATGATCACCGCATCCAACATGCGTACACGCGCTCGATATTGCGCTTTCACGCAAGCAAGTAGAGTTTCGCCCTGATTTTGTGGGCATTGTTGGAAAAGTTGCTGTTGCCAACGACGTTGGTCTTGACTCAACAAATTGGCGATAGTTGATTGGTTGAGTTTGCTAAGCCGCAGCTGTAATTCATCAGCATAAAGCCGAAGCCCCTGCGAACTGCAGAGTAACACCATTAATTTTTGCCGCGAGGTTTGGCATTCAGCACTGGGTTTAGGCACTCTGCCTTGCTGCATTAAATCCAATAATGACCGATCGGCTAATTGTCGCCAGCGCAAGGAAGGGTTCTTGCTGAAATAAGCGCTGACCGCCTGATTTTGACTATCGCGTACGGAAGCATTAGCGCCAGCACTGAGCAACAACGAAATGACCGCAGGGTGGCCATTCTCAGCGGCATAACTGAGCGCATCGCGCCTGCTTAATTGCAGTGGATAGCTTTCCGTTGTATTTGTTTGCGCATGTAAATCAGCACCAGCCGCCAGCAAATGTTTGACACTGTCGTAATCATTAAAATGCGCCGCGACCATCAATGCGGTTTTGCCAAACGCATTTTTTTGTCGAACCAGTTGCTGCTGTTGGTCAGCCGATAAAGTAGACCACAAGTCCAATGGATAACTCGGCAGTTCAGCATGAAAACCCAAGTGTTGCTGTGGACTTGGCATCGCGAGATCTGCGGTGAGTAGTGAAAAATAGGCGGCTTGTACCCGTGTCGCCAGCTTTTTTGCTGCAGCGACGGGTAATTGAAACTGCTGCTCGAAGTAGTGACTCATTTCAAGATGAGCCAACTGCCATAATTCATCGATCACAACACGCTCACGCGCCGACCAAGCATCCTGGCTGGCATAAAAATCTAACCAAGCTTGACGATGGCTTGCAACAACACAGTTTAAACTGCCAGCAGCATCGCACTGCGCTTGTAAACTCGGGATCAACCAAGGCCGTTGCAACCAATCTTGGAGCTGCAGATTTGCAGTTTCGATGGCGAGCGAGTCCTCTGCAGCTCGCACGAAGGATTGGCGCAGCACCTGTTGCCAAGGCTTGCTGGCGGAAAGCATCGCTTGGGGTTGTGACATGAGCTGACAACTCACCTGCGCTTCGGGCTGCAGTTGCTTGACACCCCAAGGTTTCACCAACTGATAAAGTCCACCTTCAAACTGGAACAGGCCATGCATCGCGTTCTGCTCTGCGGGCAATTGATAGGCTTTTAATGCCAGCGCCAGCTCTGCCGCAGTCGTTGCTTTTGGCAATGCTTGCTGAGCAGGCAGTAAAAAATAACTGAGTTGTTGGCCATGAATAAATACAAAAAGTTGGGGCTGTGCAGCTGCTGGCTCTGTGGGTGAAGTAGCATCAGCAAGCGCGACTGTCGGCAGATCCGCCCGAGCAAATACCGAAGAGGCCACACCATCCCAGCCAAAATATTGGCTGACTGTGTTCACTGGCTGCCATGTCAACCAGCGCCATGTTGGGTGCGATAATTCAGGTTGCAAGTAAATCAAGGGTGCTGCTTGTTTCGGATCTGCGGCCAGTAAGGTTTCGCCTGCAAAACTCGCGGGAATTGCTTGCTCTGGCCACCACTGCGGTTGATCGTGCCAACGCTGTTGCATCAAGGCTAAAAATGATGGGCAGACCGATGAATTTTCAACCTGTAGCTTCAACATCGGCGGTTTGGGTTGTTCAGGTTGAGCACTAGTGCCCCAACTACAGAATGCCAATACGAGTAACAATGCCAACCAATAATGACTATATCGCTCCATCCAAAGTTGCCTGCGTTCCAATAAAACCAACAAAATACCTTCCTTTTTGTCTGAAGGACCAACTGCGCTCTCGACATTCATGATTTGGGCAGCATCCACACCGCGATTCAATGCGGATGCCATGATAAAACATGTGCTAGCAGAACACGAACATCCTCCAGAATTTTTATTCACTTTGCCAAGTGAATGGCAATATTGACTGGACAGCTTGGGCAACACAATATGCGATTTGAGTCGAGGGATGATTGCTCGAAGGAACTCAGACTAAGGCGAAAAAACAAGGCGGGAACAGCTCAATTCCATGTCAAAGGATTGAGCGCCAAGGTTTAGACCATTTGCAATAAGTTTAAACCATTTGCAATAAGCT
>CAZIPG010000117.1:0-7499 GCA_964540955.1 uncultured Rheinheimera sp.
ATCGTATTTTGTTTTTAGCAACGGGGGCAAGTGAAAGCGATGGTCGATTAATTGCATTTGACATTCGTTCGAAATGAGCAAATATGAAGCAATTCAATAGGTTTCGCGTTGAATTGCTTTATCCCTTAGGAACAGGAAAGCTCTACCTGAAAAACTTTTTTCAATTTAGCGAAGCGAGTTCAGCAATAAGCAAGACAAGCTGGCATTTATTGAAAGATTCTGGAGGATCAAATGCAAAAACTGATTTCTATATTATTCATGGTGTTGTTATCTGCATGTTCAGCAACTTCATCCGTTAAGTCTGACTATTCGTTATCCAAAGCCTCAAACCGAGGCGTTTTATTAACCTCAATAACTTATTTGGGAAGGCCCTCGGCTTACATTATCCAATATAAGGCTGAAGGTTCCTCTAAAATTAGCACCATTCAAATTGGCAGTTCTGAGTCGACTTTATCCATTAATGCATTCGTCCCCACTACCTCGCCGTTGGGCGTAAATGGCGATTTAATGGCAGTTGAGTTACCAGCGGGCAAATACCGTATCATTGGTTGGCAAGTCAAAAGCAATTCAGCCACGGTGACCCACAAAAATACTTTTGAAATTCCTTTCGAAATTGTTGCCGGCAAAGCTAGCTATATTGGTCGATTTGGTTTTGATCAAGTGGGTTCATTGGGCCCAACTCAGACAGCTAGTAAAGTTGATTATAAAGATGAGTCAGTCATGGATTTACTAGCGATGATGAGTAAATATCCCAAAATTCAAAAGCAAGATATTTTAATGCAAGTAGAGCAAGCACCAATTCTGATGTTGGGGGGCGAAAGTATGCTCCATTTACAATTGTACGATATATCTACCCGATAACGACCAAGCTAAAAGCAAACAATTGTTAAATATAAAAAATCCAATAGAAACGCCCACAACTGTGGGCGTTTTTTATTCATTTAATATGTAAAAATTTTAAAGCACGTTCATTTCTTTCAATAAATTGTCGGCTTTATCCACATGTTGCATTTGCCACAGCATATAACGCACATCGACTTGGATAGACCGAGTATTCACTGGATTAAAATCCCAATCTGAGATGATTGAATCTAAAGTCCCGTCAAAAGCAAGCCCGACAAACTCGCCATTGGCATTGAGTGCTGCAGAACCCGAATTACCACCGGTGATGTCCAAGGTTGCTAAGTAGTTTACTGGAACCGACTTCAAGGCATCGACCGCGTAAACCCCATAATGCTTAGACTTGATCGCGTCTAACTGAGCTTTAGGTGCATTAAATTCCCCCTCGCCTGTTGCTTTAGCAGTAATGCCTCGCAGCGTAGTAAATGCGGTCCAGCTGGTACCATCTGCCCCTTTTTCACGACCTTTCACGTTACCAAAAGTCACACGCAAGGTGCTGTTTGCATCGGGATATACCGCTTTGCCCTGACTTGCCATAAAGGCAATTTTGGCACGCATGTAGTTGGCATAGGCTTGTTGAATTTTGCCTGCTAACTCTTCTTCTTTGGCTTCTTTTTGCAAATCGTCTTGATAGAGCGCAGCGGCTGCTTTAATGAATGGGTCATCGCTGGCCTGGAACACAGCAGGATCAGCGCTTAACCAGGCGCTGCGTTTAGCTTTATCCGTCAGTCCGGTCGCTGCATACCAGCTGCTGATTTTCGCTTTAAGTGCTTCATCAGACATGCCAGAGGTCAACCCTAAGGCTTTATCAAATTTTGCATCGCGTTTTGCATCTGGCAGCGCGAGATACTTGCGCAATCCAGCAAAATCGAGAGCCTGCTCGACATTCACGTCAAAATTGCGATCCATCGCTGCAACCCAATCTTTAAAGCGCGGTAGGTCGCGTTGTTGGAACCCTGCTTTACGCTCGGCATCAGGTTTTTTACTTTCATTGGCAAGACGGTATAAAAACCGGGCTGTATTGACTAAGCGAGGCGTCGCATTTCCCAGTGCAAAGTCTTTTCTTGCAATCTCGTGACGCTCAGCAACCAACTTCTCAATAGCAACTAAGTCTTTTGCATAGGCTTTTTTATTGGCAGAACTGCTGTTAACCCATGCCGTGAGCGCTTGATGCTCGGCTGTTTTCCGAGTTAAGAAATCACTGTCGGCATAGCTATCTAACATGCCTTGCCGATTTTTCAGGTAGTTATTAATGCCTGCGACCTGGCTGGCGTATTTCAATTCAGCATCTTTATTACCAGAGGTTGCTTTGGCAATGACATCCAGTTCTTCAATGGAGCTTTCAACAAAGGCTGGGTAACTCCAACTGAAGGTTTCTGCAACTTCAGACGGGAGACGATGGCGATTCGTGCGGCCTGGGTAGCCCAGTACCATGACAAAATCGCCCTCTTTTAAGCCTTCTTTAGCAATTTTCAAGTGATGCTCTGGGACATAAGGCACGTTGTCTTTCGAGAATTCAGCAGATTTTCCATCTTTACTGACATAGGCACGATAGAAACTGTAATCACCGGTGTGACGTGGCCACATCCAGTTATCGGTGTCACCACCAAACTTACCAACCCCTTCCGCGGGTGCATGCACTAAACGGACGTCTTTAATTTCAAGTTGTTTAATTAAGTAATACTCTAAGCTGCCATAAAAAGCGGCGACCGAGCAGCGATGGCCAACATCTTTCTCACACTCAGCGACGAGTGCTTTTTGATTGTTTTCAATCGCATCAATCCGAGCTTTGCCGTTTAATTTAGCGGTTTGTTCATCAATCATTTTTGCAGTGACGTTAGTCACAGCTTTGGTTACAAAAATGCGGCTGCCCGGTGCTGCCGGTAATTCTTCTGAAAAGTTTTTTGCTAAAAAGCCATTGGTCAGTAGATCGCGCTCTGGCGTTGAGTTGTGAGCGATACTGCCATAAGCACAGTGATGGTTGGTCGCAACTAACCCCTTGTCCGAAACAAAAGATGCGGAACAACCGCCCAAGCTGACAATCGCACCCATCGGAAACTCGGTAAGTTCAGTGAGACCTTTAGGATCTAATTTTAAACCGGCCGCTTTTAATTGATCAGCGATTTGCGGCAGTTGTTGCGGCATCCACATGCCTTCATTGGCAAATACTTGAGAACTTAGTACGACACCACTGACGGCACTAGTGATAGCCAACGTCATTATTGATTTTTTCATCATATTTTTATCGTTCTTCTTTGAGACTGTTGATAAATACCTGGAAATACAGCACCAGATGGGAATTGCCTTGGTTGCGAATGAGTTCGCTGAAATCGATAGACTCAAGTTGTTAAAACTATGAGTGCATTTTTTAATATTCATTGCCAACCTCTTACTGTCAAGTCACAACTTGTTGATCCGCCCAATGGCTGCGATGAATCGTATTTGCTTGGCCAATATCGAAATTCAATGGAAGTTATCCGACAACTACTGCTTTGTAGGTGGGACGGCATTTTAAATTCACTGTAGCGTCTAAATTGATCCGTTACAGACATCACTTTCTTCCTGCATAGTATTGAATCCTTTCTATTAAAAGCTTTCAATTAAATGACTCGGATTGACCTTTCTTTTTCCAGTTTTCAGGACTAGCTTTAGAAGTAAGATAGATTCATCAATCACTTGAATTTGCATCTGCACAATCAATGCATTCAAGTCTCCGCTAGTTCGTTGTCATGAGGTATCAAATGTCCAATCCATCACTATTAAGACAATTCAAAATTGGCAAACGGCTCAGTATTGGTTTTGGCTTACTCGTGCTGATAAGTATTATCGTTGGCTTAGTCGCCTATTTTCAGCTCAACAACATTAAGGGGAATTTAAATAACATTGCTGAACGGCGTTTGCCAGCCGCGCTGTTAGTGGGTGATATGAATCGAGAATTTCAACTAAAACGCATCCACATCCTCGATTGGGTAGCCGATGCAAACGGGCAAAGCACACCTCAATTCGAACAGAATATTAATAAAGCCCAACAAGCTTACGATGAGGCAGCGAAATTAGCCGAAAATTTCCATAAAACTCCGGCAGGTCGAGCAGTATTTGAAAAAGTATTGGAGGCAAAAGAGCAATATGACGCCCAATATAAAACGCTAGTCGCATTGATACAACAAGGAGAACGCGAGAAAGCATTGTTATTTAATCGACAACAACTCAATGAAGCGGCAAAAATATTAAGTGGAAGATTACAAGATTTAGCAGCGTATCAGCGGGATACTGGAAATACTCAGCGTCAACAAGCTTATGACAGTATGACACAAGCGAACTTTAGTATTTTGCTGAGTATCTTAGTCGCCACATTATTAGGCCTAGGATTAGCTTACGCAATTACCCATTCATTAACCGGTCCAATGGCTAATGCAGTGACGATGAGTGAAACTATTGCTGCTGGCAATCTCAGCCAAGATTACCATGACAATAGCCCTGATGAAGCGGGTGCACTCATTCGAGCTATGGACAAAATGCAGTTACAATTGCGGGAAACCATTCGTGAGATCAGTCAATCTTCACGACAACTCTCCTCAACATCGCAAGAATTGCACAATGTCACCGATCAGACTGCACAAATTATGCAACAGCAAAGCTCCGAAGTTGATATGGCGGCCACTGCTGTCACCGAACTGACAACCGCAATAGAAGAAGTTGCACGCAGTGCTGCTGCGACATCGAATGATTCAAATCATGCCGATATGACCGCTAAAAACGGCCAACAGCAAGTTCAACAAACTATTGTTGCAATCCAAACATTGGAACAGGAGTTACAGCTTTCAAGAAAAGGTGTGGAACAACTATCCAATCGCGTGAATGAAATCGGTTCAGTTTTAGATGTGATCCGCAGTATTGCCGAACAAACTAATTTATTAGCACTCAACGCAGCAATTGAAGCGGCACGAGCCGGTGACAGTGGACGTGGTTTTGCCGTCGTCGCAGACGAAGTTCGAGCATTAGCGCATCGAACGCAAGAATCGACCAAAGTCATTGAACAAACCATCCGTACAGTTCAGACAGAAACGCAACATACCGTGGTGGCGATGGGACAAAGTAGTGATAAAGCAACCAGTACATTACAATTAGCGCAACAGGCTGGGGATGCACTCAGTCGGATCACGACAGCGATTAGTCAGATCAGTGATCAAAATTTAACAATTGCCAGTGCGGCTGAGGAACAAGCAACAGTTGCTAGAGAGGTGGATAGAAATTTGGTGAATATCCGTGATCTAGCCCTGCAAAATGCAGCTGGAGCGCATGAAACAAAAGTTTCCAGTGAATCATTGACCTTATTAGCGAAAACCATGGATTCTCGAGTACGCCAATTCAAAGTCGGATAACCCCGTTTTAAGATGAACGAAGCCTGCTTCTGGTCGGGCTTCGATTTTCTTCAACTTGATTCATTGATTGCTGAATTAAAAAACTTTTACCTAAATGGAATATGCAAAGTAATAACTAACGAACCGCAATTCCAACAGGAAGCGCTTCAAACCAGTTTAAAAATTGTTGTACCGCTTCCCCACGAAAAATTCGTCCATGTTGTGGGCACATCATATCAATTTCTAGTAATCTGACCCGTCGGATCCAATCTAATTTGGCGGCCTCTGACGGCATCCACCGCTGATGGAAAAACGTCATTTTCTCGATATGACTGGAAAAATCATCGACATAAAGAGGGCTATCGACCGATTCTAAAGCGGCACCAACATCACCACTGAAGAGTATTTTTGCCTTCGCATCATAAATATGAAAATTGGCCGAAGAATGCAGATAATGTGCAGGAATACATTGCAGCTGGAATGTACGGAAATTGATGGTCATTCCTTCGTCAGGGATCCCTGCAAATTGGGTTCGCTCCATGCCAAAATGACGAATAAAGCCTTCCCACAACCAAGGGCTAAATAAAGTTGCACCATCTAAAATCTGATCCCACAAACCGAGAGAAGAGATAATGTCAGGATCCTGGTGAGATGCAAACAAAGTTTTGATCTGAGCAAGTGGCACGATTTTAACCAAAGCTTCTAGCATCGGTGCAAACAATTCAATGCCACCGGGGTCTAGAATTATCGCTTCATCTTGACTATGGATTAAATACTGATTGGTATCGATGATCCCGTTTGCTTTGCTACTATCCCGACCAAGCATGGTCCAGCAATGCGTTTTATCTTGATAAATTTCAGTGGCTTTCATCTATCGTAGATCCTTTAACCCTTGGCGACAATAAGCCACTTCACGCAAAATCGCTTCTGTGGCTCGTTGAATTTGGCTGGTAAGTTCCGAAAGTTGCGCTTGATAGTCTGGTAATGCTGAAGACTCAATTCTGGCATTGACGACAATGACCTGCATACTTCTCATTTGTTGATCAAGCACATCAATTGCAGCGGCTAGCCGCCGAGCCCCCTCCTGTGATTGCGCAGTCAGTTGAGTGATCAAGTGCTCGGTTTGATGGAGTTTTTCTTGTAATAATAAATCTCGTTCAGGCTCGAGTTGGGCCTGAACTCGCGTCAGGCATCGACAAAAAACAAATTTTCGCCAGAGCGTGACTGAATTTGCGGCGATAATTCCTGCTTGCGCATTGATCTCCCGGCTAATTTTGATAGACGCTTTAGCTAAATCATCATAGAAACCAGACAACGTTTTTAAGCCGACCCCTGCACTGCCCATCCGCATGGCGACAACAGCCAAATTTTTAGCGCTAAGGGATAGTCGAGCAGCATCTTTTTGGGCGACATTCAAACGTGCAGCAATATCGGCACTGGCTAGTGTTTGTTGAGCAAGCTGAAGTCGGGGCAAAGGTACCACAAGCTCATGCGAGTGTTGAAGTTCGACAGGATCCATCGACATCCTAATTTGCGTATTTGGTTGAGACTCAATTGCGCAAGTATAGGTGCTGATTTCTAATTTTGGTTCTGCTACCTAAAGCCTGAATGTTCATCCTTTGTTTTAGATCAAAAGAAAATTGGGGCTACGCCCCAATTTAGGCAAAAGCGTCCGATCGCAAAATTTGCGTAGCTGCAAGATGAGCCTAGCTGAAAGTTGAACTGAATTTAAAAATGTTAAGCAAATTCTTCATCGGGCGATTTATTACACAATTGGCCAAATTCTGCTAAAAGCGTGGTGACTTCATATTCATTAAAACCAACCCGATAAAAATGTTCAGCCAATTTTTCTAAGCTTGCACCTTTTTGCCACATTTGTTGAGCTGTTTGAATATGGATATTCCGAACAAAATCTGAGGTCATGTCAATTTCCTACTACTTTTCAAAAAACCGACAAAGCATCTCAATTCCACACGACAATCTGATTACAAATTTTTGACTTCACGGCTAATCGGCAGTTTTTTGCGATGGAACTTAATTTTCTGCAAAAACCACGACTCACAACAGTGTTTGCTTGTAGAAAACTCTGTTGCAATAAATAAATGTTATAGTATAACATTTCATATAATCCATTTTGAGAATTGATCATGCAAGTCGAACATGTAGACCATCGCCTGCCAGTAACAGTCCTTTCTGGTTTCTTGGGAGCAGGTAAAACCACATTATTGAACCAAATTT
>CAZIPG010000117.1:7509-9070 GCA_964540955.1 uncultured Rheinheimera sp.
TAGACGTGTTGCAGTCATCGTGAATGATATGAGCGAATTGAATATTGATGCTGCCACCGTCAAAAATGAGGTCAGTCTCAACCGCGCAGAAGAAAAATTAGTTGAGATGAGTAATGGTTGTATCTGTTGTACGCTGCGTGAAGATTTGTTGCTCGAGGTTGGCCGTTTGGCCAAAGAAAGCCGTTTTGATTACCTAGTTATCGAGTCAACCGGCATTTCTGAGCCTTTGCCTATTGCTGAAACTTTTACCTTTAGTGATGAAGATGGTATTAGTTTGTCCGATATCGCACGGCTCGATACCATGGTTACCGTGGTCGATGCCGTCAATTTCTTAAAAGACTATCGTGAAGCCAGTTCTTTGCAAGAAAAAGGCGAAAGCTTGGGTGATGATGATGAGCGCAGTGTCGCCGATTTACTCATTGAGCAAGTTGAGTTTTGTGATGTCTTAGTGATCAGTAAATCAGATCTTGCAACTGCAGATGATTTAGCTGAACTACAAGCCATTTTGCGAAAACTCAATAGTTCCGCCCTAATTTATCAAGCAAAGCATGGCGAAATCGCACTTGATAAAGTTTTAGGCACTGGTTTGTTCGATTTTGAAAAAGCACAGCAAGCACCTGGCTGGTTAAAGGAATTGCGAGGTGAACACCAGCCCGAATCCGAAGAATACGGCATTAGTAGTTTTGCATTTACCGCGCGACGTCCATTTCATCCACAGCGTTTTTATGATTTTTTGCATCAAGATTGGCCGCAAGGTAAGTTATTGCGTTCAAAGGGGTACTTTTGGCTGGCGACTGAACCTGATTATGCTTGGCAATGGCATCAAGCCGGTGGAATTGCCCGTTATGGTATGGCGGGTTTATTTTGGCATGCGGTACCAAGAATTGATTGGCCAAGCGATGCCGATACGGTACTCGCGATTGAACAAACATTTATAGCCCCATTTGGTGATTGCCGACAAGAACTGGTGTTTATTGGCCAAAACTTAGCAAAACAACAAATACTTGCGCAATTATCAGCTTGTTTGTTAACTGATGATGAGCTTGCTGAAGGCAAAGAGCAATGGTTGCAATGGTCAAGTCAATTTCAAACTGAGTTTGCGCAATGACAGCACTACAAATCCTCCGCAACATGCGGCAAGTTTCACAGCAAGAACAACTAGGTCTAACGGAAATATTTTCAGCTGATGTCAACTTAGTCATTTGGCAACGCTCGGTTTCCCGTGAACTTTTAACATATGCAGAGCAGTTAGTGAGCCAAGACACTAGCAACTTTTCGTCACTGCAAAGTGTAGCTACACCTGCCGAACTCTCAGAACTTCTGGAACAGCGTCTGCCAGATGGGTTCGGCAAAAAATTAATGCTGGAGGATATTGTATTACAAGCAGAAATGCTGACTTGTTTGATGGATTGTTCTGCGGTTGGTTTTCGCTTAAAACGCTTAGACCAGCCAATGTGTCCACGTTTTCACACTGATCATATTGCAGTGCGGCTCTTGTTGACCTATGCAGGGGCTGGCACCGAATGGTTATCACAACCCCCTCCGCCTCAACAGCGTCAAG
>CAZIPG010000118.1:0-1048 GCA_964540955.1 uncultured Rheinheimera sp.
CGGGGTGTTGCGACTGAAGCGTCTTTTAATGAATTTCATATCAAAGCAATCTGCCAAGCCACCGCTGAGTATCGAAAACTGCAAGGTTTTAGCGGCCCGATGTTTTTGGGGAAAGATACACATGCATTGTCTGAACCGGCATTCCGCACTGCTTTGCAAGTATTGGTCGCCAATGGTGTCACTGTTAAGATCCAGCAAGCTCATGGATATACGCCAACGCCAGTTATTTCGCATGCGATTTTAAGTTACAACAAGAACAGAACTACTGAATTGGCTGATGGCTTGATTATTACGCCTTCGCACAATCCACCTTCTGATGGAGGGATCAAATATAATCCTCCCCATGGCGGACCTGCAGATACCGATGCCACCAGCTGGATTGAACATCGGGCGAATCAGCTAATCGCCAATAACCTTGCAGAAGTATGCTGTCTGGATTATCAAGCGGCACTAAAGTCAAAGTTGGTTGTTGAGTACGATTATGTTGAACCTTATGTCGCCGACTTAGCAAATGTCATTGATTTTGCTGCAATTCAGCAAGCAAACGTCAAAATCGGTGTTGATCCCTTAGGCGGCTCAGGCATCGCATTTTGGCCAGCGATAGCCAGGCACTACGAACTTGATATCACGGTCGTTAATGACAAAGTAGATCCTGCATTCGCTTTTATGCCACTCGATAAAGATGGCAAAATTCGAATGGACTGCAGCTCAGCGTATTCGATGGCTAACCTCATTAAGCTCAAAGATCAGTTTGATATTGGCATTGGAAATGACCCTGATTTTGATAGACACGGGATCGTCACGCGTCAGGGCGGCTTATTAAATCCCAATCATTATTTAGCGATCGCCATTAATTATCTGTTAGCAAACCGCCCAGCTTGGCAAGCTGACAAAAAAATTGGCAAAACTTTGGTCTCAAGCGCACTGATTGACCGAGTGGTGCAGGGCAGAGCAAGACAATTATATGAAGTCCCGGTTGGTTTTAAATGGTTTGTCTCAGGTTTACACCAAGGTGAAGTGGCTTTTGGTGGTGAAGAAAGTGCAGGCG
>CAZIPG010000118.1:1058-9063 GCA_964540955.1 uncultured Rheinheimera sp.
AGATGGTTTTATTTTAGGATTGCTCGCGGCTGAAATTTTTGCCAAAACAGGCAAAGATCCTTATGTGTTATATCAAGAATTAACTGCTGAGTTTGGTGCACCAATTTATAAACGTTTGGACGCCAGTGCAACTTTGGCACAAAAAAACGCCTTGAAGAAGTTGGATGTTGCCAGCGTCACCCAAACTGAGCTTGCTGGTGATCCAATTCTTGTCGTGATGACAAAAGCTCCGGGAAATCAAGCAGATATTGGCGGCGTGAAAGTGGTAACGCAAAATGGTTGGTTTGCGGCTAGACCTTCTGGCACGGAAAATAGCTACAAGATTTACCTTGAAAGTTTCAAAGATGAAGCGCATTTAGCAACCTTGGAACAAGATGCTAAAGCTTTTGTTGATTCAGTCTTTCAACAAATTTCAAGTTGATGTCAATAGATTGCATTCGTATGTAATTCAATTACACGAATTCGCTTGTTTTTGCAGTTTTCTTGACGAATGCGGATTGATTCTGTAATTTTACTACAAGAATTATAAAATGTAGTCGGTAAACCACTGCCGACTACCTTGATTGCCGCAATAAGACGGCTTATCACAGGCAAACTGGAATACACACATGAGCAAGACATCAGTCAGTAAACAAGCAGATGTAGCAGTAACCAAACTACCGACCGCTGCAGAGTTAAAAGAGAAAATTATCCATCATCTTTATGGCACCCTCGGAACTGATGTAAACAAAGCCAGCCCGCAATCATGGTGGCGAGCAACTTGCGCCGCAATCAACGAATATGTTTATGACGGTCTTCGCACCACTCAACGAACGCATTATCAACAAAATACCCGAGCTGTGCATTATTTCAGCCTTGAGTATCTGATGGGGCGGTTGTTTAGTAATAACTTGCACAACATCGGCTGTTATGAGGTTGCAAAACAAGCCCTAGCAGAATTGGGGCTAGATATTGCCGATTTGGAAGAACAAGAAGAAGACATGGCGCTGGGTAACGGCGGTTTAGGTCGCCTTGCAGCCTGTTTTATCGATTCAATGGCCACACTGAATTATCCAGCAATCGGCTACGGTATTCACTATGAACATGGTTTATTTAAACAAGAATTCCAGCATGGATTTCAAATAGAGCGTCCAGACAGTTGGCGTGAATACGGCAACCCTTGGGAAATTTGTCGTCCTGAGTCAGTGCAAGAAATCTCTGTTTATGGGTATGTTGAAACTGTATACGATCTACAAGGCAACATGAAAAAAGTGTGGCATCCAGGTCGGATCATCAAAGCTGTGCCTTGGGATATTCCTGTGGTAGGTTATAACGGCAGTTCAGTCAACGTGTTACGTCTATGGGAAAGCCGTGCCAGTGATTTCTTCAACTGGGACGTCTTTAACTCAGGCGGTTATATCGATGCGGCACGGGAAAATATCGAAGCAGAAACCATTTCGAAAGTTCTTTATCCAAACGATGAAACTGAAGCTGGGAAAGAGTTACGTTTAATTCAACAATATTTCTTTTGCTCCAGTTCGCTTAAAGACATCATCCGTCGTTACAAACGTGCGCATGGCGATGATTGGTCTGCGTTTAGTCAACAAGTCGCTATCCAACTGAATGATACGCATCCTGCCGTTGCCATTCCCGAATTAATGCGTATTTTAGTCGACCGTGCTGAAATGGGTTGGGATGAAGCATGGAACATCTGTCAGCATGTGTTTGCATATACCAACCACACGCTGTTACCGGAAGCGTTGGAGCGCTGGCCTGTTCGCTTGTTCGAAAAAGTATTACCCCGTCATATCGAAATTATTTATGAAATCAACCGCCGCTTTTTAGTAGAGCAAGTGGATGTAAAATGGCCGGGGGACGTTGAGAAGAAACGTAAGTTATCCATTATTGAAGAGGGTCATGAACCGATGGTTCGTATGGGCCATTTGTCAGTCGTTGGCTCGTTCCGTGTCAATGGTGTGGCGCAAGTCCATTCTGATTTAGTTAAATCGGATCTCTTCCCAGAAATGGTGGCTTTATGGCCAGATAAATTCACCAACATTACCAATGGTGTGACTCCTCGTCGTTGGTTGAAAGCCTGTAATCCGCGCTTGTCAAAATTATTAGATAATACCATTGGCAAAGAGTGGCCAACGCAACTTACTGATTTAGCAAAGTTAAAACCGCATGCAGATGATCCAAAAATGCAAGATGCATTTATGGCCATCAAACAGCAGAACAAAGCTGATTTAGCGTTAGAAGTGAAACGTTTAACGGGTGTTGATATTGACCCTCATGCATTGTTTGATGTGCAAATCAAACGTTTACATGAATACAAGCGTCAGCATTTGAATTTATTACACATCCTCGCTTTATATCGTCGGATTTTACAAGATCCCAACTATGATATGACGCCACGTGTGTTCTTGTTTGGTGCGAAGGCTGCTCCTGGCTATAAGCTGGCAAAAGAGATTATCTACGCCATCAACAAGATTGCCGACAAAATCAATAATGATAAACGCGTGAAAAACCGCCTCAAAGTGGTGTTTATGCCGAACTATCGCGTCAGCTTGGCGGAAAAAATGATCCCAGCTGCGGACGTATCTGAGCAAATCTCAACTGCAGGGAAAGAAGCTTCGGGTACTGGCAACATGAAACTTGCGTTAAACGGTGCCATCACCATCGGTACTATGGATGGCGCAAATATTGAAATCGCCGAAGAAGTAGGGTTGGATAATATTGCAATCTTTGGTTTGTCTGTTGATGAAGTCAAAGCACTCTACGCCAAAGGTTACAGTAGCTGGGATTACTATGCGAACAACCCGGAATTGAAAGCAATTCTGGATTGGCTTGAGACTGATTATTTCACTCCAGGTAAACCAGGTGAACTTGCAGCGATTAAGCGCAGCTTACTCGATGGCGGCGATCATTATCTGGTGTTGGCAGATTTCGCTTCTTACGTCGAAGCTCAGCAAAAAATTGACCAATGGTATCGCGATAAAGCGGGTTGGGCTCGCAAAGCGATTTTAAATACCGCAAGTGTTAGTAAATTTACTTCTGACCGTTCTATTGAAGATTATGTAGAACGGGTGTGGCAATTGAAACGCTGTACCGTCAAGTCACAAAATTAGACTGTAAATTAGTAAAAACCGTTGCTTGCAACGGTTTTTTTTTGCTTAAAGATGTCGCGACATTACAAAAATGAATCAACGAAGACCCATTACAAAGTGTTGGTGATATTTGTCATAACTTGTTACAGACATCTCAAGCAGAATGCTAGAATTTATTATATTTGCCCCCATATCCTAGGGTAATGAATATGATAAGGATTAACTATGAGTCAGCAATGGCGACAAAATACCCAAGGGTTTCGCATCAAATTTAAAAATCAAGGTCCACTTGGCAGCATCATTACATTGTTGGCAATTCTGGCAGGAGCAGCGCTGTTACTTTTTGTCGGCGTTTGGCTATTTTTCATTTTACTGACGCTAGGTGTCTTATTATTGCCTTGGCTCTGGTGGAAAAAACGGAAATTTCTGAAACAAATGCAGCAAGCGGAAAGCTATTATCGTTCTCAGCAGCAAAGCGCTAGCGATGGCTCCAGTCAAGGTCGCGTGTTTGAAGGTGAAATTGTTAAAACAGAAGTGATCGAAGTGAAGCGAACGCCCGAATAAAAGTCATTGGTTTTGTGACTTCTTGTTAAAATCGGTGTGTATCAAATGGTATACTCAGCCATCCAGAATTCAATGTATTGCTTATGATCCCGAAGATTGCTCCTGAACAACTTTTAGATAAGACAGTAAATGCCTTCTGCCAACGTTTGGGAGAAGCTGGATTTGCTGGTGATATTGAAACCAGTTATGGTGCGCGACTCGCAGTCGCCACTGATAACAGTATTTATCAGCAATTGCCGCAAGCAGTGCTCTTGCCTAAGCATCAAGACGATTTGGTCTTGCTAACCATTATTGCTGCTGAACCAGATTTTCAAGCATTGAAGTTTGCACCAAGAGGCGGCGGTACTGGCACCAACGGCCAGTCGTTAACTCAGCACATTGTGGTTGATTTATCCCGTCATATGCGAGAAATCATTGAATTTAATGCAGAAGAGCGCTGGGTTCGTGTGCAATCTGGCGTTATTAAAGATCAATTGAATGCATTCTTAAAACCGCATGGCTTTTTCTTTGCACCCGATTTATCCACTTCAAATCGAGCAACCATTGGTGGCATGATTAATACGGACGCCTCAGGTCAGGGCTCGTTAGTTTATGGCAAAACCAGTGATCATGTATTGGCATTGACCACTGTGTTGATTGATGGCACGGTGCTTTCTACCGAACCGCTTGCTGCGGAAGATGCCAAAGCCAAAGCTGAGGTTGACTCAACAGAAGGGCGAGTGTATCGGCAAGCAATCCAAACCTGTACTGAATTTCGTCAATTGATTTTAGAGAAATTCCCTCGTCTTAATCGCTTTTTAACCGGTTACGATTTAGAGCATGTTTGGAACAACTCGCAAACAATTTTTGATTTATCCCGCTTGATTACGGGTTCAGAAGGTTCTTTAGGTTTTGTCACTGAAGCAAAGCTCAATGTCACGCCAATCGCGCGCTATAAAACGTTAATTAACGTCAAGTATGACAGTTTTGTCAGTGCTTTACGCAATGCTCCTTTTTTAGTTGCAGCAAATGCAACCTCAGTTGAAACAGTCGATAGTAAAGTACTTGATTTAGCACGGAATGACATCGTCTGGCATCAGGTTAAATCCTTAATTGAAGAAGTCCCAGGTAAAACAATGCAGGGCCTCAATGTCGTTGAGTTTAACGATGAAGACGCCGAGGCAATGCAGCAAAAAGTTGATAACCTGCTGAAACGTTTAGATGAAGCTATTGATGCAGGCGAGGGTGGCATTATTGGTTATCAACTCACCAGCGATGAGCGCGCCATCAATCAAATCTACACAATGCGAAAAAAAGCTGTAGGTTTACTTGGTAATGCTAAAGGACAGCGTAAGCCAATTGCATTTGCTGAAGATACTGCAGTACCTCCGGAAAACTTAGCTGATTTCATTATCGAATTTAGAGCGTTATTGGATAGCGAAGGCTTAAGTTACGGCATGTTTGGCCATGTTGATGCCGGGGTTTTACATGTTCGGCCTGCACTAGACATGTGTGATAGTCACGATGAAAAACTGCTGCGTAAAGTTTCTGACGCAGTAGTTGCATTGACTGCTAAATACGGTGGCTTGATGTGGGGTGAGCATGGTAAAGGCTATCGCAGCGAATATGGGCCAGAATTTTTTGGCGAGACGCTGTTCACCGAGCTTCGTCGTATCAAGGCATCGTTTGACCCTAATAACCGGTTGAACCCAGGAAAAATTTGTACGCCGTGGCAATCGAATGATGAATTAGTCAGTGTTGATGGGCAAAAACGCGGCTATTTCGATAAACAAATACCGATTGTGGTGCGCCAAAGCTTTGAGTCCGCAACCAGCTGCAACGGCAACGGCTTATGCTTTAATTATGAAGAAAACTCGCCGATGTGTCCGTCTAGCAAAGTCACCAAGGATAGACGGCATAGCCCTAAAGGTCGTGCAGGGTTAATGCGTGAGTGGCTGCGTTTAATGCAGAATCAAGGTGTTGATGTGTTGGCGCAGGAGCAAAAATTATTAGCGGGTGGATCAACCCACAGCTGGTGGCAAAAATGGCAGAATACTCGTGCCAAACACCAAGGTGAACAGGATTTTTCGCACGAAGTCATGGAGGCAATGGAGGGGTGTTTAGCGTGCAAAGCATGTGCTGGACAGTGCCCAATCAAAGTTGATGTGCCGTCTTTCCGTGCAAGATTTTTGCAGCTTTACCACAGCCGATACTTACGACCCATGAAAGATTATTTGGTTGGTAGCATCGAACGCAGTGCTCCTTATTTTGCCAAGGCACCTCGGTTAGTGAATTGGTTAACTGGCAATCCACTCAGTGCTTGGTTCATCAAAAATACCATTGGCTATGTCGATACCCCGCAATTATCGGTACCGGCTATTACCAAGCGGATAGCTGTTTTCCAAGGGTTTGATTTAGCGACTCTGCAAGCCATGCCAGAGTCAGAGCGCAGTAAAGTCGTTCTATTGGTGCAAGATCCTTTCACCAGTTTTTATGAAGCCGATTTGGTGGAAGATGCTATGCATCTCATCCAGAGCTTAGGCTTGAACCCAATTTTGTTGCCATTTTTACCCAATGGTAAGCCGCAACATGTCAAAGGATTTTTGGCGGAGTTTGCCAAAGTCGCTAAATCTGCCGCTGATTTTTTAAATCAATTACATGCGCTCAATCTACCAATGTTGGGCTTGGATGCTTCGTTGGTGCTAGTTTATCGCGATGAATATAACAAAGCGTTGGGAGATAGCCGCGGTGATTTTAAAGTGCAGTTGTTCCATGAGTGGCTGGCCACTCAGCAAATTCCGACATTAAGCGGGATGGGAACTTATCAATTGTTTGCGCATTGCACAGAAAAAACTGCCTTACCTGTAACAGAACAAACTTGGGTACAAATCTTTCAAAAAGCAGGATTATCCATTAAACCAATCGCCGTTGGCTGTTGTGGTATGGCTGGCACCTATGGCCATGAACTACAAAACCAAGAAAATAGTCGTGATCTTTATGACTTAAGTTGGCAGCAACCGATCGCTAACACACCCGCAGGTTTTATTCTTGCAACTGGCTTTTCCTGTCGTAGTCAAGTGAAGCGTTATGAAGGATTTAAGCCACTCCACCCGTTGCAACTGATCCGGCAGCTCATTGCAGCTCAGTATCCGCAATGAAATGGCAATCAGGTTTAATTAACATCAAAATGTGAAGTTTTGCAAAACTTAATCTTAACCCTCTAAAATCACTAGGTGTTAAAACAACAAAGGGCGAATTTTCGCCCTTTGTTGTTCTTAGAGTTGATAGTTAGAAACGTGCGGTGACGCCAAGGCTAATTGCCCGCCCAGGTAATGGCACATCTTCTTTCAAGAAGCTGGTATGGACTCGAGCTAATTCATCGGTCAAATTATTGCCACGAATATAGGCTGTCACATCAACGTTTTCTAAGGCGAACTCATAGTTCAACGAGATATCAATTAAGGTATAACCTGCTGTAGGGGTTTCCTCGCCAGCTATACGATTCTGGGCTGCATAGCGCGTGGCACCTGCGACTAATTGCCAATTCATCACATCATATTGATATTCGACCCCGTATTTGGTCGGGGATACGCGCGGCAGGTTGCCGCCATCACGCAGTTCAATACGAACGGTATCGGCAAACGCTAGCACTTGGTGAGATTCATTGAAGCGGTAGGTCATCGAAAATTCCATACCATACATATCAACATCTCGCTGGACATATTGATAAATCGCATATTCATCGTGATGTTCATGCTCTTCATCAACAGGTTCCTCACCGACAGGCTCTTCATCATGGTGGTGAAGATCTTCTAAAGTGAACCCTGTATCCGCTTGATAGATAAAGTCATTTACACGATTGAAGAACCAGTTATAACTGAATGTCAGATTGCCATTGATTTTGTGAAAACCAATATCGATGTTGTTAGAAACTTCACGTTGCACTTGTTGCTCCGACAGTTCTAACTCACCATCTTCGGAGAATTGATAAGCAGTGCCTAACTCATAAGTGCTCGTTGCTAAATGGAGGCCGTTCGAGTAAATCTCACTGGCGCTTGGCACTCGCGCAGCATGGCTGTAATTCGCGGTCCAATGAAAGCCGGGATGGAATTTCCAGACCAAGCCAGTCGAAGTACTGAACGCATTTAATGCGGTATCATTGCC
Organism: uncultured Rheinheimera sp.; assembly: GCA_964540955.1. Lineage (GTDB taxonomy): Bacteria > Pseudomonadota > Gammaproteobacteria > Enterobacterales > Alteromonadaceae > Pararheinheimera. Next base: position 8,852 of record CAZIPG010000118.1, read on the forward strand.
AAAAACAGTCAGTTCATCAGAAACAACTAGTTCATCAACCTTGTGACGAGTTCTCTCTAAGCGCGCGCCCAACTTCGCAGTTACATCGTTAAAATCACGTTCTTCCAATACAAATAAGGCGAAAGAATCAGTCTTCGATGCTGGGGTAAAAGCTTCTTCACCAACAGCTTTGAAGTTGATACTTTGTTGATGAAAACCGACTAAGCCATGCC
>CAZIPG010000119.1:0-9059 GCA_964540955.1 uncultured Rheinheimera sp.
CAGCAACAAACGACAGGGCCATTGCACAGCAATGGCCCTGATTGATAAAACGGCAACAGGCCTCAGCGGCCGCCACCTAAACCGGGTGGTAATTTACCGCCCATGGCCCGCATCATTTTCATCATGCCGCCTTTGCCGCTCATCTGCTTCATCATCTTCTGCATTTGGGTAAACTGCTTTAACAGCTGATTGACGTCCTGCACCTGAGTGCCGGAACCGGCTGCAATGCGTTTTTTACGCGAACCTTTAATCAAATCAGGAAATTGCCGCTCTTTTGGCGTCATCGAATTAATAATGGCTTCCATTTTGTTGAAGCTCTTATTATTAATTTGGTCTTTCGCTCCTGCCGGTAAATTTTTCATACCCGGCAATTTATCCAGCATCGACATCATGCCGCCCATGCTGCGCATCTGCACTAATTGATCACGAAAATCTTCGAGGCTAAAACCTTGCCCTTTCATCATTTTCGCAGCAACTTTGGCTGCCTGTTCACGGTCGACCTTTTGCTCAAGTTCTTCAATCAAGCTGAGCACATCGCCCATGCCCAAAATGCGAGAAGCGATGCGATCGGGGTGGAACGGCTCTAGTGCATCCGTTTTTTCACCCATACCAATAAACTTGATAGGTTTGCCAGTAATATGACGAATCGATAACGCAGCACCACCGCGAGCATCACCATCCGCTTTAGTTAAAATAACCCCGGTTAAAGGCAATGCTTCATTAAAAGCTTTGGCCGTGTTCGCCGCATCTTGACCGATCATCGCATCTACAACAAACAGAGTTTCGATGGGATTAATTGCCGCATGCAAGGCTTTAATTTCGTCCATCATGTCAGTATCGACATGCAAACGACCAGCGGTATCGACTAACAAAACATCATAAAAACCAAGTTTCGCGGCTTGAATCGCGCCATTGACAATATCCACTGGTTTTTGCGAAATATCGCTTGGAAAAAATTCAACAGCGACGTCTTTTGCCAGCGTTTCGAGCTGTTTGATCGCCGCAGGACGATAAACGTCCGCTGAAACGACCATCACTTTTTTCTTTTTCCGTTCTTTTAAAAATTTCGCCAACTTACCGACCGAGGTGGTTTTACCCGCCCCTTGTAAACCAGCCATCAATACCACTGCAGGTGGTTGCGAATTCAGTGCTAATTCTTCGTTGGCATCGCCCATCGCTTCTTCAAGTGCTTTACGGACGATTTTTAAGAACTCTTGACCAGGCGTTAAGCTTTTACTGACTTCGAGGCCGACTGAACGTTCTTTGACTTGATTGACAAAATCACGAACCACGGGCAGAGCAACGTCGGCTTCTAACAAGGCCATCCGCACTTCGCGGAGGGTTTCTTTAATATTGTCTTCGGTAAGGCGACCACGACCGCTGATATTTTTTAGCGTTTGGGTTAAGCGATCAGACAGGTTTTGAAACATGCGAACATACCAACTTAATCAAAAATGGCGGCAATTATAACAAAGTGAAGTCGTTCCGTCAGCCTCCAACACTGTCATTCTTATGTGGCTTGCCATACAATAGGATTTCTATGCTGCAAAATTGGAATTTTTCGCATGTCATCATTTGTATTCTCTTTGATAGCGCTGTGCGCATATGGTCTTGCTGCCTTCGTCGTGACGCAAAGGCTGTATCATGTGCAAGGCCCAAGATTAAAGTTACTGTTTAGCGCCGCTACTTTAGGTGTTGTGGCTCATATGCTGGCGCTCAGCCAAAGTTTATTCACAGCTGAAGGCCAAAATTTTAGTCTGATGAACGTGAGTTCTTTAGTATGCTGGCTGATCACTCTTTCATTTACGGTGACTGCGCTCAGAACGCCAATTTTATTGCTACTGCCGATTGTTTATGGATTTGCGGCTTTAGTACAGTTTTTGGTGTTGATACTTCCTGCGGGAACACTGTTGCATCATTTTGAGCAAAGCCCATGGCTGCTGCTGCATATCCTGATTGCTTTTATTAGTTATGTCATTCTGATAATGGCAACCCTGTACTCGTTCCAAGTCAGTTATATCAGTCATCAATTAAAGCAAAAAAATCCGATTGCGACGGGCACAGTACTGCCACCGCTGATGCAAGCAGAACAACTGTTATTTAGATTGATTTCGCTAGGTACGCTGCTGCTTGGTGTTACTTTACTAAGTGGTGCCGTCTTTAGTGAACAATTTTTTGCAGTCCAGCATCTGCATAAAAATATATTAAGTTCATTAGCCTTCATGGGATTTGTGATTTTAATCATCGGCAACCGGCGCGCGGGATGGCGTGGACGGGTTGCTAATACAATTCTCATTATCGCAAGCATCCTGTTGACCCTGGCTTATTTTGGCAGTCGATTTGTCCGCGAGGTATTACTTAGCTGATAAGTTCCTTGACGAGGGAACCCTAGATCGCCTAATACTTCCTATCACATTGTTAAAGAGGCTCAACTGTTTTGGATGAAATATCGACCAGTACTTTGTGCGTGATCCTTGGTATTTTGGTGATCTGCTCCGGGTATTTTTCCGCCACCGAAACTGCGATGATGGCGCTCAATCCTTACCGTTTAAAACACCTTGCAAATCAGAAGCATGGTGGCGCAACACGCGCTATGAATTTCATCATACGTCGCGATCAATTGATTGGTCTTATTCTGGTCGGCAATAATGCAGTGAACATTGCTGCATCAGGCGTTGGCACTATCATTTGTACTCGATTATTTGGTGATTATGGCTTGGCCGTTAGCACAGTGGCATTAACACTGATTGTGCTTATTTTTGGCGAAGTCACGCCGAAAACTTTAGCAGCTTTACACCCTGAGCGAGTCGCATTCCCTAGTACGATTATTCTAAAACCACTAATGACACTGCTCTATCCTGCAGTCTTTACCGTCAATAAAATTTGTAATGGCTTTTTGGGTTTAATTGGCGTGAGTGCCGATCAGCATCGCGGCAATAGTTTAAGCAACGAAGAATTGAGGACGGTTGTGCATGAGGCCAGTGCCATGTTGCCATCGCAACATCAAAGCATGCTGGTGGGCGTTCTGGATTTAGAAAAAGCCACCGTTGAGGACATTATGGTACCCCGCAATGAGTTGATAGGCGTCAATATCAATGCGGATTGGAAAGAAATTGTGCATGAATTGTCCATCACACAACATAGCCGTATCTTGTTGTACCGCGATTCGATGGATGATGCGATAGGTTTCCTACATACCCGCGACATCATGCGGCTCTTGCTGAAAGAACAGCTGAGCAAAGCAACTCTGCTGCGTAGCGTACACGATATTTACTTCATCCCAGAAGGCACTCCTTTAAACACCCAACTCCATAAATTCCAACAATCCAAAGAACGAATTGGCTTGGTCGTGGATGAGTTTGGCGATATTCAAGGGTTAGTTACTTTAGAAGATATTTTGGAAGAAGTTGTCGGTGAGTTCACCACAGATGTGGCTGAAAGCCATAACGAAGAAATCAAATCACAAGATGACGGTGGTTTTATTGTCGATGGCAGTATCAACTTACGCGATCTGAATCGCGAGATGAACCTCAACTTGCCCACGGATGGACCTAAAACTTTAAATGGATTAATCCTTGAGTATTTAGAAGATTTACCTGAAGCTGATGTCAGTTTAAAACTGTTAGGTCACCCGATTGAAATTCTTGAAGTGCAAGACAACATGATTAAGTCTGTGAAATTCTTACCAAAAAGCCCTAATTAATTTATAGGGCTTTGGCTCTGAAACCTAGTTTTTTTGACTAATCCTTGGGGTTAAAACCAGTCCCAAAAGCCTTTTTGCAAATCTTTCTCACAACGATTTAACTGCTGACGATATCGTTCAGCCCTGCTCTGCACTTTGGTCGCTACCGATTTCAGCCAGGCTTTTTTGTGGTAAGTCCCGCGTTTATACCCGCCCCACCCTTCGTGATAATTCAAATATTGCCGATAGGCATCATGTTTGGGAGTTTTATTAATTTGCCAACTTCGATGGATGTACCACCCCATAAAATCAATCGCATCTTCAAACTCATCACGACTGGCAAAACTGGCGCCGGCTTGGCGTTGGTAATCAGCCCAAGTTTCGTCTTTGACTTGAGCATAACCATAAGCACTGCTGGCTCGACCGATTGGAATAAACCCTAAAAAGTATTCCATCGGTGGCCTTGCATCTTCCCGAAAACCACTTTCTTGAAACATCATTGCCATGGGGACATGAATTGGTACTTGCCAGCGTTTTCGCATCGAATCCGATGCTTCATACCATTCTTCATGCTGTTCAAAAATGGCACAGATATTGTCAGGTTGACGAGGGATTGCTGTAGCACAGCCCGTCAACACTAAAGAAATTCCCAAATAAATTAAAGACTTAAAATTATTTGAAAATATTTGAATTATTTTCTGAACTTTAATCATCAGTAGGCTTCTAACTGAGTGAATGGATTCTGCCAAGTTTTTGTTTTCATCCCTGGATTCTCCCAATCCTTAGTTTTACGGCCACGAAAGTGGCCGATTTTTTTTCTAGCTACCAATTAGATGCAAGGTTTTTCAGTGAAGTAATGTTCGATATAAGCATCGAAGCTGAGTTCGTCTTGCGCTTCAATTTTTTGCTGTTCAGCTAAAGAAGTTGTCGCCATTTCTTCAAAATCTGCTTGTTGGTAGATTTTGAAATCACCGGCAAGAAAATAATCTTTATAGCCTTGAGATAACTTCGTTAAAACATCGGCGCTGCCTTCTTGTTGTTGTAAAGCCAAAATCCGCCCTGACAAAGTCTGCGCCGGATTTAAGAGGCTGACGTAATATTGCTTCACAACAGTTGCGTAATTATCAGCGCCAAAACTTTCATCCAACCAATGGGCAATTGGCAACAACTCAGCAAATAACTGTTCAGCCCAATCTTGCATTAATCTTGGTGCGCCTTGATCAATCAGATCCAAACCTTGGCGACGACCTTCAGCCACTACTTTTTTCAAATTGCTGTCGGCAACTGCCTGCTCTTCTTGCGATAAACTCGGGCTCTCTTGCAACAAACAATACAACAAGAAGACATCCAAGAAGCGCATTTGTGATTCATCAATGCCGACAGGACTAAATGGGTTCACATCCAGTGCCCGCACTTCAATATATTCAACGCCGCGTTTAGATAATGCGCAAGTCGGGCGCTCGCCGCTTTGAATGGTACGTTTCGGCCGAATGGTCGAGTAGAATTCATTCTCAATCTGCAGGATATTGGCATTTAATTGCTGGTATTCATCACCGACTTTAACACCAATCGATTGATACTCGCTTGATGGCGTCGAAATTGCGTCTTGCAAGCCTTGAATATACTCCACCAGACTGTTGTAACTCACCGCCAATGCTGACTGAGCGGAATTGGTATACCCTAAATCACTCATCCGCAGTGAAGTCGCATAAGGTAAATACAACGAACCCTCGCCCAATTTTTGGAAAGGATATTTACTGGCTCGACCTTCCAAAAATGACCGACATAACGAAGGAGAGGCACCGAATAAGTAGACAATCAACCAAACATAGCGTTTATAGTTTCGAATGAGTGCCAGGTATTGTTCCGAAACAAATTCAGCTTGGTCCGACTTATCCCCGACCAGCTCTTGATAATGCTGCCAAAATGCATCGGGAATTGAAAAGTTAAAATGCACTCCTGAGATGGCTTGCATCATCGAGCCGTAGCGGTTTTTCAGCCCTTGCCGATATAAAGTTTTCATTCGACCGACATTGGAAGAACCATATTGCGCCAGCCTAATTTCATCCTGATGAGCGATGTAACAAGGCATACTGCCCGCACCTAGTCGCTCTTCGCCAATTTGCCGCACGGCAAAACGGTGGATATCCTCAAGTTGCGCAATTGTTGTCGCAATATCAGACTGTGCCGGAGTAATAAACTCTAATAAACTTTCCGAAAAATCAGTGGTGATCAGCGGATGAGTTAAGGCAGAGCCCAGTGCTTTGGGATGATCTGTTTGGGCTAGCGTCCCGTTTGGATTGACCCGCAAAGTTTCTCGCTCAATACCGCGACGGATCCCTTGGATAGTTGTCTTCCAAGTTGCCGCTTGTAGTTGGGATAAACGTTCAGTAAGAAGCTGGCTCAATTGAGGTCCTTAATCGGATAAAAGAGTGGTTAACATGGGGATGTTGCCATAAAAAACAAGGGGAGACACTACTCCTCTTCTTCTTCCCGCCGCTTTTTCACATGATGGCGCTGCACAATCAGACGCAAAATATCTTTCCAAGAGACAATACCGAGAATGCGTGACATTTCATCAACAACCACTAGACAACTGATATTTTTATCAATCAGCAAAGATGCGGCGGCAATCACTGACATATCACTGCGCACCGTCACTACCGGCGTCGTCATAATGCTGCGAACTTTTCGTCCTTGCACAAACATCTCTGCAGTTCTTTCTGATCCTGAATCGATCACGGGTGAAAGCGATTTATAAAAATCCTTGACTGAGACGATGCCAATGACCTGATGCATGGCATTTACCACAGGAACATGTTGAAATTTTGATTGAGTGAAGATGTTGCGTAAGCTTGCCAGTGTGGCATCTTCTTGAGTGACTATGACCTTCTTGCTCATAATGCTAGCGATAGACATCAACACCTCCATTATTAAAATCAATAACTTGATTTTGTTTTACTCTACCATTAAGGCTTCATCTTCGCCAATAGGCTCGGCATACTGACAATTCCCCCTTGGCAAACCGCACAAATTTTAATCGCGCAATTTCCGTTCTTGCGAATATTGGCTTACACTTTTTCTAGGATCTGAAGGACCTAGTTAAAGGAGTAATCTGATGAACCTCAAAATTATCTTGTTGTTAACGCTCAGTGTTTTCCCTGTACTGGCCGAAGACAGCATCATGTACCGGTGGCGTGACAATAATAACCAACTCCACGTGGGTTTTGTGCCACCTAAAGATTTGCCTTACGAGACCATCTCCATCGCCAACAATCGAAGAGTTGGTAAAGCAGAAATTGATGCAGCAAAAGACCCGCAGTTAGCGGAATTACTGGCCAATTTGACTCCTGAAGAAAAAAGAACCAATTGTGATAAAGCCCGCAATAACTTACAGCTTTTGGCGCAAGATGAACCGCTTTACGAAAAAAACTCGGATGGCACCACCCAATTGCTAACGAAAGAAGAAATCATCAAACATCGTAAATTGGCTGAACAACAAATTTCGCTCTTTTGTAATAAAAACTGACCTTAATAGTTCCATTTTTAAGGCTGCAATCTGATGATTGGATGTAAAAAAGCCCATCCACCGGCAAGATGAATGGGCTCATCATCAATCAATGCTAATTTTTCGCACTGACACTTAACTCGCCATTTTTTACATCAATCACAATGGTGCTGTTTGGTTGAATATCACCGCGCAGCAGACTCTGCGCGAGAGTATTTTCAACATAATGCTGCACAGCTCTTTTCAAAGGTCTTGCCCCAAACACTGGATCAAAGCCAACTGCAGCAATCAATGACAACGCTTCATCACTCACCTCCAATTGATATTGTCTGTCAGCCAATCGTTGCCGCAGTCGTTGCAATTGAATCGAAGCGATATGCTTAATTTGAGCATTATCAAGCGGATGGAAAACAACAGTTTCGTCGACCCGATTAATAAACTCGGGTCTAAATTGCTGGGTTAATACCTGCATGACCATCTGCTTCATTTGTTCATAACTTTGCTCATGATAATGCTCTTGGATTAGATCGGAGCCCAAATTAGAAGTCATGATAATGACGGTATTTTTGAAATCCACCGTGCGACCTTGACCATCCGTCAAGCGGCCATCATCCAGCACTTGCAATAAAATGTTGAACACATCGGGATGCGCCTTTTCAATTTCATCGAGCAAAATCACTGAATAAGGGCGTCGTCTGACTGCCTCAGTGAGGTAACCGCCCTCTTCATAGCCAACATATCCTGGCGGCGCACCGACTAAGCGAGAAACCGCATGTTTTTCCATAAACTCCGACATATCAATGCGGACCATCGATTCTTCACTATCAAACAGAAAATGCGCCAGAGCCTTGGTTAATTCAGTTTTACCCACACCTGTTGGGCCCAAGAATAAGAAGGAGCCGATAGGTTTATTTGGATCTGACAACCCAGCTCGCGAACGGCGGATCGCATTCGAGACAGCGCTCACTGCTTCAGTTTGCCCAACCACCCGTTGCGCGAGCGATTGCTCCATGCGTAATAACTTATCGCGCTCCCCTTCCAACATCTTACTGACCGGAATACCAGTCGCTTTTGACAGGACTTCGGCGATTTCTTGCTCGGTTACTTTATTCCGCAACAGCGTCATCTCATGCATCTCGGCCTGCGCTGCTAAATCGAGACGTTTTTCCAATGCGGGGATGCGTTCATACTTTAACTGTGACATTCGATTTAAATCGCCGGCACGACGGGCGACTTCCATATCGAGCCGCGCTTGTTCTAAATCCGCTTTGATACTTTGTGTGCCTTGTAATGCCGCTTTTTCGGAAGTCCAGACTTCATCAAGCTCATTGTATTTCTGATCCAACTCGAGGATCTGCTCTAAAATGGCTTCTCGACGTTTGATACTGGCTTCATCGGTTTCTTTCGCCATGGCATTTTCTTCCAGCTTCAACTGGATGATCCGACGCTCTAGCCGATCTAATTCTTCCGGTTTTGAATCCATCTGCATGCGAATGCTGGATGCCGCTTCATCAATCAAATCAATTGCCTTATCAGGTAATTGCCGATCGGCGACATATCGATGAGACAAAGTTGCCGCCGCAATAATGGCGGTATCAGTAATATCAACCCCATGATGCAGTTCATAACGTTCTTTTAAGCCACGCAGAATAGCAATGGTATCGGTCACAGTTGGTTCTTCCACCAACACTTTTTGGAAGCGACGCTCTAATGCTGCATCTTTTTCAATGTATTTTCGATACTCATCTAAAGTGGTGGCACCTAAACAATGTAACTCGCCGCGCGCCAGGGCCGGTTTTAACATATTGCCCGCATCCATGGCCCCATCTGCTTTACCCGCGCCAACCATGGTATGAATTTCATCGATAA
>CAZIPG010000120.1:0-9051 GCA_964540955.1 uncultured Rheinheimera sp.
TCCATCAATTGGGCCGCAGTAGTTTGACTGCTTTGTCGAGGATGCCGTTGACGAATTTGTGACTATCGTCAGCAGCAAATGCTTTCGCTAATTCAATCGCTTCATTGATAATGACTTTATAAGGCACATCAAGGCGGAATTTTAACTCGTAAGCAGAAACGCGCAGAATGGCTTTTTCGACCAAATCAATTTCTTCAAATGGCCGGTCAATGAACGGTTTAACCGCTTCATCGAGCACAGCATAATTGACGGCAACACCGCGCAGAACATCTTGGAAATAGCCAACATCCAAATGCTTGGTATTTTGTTCAAGCAACAATTGTTGCTCGATATCTCCAATTGGGTTTTTGCTGACTTGCCAGCTATATACCCCTTGAACAGCCAGCGAACGAGACTGGCGACGTGCGTTTGGTTTCATGAAAAATCCTACAGTTGTGCCAGAACGTTAACCATTTCTAGAGTCGACATAGCGGCTTCACCGCCTTTGTTACCCATTTTAGTTCCAGCACGTTCAATCGCTTGTTCAATACTTTCTACAGTTAAAACACCAAATGCAACAGGTAAACCGTACTGCATCATCACTTGTGCGATGCCTTTGGTGCATTCGCCTGCAACATATTCAAAGTGTGGGGTGCCACCACGGATCACAGCGCCCAAGGCAATGACGCCATCATACTTAGCGCTGGCAGCCACTTTCTGCACTGCTAATGGCAGTTCGAAAGCGCCAGGGATACGGATCACAGTGATATCAGCATCATCAACATTGCCAATGCGCTTCAGTGTGTCGACAGCACCTTCCAGCAGGCTCTCCACGATAAAGCTATTAAAACGAGCCACGACAATGGCAAACTTTTTACCTTTGGCAGAAAAGCCAGCTTCAATCACTTGCATGGGAAATCCTCGTTGATTTGAACTCTAAAGAAAAAGGCCGCATATGATAGCACAAAAGCGGCCTTGTCAGCTTATTTTTGTTATTCCGAAACGTAATCGACCACTTCGAGCCCAAAACCCGACAATGCATGGTAACGTTTGGGTTGGCTCAACAAGCGCATTTGTTTGACACCCAAACTTGCTAAGATTTGTGAACCCACCCCAACATTTCTCGAGGTACCTTTCCAAGCAGCAGCGGCTGGTTTCTCGCCGCTATCTTCAGCAGCGAAGCCTTGCACAGTGCGAATAATGTCATCCGTACTTTCTTGCTTGCCTAATAATACTAAGACACCGCCTTGATCTTGGATCCTTTGCATCGCGGTTTGCAAATCAAAACTGCGATTGGCATTGCGTGTGGAAAGTAATAAATCACTAAACGTATCATGGAGATGCACTCGCACCAAGGTCGGTTGCTCAGGGTGAATATCCCCTTTAACCATCGCAAAATGTAATTGATTGTCGATGGTGTCACGGAAAGTATGCAGAGTGAAATCTCCAACGGAAGTTGGAAGCTGACAAGTTGCAACCTTTTCGATGGTCGTTTCGTGGAGATTGCGATATTCAATCAAATCCGCAATAGTGCCGATTTTAATCCCGTGTTTTTGCGAAAACTTTTCTAGGTCAGGTCGTCTTGCCATAGTGCCATCATCGTTGAGGATTTCAACGATGACTGCGGCAGGTTCAAGCCCAGCCAATCGAGCTAAATCACATCCGGCTTCGGTATGACCGGCACGAACCAACACACCACCATCTTGCGCCATGAGAGGGAAAATATGGCCTGGCTGAACAATATCACTGGCTTTGGCATCGCGGGCAACTGCGGCTTTGACTGTACGGGCTCTGTCTGCAGCAGAAATCCCGGTAGTCACACCTTCAGCAGCCTCAATGGAGACAGTAAAAGCGGTTGAAAATTGCGACTTGTTTTTATCAACCATCAAGGTCAAATCTAACTGTTTACAGCGCTGGCGAGTCAAAGTTAAGCAAATCAGCCCACGTCCCCAAGTTGCCATAAAATTGATAGCATCTGGCGTGACATAATCTGCAGCCATCACCAAGTCGCCTTCGTTTTCACGGTCCTCATCATCCATCAAAATGACCATTTTGCCATTACGGATGTCTTCAATAATTTCAGCGGGCGTATTTAATTGCATAACTCACCTTAGGGTTACAGAATTCAGAGAAAACCACTTTTTTGTAATAATGACAGATCAACACCTGTCTTGGTTGCTTCGGTTTTTGGCATTAACAAACGTTCTAAATAACGCGCTATCAAATCCACTTCGATATGCACAACACTGCCCACTTTCCATGCTGACATCGTAGTTTCCATTGCAGTGTGTGGCACTATGGTTAAGCGAAATTCGGCGCCAACCAGTTCATTGACGGTCAGGGAAATCCCATCAATAGTGATGGAGCCTTTTTCTGCAATATAGCGCGACAGCTCAGCGGGTGCTTTAACAAACACTTGCCAAGCCCGACCTTCAGCAACAATTTTGGTAATAGTCGCAACACCATCGACATGGCCACTGACCAAATGACCGCCTAAGCGAGTGCTTGGCAATAACGCTTTTTCCAGGTTGATCCGTTGACCTACTTGATAACTGCCAAACAAAGTGCGCTTTAACGTTTCGGCCGATAAATCAGCAGAAAACCAATCAGGGCCTTGCGCGGTGACTGTCAGACAAACCCCATTACTGGCGATACTATCCCCTAGCTTTACATCGCTAAAGTCGAGCGTGTGACTTTTGATAGTCACTCGTAAGTCACCGCCTCTGGCTTCGACTTTTTTCAATTCGCCGATGGCTTCAATGATGCCGGTAAACATAATTAAAATCCTGATAAATTTGCAATCAGCCGCAGATCTTGCCCGAGCATTGTCACATCTCGCCACTGGAATCTTGGCGCAGCATTTAATGCGTCGAGCCTCGGTAAATTTAGCATCGCGCGAGCATCTGCCCCAAGCAGCATTGGTGCTTGATAGACCATTAACTCATCAACAAAACCTGAGTGAAACCAAGCACTGCTTAACGTGGCTCCAGCTTCAATCCACAATGTGTTGAGTGGCAATGTCGCTAACTGCTGCATGATACACGGGATTGACAACATGCCCTCATTATTTTCAGCAACCTTCCATTGTTCGACTGGCACTTGAGCTGCTGGCAGTGAAGGTAACTGGCTGAGTTTATCCGAATACAACAGGATGATTTTGCCGCCTGATTGAAACAGCGGCTCATCACCAGTGAGCCGAGCTCTGCGGTCAAAAATAACTCGAATCGGCTGACGTAACTCGCCGTTAGCAAGCGGAGTGATTTCGGTAGAGCGAACATTCAAACGTGCCTGATCCATCAGCACAGTTTCGGCACTTGAGATAATCGCACAGGCGGTGGCTCGGTGCTGCTGGACATCTTGGCGCGCCAACTCACCAGTTAACCATTGGCTTTCACCATTGGCCAGAGCAATGCGCCCATCCAGACTAGTCGCGATTTTCAACCGACAGAAGGGGCGTTGTCGCTCCATTCTGCTGAGAAATCCTAGATTAATCGCGCGGGCTTGCGCAGCAAACAGCCCGACATCGACCTTAATGCCAGCATTTTCTATTAGTGCAACACCTTTACCTGCCACCAACGGATTTGGGTCCAGCATCGCAACGACCACTCTTTGAATACCGGCGGCAATTAAGGCGTTCGCACAAGGAGGCGTTTTGCCAAAGTGACTGCAAGGCTCAAGGGTTACATAGGCAGTTGCACCTTTTGCCGCATCTCCCGCTTGGCGCAGGGCAAACACTTCGGCATGCGGACCACCGGCTTGTTGATGATAGCCTTCACCGATAATTTGGCCATCTTTCACAATGACAGAACCGACATTAGGGTTTGGCGTGGTGGTAAATTGGCCGAGCACCGCAAGCTCTAAAGCCCGTTGCATGGCCGCTTCATCAGTGATGGCGAAAGAACTATGCACTTGATTCATGAGTTGCGCTCATCATCGCCAAGTCTGGCAATTTCTTCACCAAATTCACGGATATCTTTGAATGAACGATAGACAGAGGCAAATCGAACATAAGCCACTTTATCAATCAACAACAATTGCGACATGATGAACTGGCCAATTAATTCAGTCTGCACCTCACGTTCGCCTGTGGCTCGCAGCTGAGATTCAACTTTGCTAATCAGGGATTCAATCTGTTCAATCGGGACAGGACGCTTCTCTAAAGCACGCATCAGACCACTGCGCAATTTGTCCTGATTGTATGGCTCACGCGAACCGTCGCGTTTGATCATCCGTGGCATGACAAGCTCAGCGGCCTCAAAGGTAGTGAACCGTTCATGACAAGCCGTACATTCACGTCGACGTCTCACTTGGTAGCCTTCAGCAACTAAGCGGGAATCAATTACTTTGGTGTCATCTGCTTTGCAAAATGGACAAAACACAAAGATTTCCTTTTAAAACGAGTCAATAGCGAAAAAAATGGCCGCTTCAGGCGGCCATCTTATCATTGTTCACTTGCTTAGGCATAGACAGGGAAACGCGCACACAAAGAGGATACTTGGGCCCGCACTTTTTCTACCACGCCTTCATCACCCATGTTGTCCAACACATCGCAAATGTAGTTGGCAACTAAGCGTGATTCAATCTCACCAAAGCCACGTCGCGTGATGGCTGGTGTGCCGATCCGCAGACCTGAAGTTACGAATGGTGAACGTGGATCGTTTGGCACTGAGTTTTTATTGACAGTGATGTGGGCACGGCCTAAAGCTGCATCTGCATCTTTACCTGTAATGTTTTTGTCGATCAGATCTAACAAGAACAAGTGGTTTTGCGTGCCACCAGAGACAATTTTGTAACCACGGGCTTTAAACTCATCGCACATCGCCACTGCATTTTTCAATACTTGGGCTTGATATGTTTTGAACTCTGGTTGTAATGCTTCTTTAAAAGCAACCGCTTTTGCAGCGATTACATGCATTAATGGACCACCTTGGCCGCCAGGGAATACGGCAGAATTGAGTTTTTTCTCAATTTCTTCGTTTTTCCGAGCCAGGATCAAACCGCCACGTGGGCCAGCTAACGTTTTGTGCGTGGTGGTCGTCACGACATCGGCAATTTGTACTGGGTTTGGATATAAACCTGCAGCTACTAAACCTGCAACGTGTGCCATATCAACCATCAAATAAGCACCGACTTTATCTGCAATATCACGGAAACGTTGCCAATCAACAATGCCTGAGTACGCTGAGAAGCCTGCAATAATCAGTTTAGGTTTGTGCTCTAACGCTAAAGCCTCAGCTTGGTCATAGTCGATCACACCCGTTTCTGGATGCAGACCATATTGCACTGCTTTGTAAATTTTGCCAGAAGCACTCACTGAAGCACCGTGCGTGAGGTGACCACCGTGCGCTAAGCTCATGCCTAAAATGGTATCACCCGCATTTAATAATGCTAAAAATACTGCAGAGTTTGCTTGTGAACCTGAGTGCGGTTGCACGTTGGCGTAATCAGCACCGAACAGTTCTTTTGCACGCGCAATTGCCAAATCTTCTGCAATATCAACAAACTCACAACCACCGTAATAACGCTTATGTGGATAACCTTCCGCATATTTGTTGGTTAACTGCGAACCTTGTGCTTGTAACACACGTGGGCTGCAGTAGTTTTCTGAGGCGATCAGTTCAATGTGGTCTTCCTGACGTTGAGTTTCGTCTTGGATTGCTTGCCATAACTCTGGATCAAAATCGGCAATAGACATATCACGCTTTAACATGTGTTCTCCTGTTGCGGCACAGTCGCTAATGGGCTTAAAAAAATTGGGGCTATCATACATTGAAACCGAGCAAGTTGCACTTTAAAAATGGACGTCTAAACTTCTGAAACCCTCATTATTTCGATCAATTGTCAGAGCCAAATCCCCTACCTACGTAAACAATTGATTCCAAATCATTGAGTTAACATTTTTCTCTTTACAGAACAATTTATCCAACTAGAATAACTGTATACTTGTACAGCATCTAAATTTATGCAAAAAATCATTCATATTGATATGGATTGCTTCTTCGCCGCAGTCGAAATGAGGGATAACCCTGCATGGCGCGAAATCCCTATTGCGATTGGTGGCAGCCGTGTCGAACGAGGAGTGATCAGTACTTGTAACTATCCCGCAAGACAATATGGCGTCCGCTCGGCAATGCCGACGGCACAAGCATTCAAATTGTGCCCCCAACTATTACTGGTGGCTGGCAACATGGAAAAATATCGTGCAGTCAGTCAACAAATCCAGGCTATTTTCCATCAATACACTGACAAAGTTGAACCACTGAGTTTAGATGAAGCCTATCTCGACGTTAGCGAAAGTCAGCTATTTAAGGGCAGTGCCACTCTGATCGCAGAAGACATTCGTCAACGCATCTACCGAGAAACTGGATTAACCGCATCGGCAGGCGTGGCACCTAATAAATTTTTAGCCAAAATCGCCAGTGATGAAAACAAACCCAACGGCATTTTCATTTTACCGCCCAGCAAAGTTGCAGAATTTGTTCGGAAGCTCCCACTGCGAAAAATTCCTGGGGTGGGGCAAAAAACCGCAGAACGCCTCACAAAATTAGGCCTCCATTATTGTGAAGACATCCAAAAAACAGATTTACAACTTTTGGTCAAAGAATTTGGTAGCTTCGCTGAAGTATTACTAGAACGAAGCCGAGGGATCGATCTTCGCCAAGTAGAACCAGAGCGAGAGCGTAAATCAGTGGCGGTGGAACATACCTTTAGTCAAGATTTACAGGACATCAGCCAAGGCTTAGCGCCACTTGCCACACTGTATCAAAAACTGCTACGTCGCATCGAACGTTGTGACGCCCAACATCAAATCCAAAAAATTGGCATTAAATTGAAGTTCCAAGATTTTCGCCAAACCACTATTGAACGGCAACACCCCGAGCTCTGTTTTGCCATGTTACATGAATTAATGCAGCAAGCATGGCAACGTGGTGAAGGCAAATCAGTGCGCTTAGTTGGGATCCACGTGGCATTGAAGAGTTCTGAAGCCAAAGCCCAACTGGGATTTAGCTGGTGATAACCGTTATTGATAACCGTTATTGATAACCACTATTGATAACCGCTTTTGATGGCAGCTATCGATCATACCCCGAAAAAAGCCCACAACATTTGCACAGCAATCGCCAACAAAATCATCGCAATTAAACTATCAAAAATCCGCCAACGTGTTGGCGAACTCAGCAGAACTTTTAATCGAGGTGCTAGCGCGGTCAAACTGGTAAACCAAACGATGGATGCAATACAAGCGCCTGTTGCAAACAATGCTGGCGCAGGATCTGCGTTGGCGAGACTGCCTAACAGCACAACAGTATCCAAATAAACATGGGGATTTAATAAGGTTATCGCACATGCCGTCGCGGCGATTTTACCAACGCTTTGTTTGGCAACTTGCTCTGAAACCTGCAAAGCGCCCTCACCTGCCCATGCTCTTTTTGCAGCTCCAAACGCCAAATAAAGTAACATCAGCACGCCGGCAATCGTCAAAACAGGAACAAGCGCAGGGAGTAATTCTTGCAGCTCAGCAATACTGTAAAGCCCTAATAAAATCAACAATGCATCACAAGTAATGCAAACCAGTGCGATAACCAGTCGATTCGCTCCCGCCATACTTTGGCTCAGTACCCAAATATTTTGCGCGCCTATGGCCACAATTAAACTTAAACCTAAACTAAAACCACTCAGCATTGACCACACGATTCGAGACTCCAAGGACTGTCGATGCTCAGCTTAAATTGACACAAGCCATGAATCCAACAAATAATATTAAGCCCTCATGAATTTAAATCATAACTATCCAAGGCGACACCATGCTGGACTACCGATTGCTACAAGCGCTCGCTGCAGTTATTACTCAAGGCGGCTTCGAAAAGGCAGCACAGCAGTTATGCTTGACGCAATCTGCCGTGAGTCGACGCATTAAGCAACTCGAGAGTCTGCTTGGACAGCCGGTATTAGAGCGTTCTATTCCCCCTAAACCAACCCAAGCAGGTCTGCGCTTAATCAATCATTTGCAACAAGTGCAACAAATGGAAGCTAGTCTTGGCCTGCTGGCAGCGGATCTTCAATGCATCAAACTCGCCACGAACGCGGACTCACTGGCAACTTGGCTGCCAAATGCTTTGGTTTTAACAGAACATTCATCGGTTCGATTTGAATTTATCATCGAAGATCAATCAGTCAGCTTACGACGCATGAAACATGGCGAGGTAGTGGCATGCATTTGTGACAGCCCACAACCCATTCATGGCGGTGCTGCAATGTATTTAGGCGCACTAAGATATCGGGCTGTTGCGACTCCAACCTTTGCTAAGACTTATCAGCTCAATCGAAGTCGCCCACAAAATTTTGCGAAGGCACCTTGCCTCGTGTTCAATGAAGATGATTTATTACAGCATCAATTCTTGCAGGACATCAGTGGTCAAGCTTTGGAAAATCCACATATCTGCCCTTCATCAGAAGGTTTTTTAAAATCGATTTTGGCAGGTTTAGGTTTTGGCTTGTTACCGGAATTGCAAATTAAAACGCAACTTGACCAGGGTGATTTAATTGATTTAGCACCTGATTATGCCCTAGATACGCCGCTTTATTGGCACTACTGGCAAGCAGAAAGTCCTTTGTTATTTAATCTTCGCCAACAAATTAAACAAGAAGCCTCTCGTTGCTTGGTGCAATAATCCAATCAACCCGACCATTCAGCATTGGAAGCCATCCTATCGTCGCCGTTTATACATTCAGTTTTTTGTTGAGGATACATTCAGTAAACATCAGCACCGAAGTTAATTTTGGGATAAACCTTAATAAGGCTCGAATTAGCCCTAAGTAGCTAAACGAAGTTTATCGCAATTCGTTTTCTACTAAGCGCTGATACAGCACCACGTCGTAATCGCCAAGTGGGTCATGGTGGATGTACTGCTTAACAAAAGCCATGCCGAGCTTTTTCATCACAGCGATGGAGGCATGGTTGTCAGGCAAGGCGATAGCACTGATGGCTCGGACAGGCACAACCATGGGCTGTGCTTGCAGCTGCTCAATCACACTATGCGCCACTGCAGCAGCAGCCTCGCTGGCAACACC
>CAZIPG010000121.1:0-8925 GCA_964540955.1 uncultured Rheinheimera sp.
TCTACCAACTGAGCTAAAGCGGCTACGTCAGTGGGTGCGAATTCTAGTGGAATGATCCTAAGGGTGCAACTGAAAATCAGAAAAAAAGCATTTTTTTTACGTTAAGTGCTCAAATGCTAGCCAAAGCGCTGGTTTTTTTGTCGATGTATTGGCTTAAACCATGAAATACCAGCAAAGGCTGATAATCAAGGTTGATATCGGTTAGATACGGCATCAAGGCTGGCGCATCGCCGCCCGTCAGCACTAATTTTCCCGTCGGATTTATGCTTTGTGCGTAACGGATCACTGCAATAACGGCTGCTAGTGCGCCATTTTGCAAGCAACTGGCTGTATCTTGACCAAATGTCAGTTCGGGTCTTTGTTCATCGCGATTAAACACTTTCGCCGTATGTAAAGTTACCGCCTGTTGTTGTAATCGAAGTCCAGCCAAAATCCAGCCGCCTTGATGTTGTCCAGCAGCATCAACGATATCCACAGTCACAGCAGTACCCGCATCTATCACGATGAGTTGTTGATCTTGATGAAACTTTCGTGCGCCTAACATAGCTAACCAACGATCAACACCCAGTAATTCCGGTTTAGCGTAGCTATTACGTAAGCCATTTTTATATAGCTCCGAGCCTATTTGTGTCCAAGGTACGTTGGCTAGATTTAATTCCGTCATCAACGTTTCGACTCGCTCGGGCGCAGCAACAGAAGCGTAAACCACCGCCGAAACCTCCATGGAGATGCCGTTGCTTAAATCCAGCGGTAATAATGTGCCCGCTTGATGCAAGGCAGCTTTCGCTCGAGTATTCCCGATATCTAACAATAACTCAGCCATGATCCGCACTTCGCAAACTTAATTCGCCGCCATAAAAACTGCGCACAATGCCTTGCTGCTCCAGCAGTAAAGCCCCTTGGTGATCGACGCCCCTGCAAATTCCTTGCTCGGACAGACTGGCACTGGTCAATTTGACGGGCTGGCCCTGCCATAGATTTCGCTGGTTAAACCGCTGCACAAAAACGCCGAAACCCAATTGGGTGAATTCGCTCAATGCTTGCGTTAATCCCTGCTGTAATGCGGGCACCAATTGATTGCGATTGACTGTAACACCTAGATGCTGAGATAAATCAGTATAAGGTTGCGTAATTTCTCGACTTGCAGTTTCAGGCATCACAATGTTGAGTCCTAAGCCAATGACAACATCGCATTGCGCGTGGCTTTGCCCTGCCAACTCCACCAAAATGCCACCGAGTTTCTGCCCTGCCAGATAAATATCATTCGGCCATTTCAGTTGCACGTCAATGCCATACTGCTGCTCTAATAATTCAGCAACAGCCACAGCAATCACCAAACTCAAGCCCATCGCAGCTTGGATCCCTTGCTCAAGTGGCCAGTACATCGAAAAATAAAGATTACTGCCAAACGGCGAGATCCAGCTATTGCCACGTCGTCCGCGCCCAGCCGACTGAGCTTCGGCTACCAAGACTTCGCCCGCTTGCAAATGCTGGCCTTCTTGTAAGCGTTTTAATAACTGGCTATTGGTTGAATCAGTCAAATGTTGGACTTGGATCGAAGCGGCCGATGGAGGTTGCAATGCCTTCATCTGATGAATATCAAGCAAAGTCAGTGGTTTCGCTAGTCGATAGCCTTTGCCTTTGATCGAGTAAATATCAAGGCCAATTTGTTGTAACTGATCGATATGCCGAGCAATCGCAGCGCGACTGATCCCTGCTTGTTCAGCCAACCATTCGCCAGAGCACAATTCTCCTGCAGCTAACTGTTGAATGATTTGGCGTTGTAAGGCGAGACTTTGTGGTTTATTCACAATACATTCTCACTTCCGGCTCAAGAAATACGCCAAATCGGCTTTGCACTGTACTCTGTAATCGCGTCACAAAGCTTTGCAACTCTGTGGCTGTGCCCGCACCATAGTTGACCAATACTAAAGGTTGTAATGCATAACAGCCGACATCCCCCAAGCGTGCGCCTTTAAAACCGCACTGGTCCAAGAGCCATGCTGCAGGAATTTTCACCTGACCAGAGGTCTGCGGGAATGCGGGTAACTTGGGGTATTGTGCAACTAGTTGTTGATAATGTTCGGCGCTAATGACTGGATTTTTAAAAAATGAGCCACAGTTGGCCAACACTGCCGGATCGGGTAATTTACTTTGCCGCACTGCAATGACCGCAGCAAACACATCAGCAATGGCGCAATTTGCAGGTAAATGGTCGAGCCCTTGATAGCTTAATTTGGCATGTCCATCGCGCGATAGCTCTAGACCAACTGCGACGATAAGCCCACGACCGAGATAGCTATTTTTGAAAATACTGTCGCGATAACCAAATTGACAATCGGCTTTGTATAGCCGTTCAACTTGCTGGGTCTCCCAATGGAAAAAATCAACATAGACACAGCAATCGGCAAACTCAGTGCCATAGGCTCCGATATTTTGCACCGGCGCAGCACCAACAGAGCCTGGGATTAAGGCTAAGTTTTCAAGCCCCCACCAGCCTTGCTCAACAGCAAACTTCACAAGTTGATGCCAATTATACCCGGCTTCTACGTGCAACTTGATGCAATTTTCTTGCTGCTCCACTTGGCAGGCATTTGCCAAATAACGCAGAACTGGCCGCGTCATATCATTTAAAAACAGGCTGTTGCTACCTTCACCTAGCACGATAGGCGGTTGCGGTAACTGCAGTTGGTTCAGTTCAGCACATGAGAAAACTTCCCACACTTGGGCGAATTGGGCTGACAGACGAAAAGTGGAATAAGCTTTTGCATCCACGTTCAACAATTGGCGCATCACAGCACTCAAACTAATGGCATTCGCTGTATTGTAATAAATTGTCAGACGAAGCTGAAGGAAACTTTCTGAAAGCGACTCGATTTGTCTGGCAAATTGCCATGCGCGCGAATTGAAACGTAGCCACTAAATCCAAGTTTTCAGCAAAGCAACCACGCTGCGCCCCAGAGCACTATGGGCGTAACCGCCTTCTAAGCACGCCACGATCCGGCCATAACAACATTCTTGCGCGAGTTGTTTTAACTGCTCGCCGATCCACGCGTAGTCTTGTTCATGCCATTTAAGATGCGCCATGTCATCTTCTTGATGGGCGTCAAAGCCTGCGGATACCAAGATTAACTCTGGCTTGAATGCGCGCAAAGCTGGCAGCCAATCCTGACTAAAAGATTGACGAAACACATCGCCTTTTGAGCCGGCAGGCAGTGGCATTTTCAGACAAGTAGCCGTGCTTGTGGGTTCAGTGAACGGGTAAAATGGATGCTCGAACGACGAACAGAACAAGATACGGGCATCATCTTTACAAATTTGCTCTGTGCCATTGCCATGATGGACATCAAAATCAATGATGGCAACGCGGTTCAGTTGATACTGGTTCAATGCATATTTTGCAGCGACCGCGATATTATTAAAGACACAAAAGCCCATAGCTTGCGCTGATTCGGCGTGATGGCCTGGCGGACGGATCGCACAAAACACTTGCTGATCTTGCCCTTGCATCACTAAATCAACTGCCATCACACCAGCACCCGCAGCATATAAAGCAGCCTCCAACGATTTGTTCATAATCGCGGTATCATCATCCAACCACACTTCACCTTGAGTGGGGCTTTTTGCCTGGACCTGCTGCAGATAAGCCCGATCGTGCGCGAATGCCAACTGCTCAAAAGTCGCAGGTTTGGCATCTCTTTGATGGATCACAAACTCCAAGCCTGAACTCAGAATTTGATCAGAAATCGCATGCAGCCGAGCCGGGTTTTCGGGGTGATCAGCACCGACATCATGCCGATTACAATAAGGATGCGATAACACAGTGACAGCCATTAGTGGGCTCCCATATTCAGCGGTAATAACAAATTGACTTCATCAGGTTCATCGCCACGCACGCGTTTAAAACCGGCTTTTTCAAACACTGTCAGCATGGGTTTATTTTCTGCTCTGACATAGGCCGTCATACTGTTCAGCCCCCGAATGCGCGCAATATTGATCATTTCTTGCAACAAAATAGTCGCCATGCCTTTACCTTGATGGCGCTCCCGCGTGACAAAAGCCACTTCACAGCTATTATTGGCTTCCACAAAGTAATAGCGGCCAACCGCTTGAATTTCGAGTACTGAACCTTGTTGTTTCACGATGCACAGCGCTAAATCACGCGATTGGTCCACACTCACCAAGGAGCAAGATTTCTCACGACTCAGTTGTTTTGGATGATGGTTGTAACGCAGCAACAAGGTTTCTTTAGTATGCGAATAGAAGAACTCTTGCAACCGTCGCTCATCCGCCGGATTTAATGGCCGTAAATCAAAAGTTTCACCGCCGATATTGAGAATTTTTAGGCCGACAGTGCCAAGTTCAGGGACATCCATTGGCGTCATGACTTGATAGTTCGGTACCCAATAATGTTTGCGCACCTCAGCCAATAGTGCTGGACGAAATTTGGGATGGGCAACACGGATCAGTTCCAATGCCCGTTCGCGGATACTTTTTCCGCGCAATGAAGCAACCCCGTATTCGGTGACGACATAGTGCACATGCCCGCGCGAAGTAACTACGCCGCTGCCCTCGGCAATATGCGGCACAATCCGCGATACTGTGCCATTTTTCGCCGTCGAAGGCAGCGCAATAATGGGTTTACCGCCCTTGCTCATCGAAGCTCCGCGACTAAAGTCCACTTGGCCACCGATCCCGCTATAAAACTGGTAACCAATCGAATCGGATACCACCTGCCCAGTGAGGTCGACCTCAATTGCACTGTTGAGCGCGACCATTTTGTCATTGCGCGCGATATTGGTTGGTGAGTTTACGTATTCGCTTGGGTAAAACTCGATATGCGGATTTTGATTCACGAAATCATAAAGTTGCTTTGACCCCAAACAAAAGCTGGTCACGATTTTGCCGGGATGAAAGGTTTTTTGGCTATTGTTGATAACACCTTTTTTCATCAAATCGATGATACCATCGGAGATTAACTCCGAGTGCACGCCTAAATTTTTATGATTGCCCAAATAGCGCAGCACCGCTTCCGGAATTTTCCCCACGCCGATTTGGAGCGTTGCACCATCTTCAATCAGCATTGACACATATTGACCAATCCGCTCGATGCGCTGCTCAAAACCGACCGCCGGCACTTCGGGCAGCGCTTGCTCCACCTCAATAAAATGGTCAATTTTACTCACATGGATATACGCATGACCGCTGGTTCTGGGCATTGCAGGATTAAACTGCGCAATCACTTTTTTGGCATACCGCGTGGCGGCTGAAACGACATCAACCGACACCCCCATTGAGCAATAGCCGTATTCATCGGGCGGACTCAACATCACCAGTGCCGCATCCAATGGCAGAATATCGGTACTAAACAACGTGGGAATTTCAGATAAAAAGCACGGCGTATAATCGGCACGGCCTTGCGCTACCGCTTGGCGAATTTTCTCACCACCGATAAATAAGGTATTGACTTTGAACAGATCTTTGTACTGTTCATCAACCCAACGATTATCGGAAATGGTTTGAATATGAACAACTTCGATGTCATTTAACTGCTTGGAATTTGCAATTAAATCATCAATTAACGCATTCGGCACCGCAGCATTTGAACCAATAAAAATTCGATTGCCTGACTTTAAAATACTCGGCCAATCCAATAAGGAGGTTGGTTTTTCAAGTGGCATAGCTTCTCCCGCCGTGACTGATGACTTTGACTGCGACAATCATACTGTGCATCTTAGCCGATGTTTTTGATCCAGCCACTGAATTAGCTTATGAAATCCGGCTTGCACTGTCTATTCGACCAAAGCCTCAAATAAGAGCGTGCGCATGTGGCCTGAAGGGAATTAATTTTGCAAATGCGACCAAAATCTATGAACGTGATTGATTTGTAGTTGCTGTTTTCCTGTTGAATGGTGCTACAATTGCGCAAGTTGTTTAGCAGACAGATAACGTCCGATGTTTAAATTACCCCCCAAAGAGCAGCTCCTCGAAAATAAGTGGCTTCGCTGGATCGGTCCAAAATTACATCATCCAGAATTTTGGGTGTGGTCTCGGCGCAATGTTGCCATGGGTGTGTCTCTTGGTTTATTTTTTGGTTTTATGATCCCGCTTGGCCAAATACCTTTAGCTGTCGCCTGCGGCGTAATGCTGCGTGCCAATCTACCTATTTGTGCAGCATCAACACTCGTAACAAACCCATTTACTTTTCCACCTATCTATTTTGCGGCCTACCAAGTGGGAAGTTATATTCTCAACTCCGAACACGTAGAAGCTGCATTAACGTCACCAACTACAGCGGCTGGTTGGGTGGAATGGGCTTTAGGCGTAGGTAAACCGACCTTCTTGGGCTTAGCTATTTTTGCAGTAACTGCAAGTACGCTTAGTTACGTCACAGTCAGAACGATCTGGGGCATTAAAACCAAAATGCAGTGGACGAATCGAGTGAAAAAACGTAAAGCAAAAGCATTAAAGAACTAAGATGCTTTTGCAACGATCTAATTGAACCTAATTTCTTTTCGCTACATTTAGTTGTTATTTTTATTGGGTTCCTGCTGCCAGAATCGGTAATTTATCCCAATCTGCCAAACACGAATATCCTCGTTTTGAACAGTTTGCGGGCTATATTCAATAACAAACTGCCAGCGTTCAGACCATTGATAACCTAGACCAACAGTCCAATTATTGTCACGACTATTTCTTGGCAACTGCTCTAGGAGATTAGCGGTATAAGAAAGATAATAACTTTTTTGCCAATTCCGATGATACGCCAAGCGAAGATCCCAATTTTCTGAAAGTGGATATTGTAATTGCAACCCTGCTTTATATCCGTCAGCGGAGCGCGGATGCACAACATTGGTACTTTGCAAGAAATCACGAATATCCGCCGGCGTTCCGCTGATTTTCGTTCGCACCTCACCTAAGTCAAAATAGCCCGCCTGCAAAGACAGATATGGATTAAATTGGTAATCCAACAGCCAAGAATGAGCACTGCGGGTTAAATCAGAAACTGTTGCACTCGCTTGATACCCCAAATCGTTTAATCGGCTATTCATGATTGCCGCATCAACCTTGCCAGTAGCTTGGCCTAAAGCATACTGGATCCGAAATTCATCCAAAAACTCTGCTCGTACTGAGTTACTAGAGAGAAAAGTAACCGCGATGATTATGCAACTTGTTAATTTCATTAATGAACTCCTTGTGATAAGGCATGGCGGTGACGCCGCCATGCCAAGACGAGCAAGCCAATTACTGAGAACCCAATGGTGCCGCCACTTTCACGACCTTTCCCCACAGTTTCAACTTGAACTGGTTGGGCCGCTTTGGCTAACACACTCGGATCCCGAATGATGCCGTTCGCTAAACCATCTCTATCGTTAGGGCCACCATCTGTAATGGTTAGACGTATACAGTCATCACCCACGTTTAAACCATCACGCCATTCCAAACCACCTGGCCATGGGCAGCTACCATCGAAACGGCGCTTGGCACTCGCTAACTTATCTTTGTTATTAATAACAAAGTTTTGCCAGCCGGTACTTTCACGATAAGCGCGCCAAACATAACCAGCTTGGATGGTCATACCCGGTTTCAAAGGCACGACCACTGGCACCGACATGCCAGGTCTTTCCAGACCTGACAGTTCAAAATCGATCCGATATCCAAGATGTTCATGTTCTTTATCTAATCGATTTGCTAAAGGTAAGCCAGCATCATCATTCAAGTCCGTCAACTCAACCGAAGTTGCAAACTCAGTGCCACGCCAAGAGGCTTGTTCCGAATAACGACTCAAATTGAGGGTATACTGCTGCATGGTTTCAAGATAAATTGCATTCATTTCCTGTTTACAGGCCGATACCCGATTCATCCCTCCGTCAATACAGATTGGTAAGCGATTTGGCACACGTTGTTCTGTGAAATCGACATAAGATTGCGGCAATTCAGTGGTAAGCACTCGGATATATTTTTCTTGGCTGACTTTACGGAATGGTGCAACTTTCTCAGTCGCGGTTAAGCGCACCAAATAGCGTCCATTCAGTGCTGTTGCATTGATTGCCACTTCAGTCGTTTTGGCTGAAGCGATTGCCAATACAGTATCACTGCCAGTCCAATCCAAATCGAATCGTTCAGCTGGCAATGAGCTAATCAACCGAATTTCACCATTAGACGCTTTGAACACGTCACCAAACTCACCGGCTTGCTTGGCATTAATGTCTAATGCTAAGGGCTGCAGCGACTCATTAGCAAGCACCACTGTATGTTGCCGGATACTGCCAACAACCGCGTTCGCGACATTCTGATCAATGAGGTTCAAGCTGATGTTGCCACTACTTTGCACTGGCATAAAATCAATACTGGCTTGACGTCCAGTCACGATCTGCCAGTCCAGTAATTGTGGCAATCCGTCAGCAAACCAATATTGCTCATGTTGCGAACTGATGGTGACTGGGTAATCGATTGGATCATCATCGAGTTCAATGGTCACAATAGCTCTGGTTCCTGCAGTGCCTTGCTGGTGACTAGAAGTGAATGCAACCATCGGCGTTAAACTGAAATGGCCTTTCACTTGTTGTCCGCTTTGATCAGCAAACACAAATTCAAACTTCCCAGTTCTGGTCGATTGGAATTGATAAGTATTTTCGGCAGTAGTTGCTAAACTCGCACCGAATTTGCTCAATAACTCCGCATAATCATTACCCATAGCAGATTGATCTAGGGAGTTCCGTCTGACTGTGGTTGTCATGGTATACGGAGGAACCCCGCCGACAATCATGAACGCGCCTGGTTGCGAAACTTTCAGCGTCTTATTTACGAACGCAGTTCCAGAAAGTTCTAACATTTGTAATGTCGGGACAAATTTCGCCTGGAATTGACAATCTGCAGTGATAGGGCCAATAACTGCTGTCTGACCTGAGATTGTTGCGACGC
>CAZIPG010000122.1:0-8897 GCA_964540955.1 uncultured Rheinheimera sp.
ACTCGTGAGCATGTTCGTAAAATGAAACCGGGTTCGGCAATTGTTGACGTTGCAATCGACCAAGGCGGCTGTGTCGAAACTTCATACGCCACCACACATGCGGAACCAACGTTCATCGTTGATGATGTTGTGCACTATTGTGTGGCGAATATGCCAGGTGCAGTGCCATTAACCTCAACGTTTGCTTTAAACAATGCTACCTTGCCATTCATTATCAAGTTAGCAAACAAAGGTTACAAAGCAGCCTTGTTGGAAGATCAACATTTGTTAAATGGTTTGAACGTGATCAACGGTCAAGTTGTCAATCAACACGTCGCCGAAGCTTTAAATCTGTCTTATGTTGACCCTCGTCAAGCTTTAGCAGCGGTGTAACTGAGCCAGCTAGCTCCGTTTTTAGTTTAAAAGCCCCATTTTTGGGGCTTTTTTTATGTCGATGACCACTAGCCTCTGACTTAAACTCAGTGATATGTTAAATCTCATCAGCAGCTTATCTAAAAGTACTTTGAGACATGTCATTTCTTAAACCCGCTTTATTCAGTTTATTCGCACTTGCCTTCAATATGAATGGGGTTATTGCTTCAGAGCCAACCCAGATAAAATTTGCTTTGGTGCCTTTGCAACTCGGGGCCTATCAAATTAAGGTTCAACTTGCCGATACCACTGAAAAAAGAATGCAAGGGTTAATGGGGCAAAAACCAATCGAGAATGGCTTAATTTTGCTGTATGAAGAGCCCAGAATTATCAGCCTATGGATGAAGAATACACCCAGTGCACTCGATGTTGCCTTTATTGATACAGATTGGCGGATCCGCCAAATTAATCAAATGGAGCCGTTTTCGCTGATGACTCACCAGTCGAATGAGCCAGCCATTGCTGCACTCGAAATGCCACTGGGTTGGTTTAAAAAACATCAGATCAGTGTTGGGATGACAGTGCATTTTTGTCCTGCCAAACCACAATATTGTGAAAATAACCAATCGAAATTAAACATAGTTCCAGGGGTTTAAGGCTAAATTTATCCATTGCTTAAGGGGATTGCTCTCCCCTCGCATTTTACTAAAAATATCGCCTTGAAAAGCAACCGCATGCTGTTGATGTTATGATTCAACCTCATCTTTATGCAAAAATAACTCAGTAAATCCCATCCGCAAAAACTCTTTTTGGCGGAAGTCTTTCACCGCAGATTTATGACGGGTCGTCATGGCAATTTGCTGTTCCATCGCCAAAAACTTTTTCAAATCAACGCCTTCTGCTGCAGCCGCAGCTTCGTACATGTCATGAAATTTATCAAAACTAAACGGGATCCGACGCGGCTGCCCTTTATATTTATAAGTGATGTAACGCATTTGGCGCCTGCTGTAATTTTTTTGCATTGAAATATGGATTGGCATACATCTGGCGCACCTGCTGCTGGATATCTTCGGGATAACCGGCAAGACGAGCTTTAAACATCGTCGCAGCTGGGTCTGTCTCTGGAATGTTTTCCCCGGCTGCTAGCAAATTTGCCGGATAAATTCGATAGCCTTGATAAATCTGCGCATCAATTAAACTGGCTAATTCTTCAGGAGTATCAAATCCACTTTGTAAACAGTCACCAAAATGCACATGGATCCGACCTTTAAAACCTAAGATCCCTTTGATAATACTATCGATATCTTCGAATTCAGATTTTTGATAATGCCCTTCATTGGCAACCTGCACCAACTCTCTGGCTTTTGCTTCATCACAAGGATCAAATTCATAAGAGATGACAACCGGTACAATTTTAAGAGTTGTCATATACTCAGCAAAACTTAACCCCTGTCTTTTGCCCTCGATAAAAAACATTTTTAAAATCGCAGGATCAGTCAGATCAAAGCCATCTTTCGCCCGACCTTCCTTTTGGGCAATCCAGATATGGTGACCCGAACGCAACGATTGATAGATATAAGCCGACAATTGACCTAAGGCTTTTAACATCTCTCGAGGACCTTTTGCCGAACGGCGGACGATGAAGCTCTTGTTCATCTTCATGAGGGTCGAAACACAAGGTTTTTTTAATAAATTATCACCAATCGCGATCCGTGTCGTTGCGAAGCCTTCACGGCTTAAACTCCAATTGACGAGAGCTGGATCCATCGCAATATCACGATGATTACTGACAAATAAATACGCTTGGTTACGGTCGAGTTTTTCTAAACCACTCCAACTCACACCTGAGCTGGTCTTTTTCAACGACTGATTGAGGTATTTAGCTAAATAAAGTTGGACGTCTTGCACTGTCCGTAAACTCCGCCAATGACGACGTAAATACCATTTGACCATTGGGGAAAGCAATCGAGTCAGCCAAGCTGAGGTTTTACCGAAACGATAGTTAACGATTGAACTGATAAATTCTTGATCTGAAACTAACTGTTCGATCGCTGCAGGAATTTCTGCATCATCGAAAGGACGAATGTCGTCAAAATTTTGTGATTCCACGCTCACAGCAAACACCTAACAAACTAATAACGGGCTATTTTTACCGATCTGGTAATTGAAGACTAGTATTGTTTACCAAAATGCGGTGTAAAGCAGCAATTTTGCCAGAAAGCAGACCAGTTTAAGCAGATTTCAAGACAATTCGCGAATTGAGCGAAGGCATTGGCTGCCAAGGTTCTAGCCGATTATTCAGCAAAGCTAATGGTTGACCGCTACGGATCAGCTTATCAGAGAGTGCAACTAAGTCTTCCAGTAAGAGCACCAGACTCGATTGTTCTGTGGCTTGGATCACCATGGCTAGTGCATGAGTATTCCCGGTTAAAACAACTAATTCCCCGACTAACGGCTGATAGCATTGCGAAACGACCTGTAAATACCAACTTTTCTGGCCTTGTACCGCCATAAAACTAGCACAAGCGGTTGCATCAACACTTGCAGCAAAACGGCCTTGCTCAGGATATTGTAAAGGCTCTAAGGCATGCCAAAAAGTCCAATAGAGTTGTGCATGCTCTAAGGTAAAATCATGGCAAAAATCTGGGCGTGTGGAAAACTTGGCCAAATCCGGGTAAATCTCGAATGTTGCTGGTGTCTGATGGCGCAATTGAATCGCCCCTTGCGGGTAACAAAGGGCTATATGTTGTTGAGTTAACGTCCAACACCACTGCGGTGTTGGGCTAAACGAGGCCATGGGACACTCCAACCGAATTGTAAAACACCTTCACTGATCTTGTTTTACATTGAACTTGAGCAAGAGTAAAAGACCATTTTACACTAAGGCTGGTTGATCTAATCCTGATCGTTATAAGCCCTCGACGATCTCTTTCACTAATGCAGGTCCACGATAGATAAATCCGGTGTAGACCTGAACTAAGTTAGCGCCTGCGGCTAGTTTTTCCTGAGCAGATCCCAAACTATCAATACCGCCAACACCGATGATTGGAAAATCAGGACCGACAGCAGCTCTCAGTTGCTTGATCACCTCAGTACTCTTCACCCGCACAGGTTGACCGCTCAAACCACCCATTTCATTACCATGAGTTAATTGGGCAACTGTTGATTTATCTAAGGTAGTATTCGTTGCGACAGCACCATCCATACCGCTGACGAGCAATGCTTCTGCAACTTGCTGAATTGCGACCTGATCCATATCTGGAGCAATTTTGACGAATAAAGGCACGTATTTATGATACTTATTGGATAACTGCTTTTGTTCTTGTTTCAGCGTAGTCAGTAAGTCGACTAAAGCATCACCGAATTGAAGATCTCGAAGTCCTGGGGTGTTTGGGGATGAAATATTAATGGTTATGTAGGTAGCTAGCGAATAAACCTTGCGCATACAAAAGACATAATCATCTTTGCCTTGCTCATTTGGAGTATCTTTATTTTTACCGATGTTGATCCCTAACACACCATTAAATTTAGATTTTTTTACGTTCTCAACTAGCTGGTCAACGCCTAAATTATTGAATCCCATCCGATTGATAATCGCCTTCGCCTCTGGAAGTCGGAACAAACGCGGCTTGTCATTGCCATACTGTGGCCGAGGTGTCACCGTTCCCACTTCAATGAAGCCGAAACCCATTTGGCCAAACGCATCAATACATTCGGCATTTTTATCCAAACCTGCAGCTAACCCTAGGGCATTAGGAAAATCGATACCAGCAACAGTCACAGGCTTAGCTTTCAAAGTTTGTGCCCATAACAAAGCAATTGGCGTGTGTTGAAAGCGTTGCAGATTATGCAATGCAAAATGATGGGATGCCTCTGCATCAGTTTTAAACATGAAGTGACGAGCAATACTGTAAAACATTGGCAATTCCATAAAAAAGCCCCGACAACTCGGGGCATTTTAGCAGTCAAGCGGACAAGGATGAAGCCTATGTCCGCAATTTCATTGGATTAAATTGAATCGCAATGATGGCTTAATAGCATCAACTCACGTAAAGCCACCGAGAATTTTGCAAATTCATGGCTCTTCGTGGTTTTGAATTCAGCCAACATATGACGCCAACGCGCAAGTACATTGTCATTTGCCGCTAACCAAGCAGAAACGATGTCTTCTGCATTGCCGTTACCGTTCGAGCTGTGAACCACAACTTGTGCTAGAGCACGTTGCTGCCAATCCAACTCTTCACGATAAGAAGCACGTGCCAGCGCTTGCCAGTGGTTTGTCACAGGCTGATGAGTAATTTGCTCCAAGAACCAGTGCAAATCTAAACGATCGCCGAGTTTGAAGTAAATCTCCGCAGTCAACGCCAGCTCTGTTTTCTCAGCATCAGCCACTTGGGCAATGTCCATCACTGAGAATACCGTACTTAACTGTGACAGATAACGTGCCAATTCAACCGGTACGTGCTGGTCGACCAACTTTTGCTGATAGCTTCGTAATGAAGCTGCTTCAGCAGATGCAAGTAGCTGATCCAGGTTGGCAGAAATTTGCGCAAAAGCCGGTTTGAAAAATGCAACTGTTTGGCTGATATCCATTGCTTTATTACGGTGGCGCAGGAACCAACGTGTGACGCGGCGCATTGTGCGACGCAACTGGAATAACAGACGAGTTTGTAAATCGGCAGCAATCACGTTATCTAACGCTTCTAATTGCGACCAATATTTAGGTAATTCAAACAAATCACGCGCGATCGCAAAACTCATCACAACTTCAGCAATCGTTGCCCCAGTTTCTTCCATCATCCGCTGAGCGAAATTCGCGCCCATGTCATTCACCAGCATATTGGCCAGTTTGGTCGCAATGATTTCTGCTTTTAATGGATGAGTTTCCATCTCAGCGGCATAACGATCCTGTAAAACTTGTGGGAACGCTTGGAATAACTGCTGCTTGAAAAACGCATTTTCATAGATTTCTGGCAGCACTAATTGCTCTTTCAATACCATCTTGCCATAAGCAGTGATGATAGACATCTCTGGACGAGTCAAGCCTGCACCTTTTGCCATGCGCTCTGCCAGCACATCATCAGAAGGTAAGAATTCTAACTCACGATTCAACTTGCCATCTTTCTCTAAGGCATGAATGAAACGAGTATATTCTTTCAGACCATCAGCGCCCAGTTGCATCGATACAGAGATACTTTGGGTTTGACGATAACAATCGTTAATTACAATATCAGCAACATCATTGGTCATTTGATACAGCAACTCATTCCGCTGTTTCAAAGTCATATCGCCACTGCCAACCAAGGCATTAAGCAGGATTTTGATATTTACTTCATTGTCAGAACAATCTACGCCACCAACGTTATCGATGAAATCGGTATTGATACGCCCACCATTCGCTGCATATTCAATACGACCCCGTTGCGTCGTCCCTAAGTTACCGCCTTCACCAATAATTTTGGCACGAACTTCTTTGCCATTAATTCGCAGTGGTTCAGAAGCACGATCGCCGACTTCGGCATGCGATTCATCCGTTGCTTTGACATAAGTGCCGATACCGCCATTCCAAATCAAATCAACCGGCATCATTAAGGCTGCACGGATTAACTCTGTTGGCGTCAATGAGGTTTTATCGGTACCTAACATGGTTTGCATTTCTGGTGACAATTTAATCGCTTTGGCGCTGCGTAAAAATACACCACCACCTTGAGAGATCAAATCTTTGTTGTAATCATCCCAGGTTGAAGTCGGCAAATTAAACATCCGCTGACGCTCTTCAAATGAAGATGCTGCGTCCGGGTTTGGATCAACAAAAATATGCATATGGTTAAACGCAACTTGTAAGCGGATATGCTTCGACAACAACATCCCATTACCGAACACGTCACCTGCCATGTCACCGATACCCACTACAGTAAAATCGGTCGTTTGACAATCAACCCCAATTTCACGGAAATGGCGTTTGACTGATTCCCAACCACCGCGAGCAGTGATCCCCATGCCTTTATGGTCATAACCATTGGAACCACCGGAAGCAAACGCATCGCCTAACCAATGGTTGTATTCAAGGGAAATTGCATTCGCGATATCTGAGAAGGTCGCAGTCCCTTTGTCAGCAGCAACAACTAAATAAGGATCATCTTCATCCAAACGGACTACCGATTTAGGCGGTACGATGTGGCCTTGCACAATATTATCCGTAACATCTAATAAGCCACGAATGAAGGTCCGGTAGCAGGCTTTGCCTTCATTTAACCAAGCTTCACGCCCGCCTGTTTCAGGGAGTTTCTTACAAACAAAACCACCTTTTGCACCAACTGGTACAATGACAGTGTTCTTAACTTGTTGCGCTTTCACTAAACCCAATACTTCAGTACGGAAGTCTTCGCGACGATCAGACCAACGTAACCCACCGCGCGCAACCTTACCGAATCTTAAGTGCACGCCTTCAACCCGAGGTGAATACACAAAAATCTCAAAGAATGGTAACGGCAACGGAATATCCGGAATTGACGCTGGACGTACTTTGAAAGAGATATAGGGTTTTACGCTGCCATCATTTGCAGGTTGGAAATAGTTTGTTCTGACAATCGCTTGGATGATTGACAAGAAACGACGAATAATCCGGTCGTCATCTAAGTTCACTACATGCTCGAGTTGAGCGAGGATTTCAGTTTCAACCTCAGATATTTGCTCTGCAGTGCCTGTCGCAGCAGGATCAAATTTCAGGTTAAACAACTTCACCAAAGAATTAGCTAAAACAGGGTAACGCCCAAAAGTTGATTCGATATACGCTTGGCTAAAAGTACCACCGATTTGACGTTTGTATTTAGCAAATGCACGTAGCAAAGAGGCTTCGCGGCCAGTTAAACCTGCGCCCAGAATTAAACGGTTAAAGCCATCGTCTTCTAAATCGCCTTGCCAAACTTTAGCGAAAGATTCTTGGAACAGTTGCTGAGCTGCTTCAAAATCGAGTGGCATTCTGCCATTCAATTCCATGCTGAAGTTTAAAATCCAGCTGACAGAACCATCCGGGCAACGCACTGCATAAGGTGTTTCCCCGATGACGCGTAGGCCAAAATTTTCCAACATCGGCAGTACATCGGACAGATGAATTGGATGATCTTTGTGGAATAGGTTTAAGCGTACTGCCTTACTATCCGTTAATTCTTCTTGCGCGCGGTAGAACAACATCTCTAATGGATGTTCGGCAGATAAGCCTTCGAGCTTAGCAATGTCAACTAAAGCATCTGAAGGCAACATTTCCTCTTTATAGGAACGAGGAAATGCATTGACATATTTGTTGCAAAGCTCGCGACCGCGCAGCTCGCCATAATTCCCAACCAAGGCACTCGTGAGCTTGTCTTCCCAGGTGCGGGCTGCTTCGATGAGGTTTTGTTCGATTTCTTTCACATTGAACTCGATATTACTGTCATTAACCCGAACAAAGTAATGAGTGCGGGCTAATACTGATTCTGAAAAGTAGGTGGTAAATTCCACCGGTTCAGTGCTACCAAGGAAGTTAGATAAAACTTGCTGAGTGGCTTTGCGCAATTGGGTGTTATATCGCTCGCGTGGGACGTAAACCATCGCAGACACAAATCGTCCAAAAGCGTCTTTGCGCATAAACAAACGCGTCATATCACGTTCTTGCATATGCAACACGCCAGTTGCAACTTCCAGCAAGTTATCGACATCGGCTTGGATGAGTTCGTCTCTCGGGTAAGTTTCAAGAATATTCAACAATGCTTTGTATGCATGGGTGCCATGCGCAAAACCAGACTTGCCCATCACTGTTGCCAGCTTATTCTTCAGTAGTGGGATATCTGCAGCACTATTGTTATACAATGATGAGGAATAAAGACCGATGAAGCGATCTTCGCCAATCACATGGCCATTTTCATCGAATCGTTTGATACCGACATAATCAATATATGCAGGGCGATGGACACGTGACTTGTTGTTTGTTTTAGTCAAAATCAACAAATCTGAGCTTAATGCTTGCTTACGTGCGACATCAGGCAGGTCACTCAACATCAAGTCACGTGATGTGCTGCGACGCATGAGCCCCATGGCACTATCGGCGATCCCTTCAATTTTATAATCACCTTGGATCGGCACGATACGATAAGAGCGATAACCCAGTAGCGTGAAATTATCTTTGACTAACCAATTGAGAAATTCGGTAGCTTGTTGTAATTGCTCTGCAGAAGCTTTTCCTGCATTTTTTGGCAAGTCAGCAATGACCGATTCCAATTTTTGTAAAGTTGGTCGCCAATCATTAACCGCTAACGAAACATCTTGCATCACAGAATTCAATTCTGCGACCAGTTGTTCCATCGCAGTTTTATCAGTCATGCGATCAATTTCAATGTGGAAAACTGTTTGCTGTGTTGAAGGATTAGCTTTGGTTCCCAGTTTGCAAAATTCGGTAATTTGGCCTTTTTCATTACGAAATGTTTGCAATGGATAATGCAACATTAAATGAGCAGCAATACTATGACGATTAAGGGCAATTCGCACAGAATCGACTAAGAAAGGCATGT
>CAZIPG010000123.1:0-8809 GCA_964540955.1 uncultured Rheinheimera sp.
CAATGGTTTATTAAAATCACCGACTATGCCGAAGAATTGCTGCAAGATTTAGATAAGCTTGATGAATGGCCTGAGCAGGTGAAAACCATGCAGCGCAACTGGATTGGCCGCTCAGAAGGCGTAGAGATCCAATTTGCGGTGGCAAATTCCAGCGAAACATTCAGCATTTACACCACCCGCCCAGATACTTTCTTCGGTGTGACTTATGTCGCTGTGGCGCCACAGCATCCATTGGCGCAACAAGCCGCCA
This sequence comes from uncultured Rheinheimera sp., assembly GCA_964540955.1. Classification (GTDB taxonomy): domain Bacteria; phylum Pseudomonadota; class Gammaproteobacteria; order Enterobacterales; family Alteromonadaceae; genus Pararheinheimera. Next base: position 251 of record CAZIPG010000123.1, read on the forward strand.
AAACCAATGCCGAGTTGGCTGCCTTTATTGAAGACTGCAAAGGTAACAAAGTGGCTGAAGCTGATATGGCTACGATGGAGAAAAAAGGCGCGCCAACGGGCTTGTTTGCAGTTCATCCACTGACAGGCGAGCAAGTGCCAATTTATGTCGCCAACTTTGTGTTGATGGACTACGGTTCAGGCGCTGTGATGGCAGTGCCAGGTCACGACCAACGTGATTACGAATTCGCGACCAAATACAATTTGCCAATCAAACAAGTAGTCGCTGCACAGCCTGGCAGCGACGTGAAAGTCGATTTAAGCCAAGCAGCATTTACCGAAAAAGGAGTCCTGATCAACTCAGGCGAATTCGATGGGTTAGATTTTGCAGCGGCCTTCAAAGCAATTGCGCAGACGCTTGTCGCTAAAGGCATTGGCCAAATCAAAGTGAACTACCGTTTGCGCGATTGGGGCGTATCGCGGCAACGTTACTGGGGCGCACCAATTCCAATGTTGACATTGGCCGATGGTAGCCAAGTACCTGTGCCATTAGAGCAATTACCCGTTCGCTTACCAGAAGATGTGGTGATGGATGGCGTGAAATCGCCGATTAAAGCCGATGCTGAATGGGCGAAAACGAGCTACCAAGGTCAAGCGGCGTTCCATGAAACAGATACCTTCGACACCTTTATGGAATCAAGCTGGTACTATGCGCGTTACTGCAGCCCTGATCACCAAGACGGCATGTTAGATCCTGCCAAAGCCAACTATTGGTTACCAGTCGATCAATACATCGGCGGCATTGAGCATGCGATCCTGCACTTATTGTATTCACGTTTCTTCCATAAATTATTGCGGGATGTCGGTTTAGTTCAGTCTGACGAACCGTTCAAGCGCTTATTGTGCCAAGGCATGGTTTTGGCAGAAACTTTCTATCGTGATAACGAAGGTGGCGGTAAATCTTGGTTCTCGCCGCAAGATGTCGCTGTAGAGCGTGATGATAAAGGCCGTATTACCGGTGCAATTCTGAAATCAGATGGTGAAAAAGTTGAATCGGCCGGCATGAGCAAAATGTCCAAGTCGAAGAACAACGGCATTGACCCACAAACAGTCATCGACCAATATGGCGCCGATACTGTGCGTTTATTTATGATGTTTACCTCGCCGCCAGAACAAACTTTGGAATGGCAGGATTCTGCGGTTGAAGGAGCGATGCGCTTCCTGCGTCGTGTTTGGACTTTGGTCAACGAATTCAAAAACTTGACAGACATTCCAGCCTTAGACAAAGCGGCGCTGAACGCAGATCAAAAGTCATTACGTCGCGAATTGCACAAGACAATTGCCAAAGTGACCGACGATGTGGGCCGTCGTTATACCTTTAACACTGCGGTTGCAGCCATCATGGAATTGATGAACAAATTGCAAAAAGCGCCCGTTGCGACTGCGCAAGATAAAGCGGTGTTGGCTGAAGCCATTCCAGTTTTATTGCAGTTGTTAAATCCAATTACTCCCCACTTGTCACAGTATTTGTGGCAACAGCTTGGCAATAGCACTGAACTTGAAGCTGCAGGTTGGCCGCAAGTCGATGACAGCGCTTTAGTCGAAGATGAGAAATTGGTGGTGGTACAAATCAACGGTAAAGTGCGTGGCAAAGTGACTGTTGCAGTGGATGCCAGCCAAGACCAAGTTCTGGCGCTAGCGATGGCAGAAGACAACGTGCAGAAGTTCTTAGAAAATGCCGAGCTGAAGAAAGTTGTTTACGTGCCAGGCAAATTATTGAGTTTGGTGGTTGCTTAAGATGACAGGTCTGCAAACGCTTCGACTGTTAGGAGTCATCACTTTCACGCTATTCTTAGCCAGCTGTGGCTTTAAGTTGCGTGGGGATTTACCTTTGGAGAAATATCCTGCGATATATCTGCAAGGGGATCCACACTCCGAGTTGTTGAATTTGCTGGGTAAACAACTAACTCGAAATCAGGTGAAATTACTGGAAGATGCGCAAAGTGATGCTGCCATCTTCCAGTTGGTTGAAGACACCTTAACACGAAGAGCGTTAACAATTTTCCCGAATGGCCAAATTGCAGAGTATGAACTCATCTACAAGGTGAAATATCAGTTGACGTTACCAGGGCAAGATCCCAAGGAGTATCAACTGGAACTCAATCGGGATTATCAAGAAGATCCCGATCGTGCCTTGGCGAAATCCAAGGAGCTTGACATGTTGCTGACTGAGCTTCGCGGGCAAGCCGTTGGGCGAATTTTACGTCAACTCGGTCGGCTCTAGTGCATGCAAAAGCTCTATAGCAATCAACTAGCGAGCGCCCTGCAAAAGGGGCTCGCTCCTGTTTATCTTGTCTTTGGCGAAGAGCCTTTGCAGAAAATGGAAGCACTGGATGAGATCCGTGCTCATGCTCGCAACCAAGGTTTCGTCGAGCGACAATCTTTTATTGTTGAAGGTCAGTTTGATTGGGCTGATTGCTTGGTCGAATTCAATAGCTTGTCACTGTTTAGTGAGCGCAAGGTAATTGATATTGATTTAGGCACGAGTAAGCTATCGGCTCTGGCCTTAGATGCTCTCAAACAGATGGCGTCCCTGCTAAACCCTGATGTGCTGTTATTGCTGCATGCGGCCAAAAACGCCACGGAATTTAGTAAACAAGCATGGTTCAAGCCGTTGTCAGAAATTGGCGTGCAAGTGCAATTTTATCCGCTGGATGATTATCAGTTTCTACGCTGGCTGAAAGAGCGCGCCGCGCAAATGGGTTTACGGTTGCAAACGGATGCGCTGCAGTTACTGCAACATCATGCGGCGGGTAATTTACTGGCCGCCAAACAAGAGCTAGAAAAACTTGCCTTGATGCATTATGGCAAACCACTCGACGCCGCATTTTTGCAGCAACACTTTGCTGACCAGTCTCATTTTACCGTGTTCCAATTGGTCGATTCTGTTTTAGCAGGCCAAGGTGAAGAAGCATTACATCGGTTGGATAGATTGTTACAGCAGGATACCGAGCCTGTGGTGATTGCTTGGCAACTGCAAAAAGAAGCGATGACTTTACTACAGCTGCAACACGCTGAAAAATCAGGAATTGTCTTTGCTGAGAGCTGTAAAAAACTCGGCATTTGGCCCAAAAAACAACCACTTTACCAACAAGCTTTATTGCGCTTGTCGCCTAACTGGTTACAACATTTGCTGCAAGAATTGCACGCTTTTGACCGAGGTTATAAAAGTGGTTTGCTGACCAACTCAACGGTCGCTTTAGGGCATCTTGTCACTTTGTTTATCAATCCCGTGCCGAAATTGTTTTCCATTCACCATGGTCAACTGTGAACAACACCGCTTGCGCGGATTTTATGGCGGAACCTTTGACCCCATTCATCAGGGGCATTTGCAGCTCGCCTTATTTGTGGTGGATTATTGCCAACTAGAACAGCTGGAATTGCTGCCGTGCCATATTCCACCGCACCGTGCGGCGCCGGGCAGTCAAAGCCAACATCGTGCCGCCATGGTAAAAATCGCCATCGCCGACTCGCCGCAATTACTGCTGAATGAGTTGGAATTACGCAAAGATTCACCCTCTTTTACCGTAGAAACACTGTCGGCATTAAAAAAGCAATATCCCAACGACAACCTGTGTTTTTTAATCGGTATGGACTCACTATGCAGCTTGACTCAATGGCATCAGTATCAGCAGATTTTTAAACTTGCCCATTTATTAGTACTCCAACGTCCAGGCTATTCCAGTGATTTGGGCGATGCCCCAGAATTGCTGCGCCAATATCAAGCGCATTCACTTGAAGAGCTACGCCTAAATTCTGCGGGTAAAATATTATTACTGCCCAACCCAAACTACCCGATTTCAGCCACTGAGATCCGGCAAAGTTACCAGAAAGGTGAACCGCAGAGCCACTATCAAATTCCAGCGGTGCAACAATACATCCAACAACACCAGCTTTATCGGTGATCTAGATATATCATTGGCGGAAAAGCTGTTAAAATGCGCCGTTTTTACGCATGAGCGAAAGGGTTAATTGTGAATACAAATGAATTGATGGCGTTTGTCGCCGATAAAATCGACGATATGAAAGGCCGGGATATTGTGACTTTAGATGTTAAAGGCAAATCAACCGAAACTGATTGGATGATCGTTTGCTCTGGAACTTCAAATCGTCACACCCGTTCTGTTGCCGCCTACGTCATCAGCGAAGCGAAAAAGGCAGGGATCTGCATACTCGGTACTGAAGGCGACAAATCTGGCGAATGGGTGTTAATTGATTTGGGCCAAGTAGTTGTCCATGTCATGCTGGAAGAAAGCCGTAGTTTCTATCAGCTTGAGAAACTGTGGGCCGCTTAATTCGATGAAGCTTTATTTGATCGCAGTTGGCAGCAAAATGCCTGCATGGGTGACCACCGGCTATGAAGAATATGCTCGGCGGTTTCCTCGCGATCTGCCGTTAGAACTTATCGAAATCCCTGCGGGCAAACGCGGGAAAAATGCTGATATCAAACGTATTCTTGAACAAGAAGGCGAAAAGATGCTGGCAGCAGTACCAAAAGGTGCTCGAATTATTACTCTTGAGGTTGAAGGAGGCAATTGGAGTAGCCCGCAACTGGCACAAAAAATCGAGCAATGGCAAATGGATGGCCGAGATGTTTGTTTGCTAGTCGGTGGGCCAGAAGGTTTAGCACCTGCTTGTATTGCCGCGAGTGAAGGTAAATGGTCACTCTCTGCACTCACTCTGCCTCACCCGCTCGTGCGAGTGGTTCTTGCCGAAAGTCTTTATCGTGCTTGGAGCATCAGCACGAATCATCCCTATCATCGCGAGTAGTTCATGCTGAAGCGGCGCGTGACCATTAACGACCCGGTGGCAGAAACCCAGCTGTTTCTAAACCGTGCTATTGTTGCCTTTTGTGTTGTCGTCGTCATGTTCGGGATTATCATTGCAAATCTGTACAATTTACAGGTCACTCGCTACGAAGAATATTCAACCCGTGCCGATGGTAATCGGATTAAGTTAGTACCCTTAGCGCCAAATCGTGGTCTGATTTACGATCGACGTGGCACTCTGTTGGCAGAAAATGCCCCAGTACATTCCTTAGAATTGGTCCCTGAACAAGTGACAGATCTTGCGGAGACTGTGAAAGAACTAAGTCAACTCATTGAAATTACAGAAGAACAACAAAGTGATTTTTTCAAAGAGGTGAAAGCGCAACGTCGTTTTAAAAGTATCGCACTGAAAGAACAACTCACTGAGCAAGAAGTCGCCATTCTCGCCGTGCATCTGCATAAGTTCCGTGGAGTTTCATTAGAAGCTCGCTTGACTCGCTATTATCCCTATGGCGATTTGTTGACGCATGCCCTTGGTTATATTGGCAAAATCAACGAAAAAGAATTCAAGCAACTGGATGAACAAAACATCAGTGCTAATTATGCGGCAACCCGTGATATCGGCAAAGTTGGCGTTGAAAAATTTTATGAGGCCATGTTACATGGCAAAGTGGGTTATCAAGAAGTCGAAGTCAATTCTCGTGGTCGAATCATTCGCACGCTAAAAGAACAACCGGCTATTTCGGGCGATGATTTGTACCTTTCACTCGACTTAGGCCTGCAAATCAAAGCCCAAGAAGCGCTGGGTGAAAATCGAGGGGCAATTGTCGTGATGGATCCGCGCGATGGCTCGATTCTGGCGTTTTACTCCAATCCAAGTTATGACCCGAACTTATTTGTCCATGGTATTAGCGGTAAAGATTATCGGATGCTTTTAAATTCCCCCGACCGTCCTCTAGTCAATCGAATGACCCAAGGGGTCTATCCGCCCGCTTCAACAGTTAAACCTTTAATGGCTGTCTTAGGTCTTGAAACAGGGATCGTGACAGAACATACGGCAATCCCGGATCCCGGTTTTTATCGACTGCCAAATGTCAGTCGTCCATGGCGTGATCACTTCCGTCTAGGGCATGGTTATGTCGATGTTTATATTGGCATCATTAAAAGTTGTGATACTTACTTCTACGACCTCGCTTATAAACTTGGCGTCGATAAAATTTGGCAGTTTATGAACAATGCAGGCTATGGCCGCAAGAGCGGCATCGATATATCCGAAGAGACTGCTGGTTTGATGCCAAGTCGAGAATGGAAAAAGCGGCGCCACAAACAAAATTGGGGACCCGGTGATACCATTAACATTGGCATTGGCCAAGGGTATTGGAGTTCTACCCCACTTCAGTTAGCCATTACGACTGCTACTTTACTGAATGATGGTGCCCGAGTAACCCCTAGGCTTGGCAATCGCTTCCACAATAACGCAACGGAAGGAACGTTATTGGTGGAAAAAGAACAAGTGATCCCAGTACAAAATCCAAATAACTGGGTCATCGCTCGTGAAGCAATGCGTCGCACTGTGCATCAAGAAGGCGGTACTGCACGGGGGGCATTCTTAGGGACTACCTATACATCAGGTGGCAAGACTGGAACCGCGCAAGTCATTAATATTGCAGCCGGTCAAAAGTACAACGCCAAGGCCATTGATGAACGGCACCGCGATAATGCGCTTTACATTGGTTTTGCCCCTTATGAAAATCCTGAAATTGTGGTCTCAGTGATTGTTGAGAATGCCGGTGGCGGCGGCGCGAATGCTGCACCAGTCGCGCGGCAATTGATGGATTATTATTTCTCGGATTTGTATAACAACCCACAACTTCCAGATCGCGCAACGATTACCGCGATCCAACAACAACGAGCGCAAGCTTTGGTTGCCCGCGAACTGCGTTATGCCCAAGAGGCGTTGGCTGAACAAGAAGGGAAAGCGAAAGCGGCTTTACAAAAGTCGTCTGAGTCCAAAGTAAATCCAAATACCAATCAATCAGTATTGGAGACACCTATCAATCCGTCTTCAGCTGTAGCAGAAAATCCTGCTGGCTCACAGTTGAAATTACCTGCATCAACGCCTGCGGCCAATGAACTCCCCAGCATCCAAATTGATGAAGGCCCAGATACTCAACTGCAAGACTCACAGGAAAACGATTCTGCAACATCAAACGGCACAGAAGAACAACAAGGAGGTGGCCATTGAGTCAGTTGGATAATCAGAAGGTTTCTGTCTTCACCCGCTGGCATCTGGATGCCCCGTTGTTTTTTGGCATTTTAACTTTAGTGATCCTTGGTTTATTTACCTTATACAGTGCTGATGGCCAAGACATGGTGTTGGTTGAGGGACAAGCACTCAAACTGGGTTTTGCGATGCTGGTGATGTTGGCTCTAGCCCAGTTAAATCCAAAAACTTATTTGCAATGGTCCATCCCTTTATATTTGGCTGGCGTTTTTTGTTTAGTGTTGGTCGAATTCTTTGGCTATACCGCAAAGGGGGCAACTCGTTGGTTAAATCTTGGTTTTACCAAATTCCAACCCTCTGAAATTATGAAACTGGCGTTACCCATGGCTGTCGCTTGGTACATGTCGACTCGCCCAATGCCGCCTCGCATCACTCATGTTATAGTCGGTTTTTTAATTTGTTTATTCCCAACATTGCTTATTGCCAAGCAACCCGATCTTGGGACCTCAATTTTAGTTGCGGTTGCAGGTGTTTTTGTAATTTTCTTAAGCGGCATGAGTTGGCGAATTATCGCGACCATTGCAGCACTGATTGCAGGCTTTATTCCCATTCTTTGGACATTCCTGATGCATGATTATCAGCGCCAACGGGTGTTAACTCTGCTTGATGAAGAACGCGATCCGCTTGGCAAAGGCTATCACATCATTCAGTCTAAAATTGCGATTGGTTCGGGCGGCGTGGAAGGCAAAGGCTGGATGCAAGGAACCCAATCCCAGCTTGAGTTTTTACCAGAACGCCATACTGATTTTATCTTTGCTGTCTACTCGGAAGAGTTCGGTTTAATGGGAGTGATTGCCCTACTCGCTTTGTATTTATTTATTATCGGCCGTGGGTTAATGATCGCCCATCAAGCGCAAGATAACTACAGCAAATTTCTCGCGGGCAGCATCACTTTAACGTTTTTCGTCTATGTCTTCGTGAATATGGGAATGGTCTCAGGAATTTTACCGGTAGTCGGGGTTCCTTTGCCTTTAGTCAGCTTTGGTGGTACTTCTTTAGTGACTTTACTCGCTGGATTTGGCATTCTGATGGCTATCAGTACACATAAACGGTTATTGGCAAAACAATGATGAACGCTTCTGTAACTCTCTCTTTAAAATCAACTTTTCGTATCAGTTTTATTGCATTTTCATTGTTGTTAACTGCCTGTAGTACTACAAATGATTATGATGCCAACATGGATCCGAATGCGGGTCGATATGACCAAGATACCGACAGCATCCCGATGCGTTTACCCACTGCGGAAGAAATGCGCGATGCTGAACCGAATGTCGAACCATTAAGCCGAGGCGGTAACAAACCCTATAATATTTATGGTATTAATTATTCGCCACGCACCGATATTATGGAATACAGTGAAATAGGGACTGCGTCTTGGTATGGCAATAAATTTCATGGTCACAAAACTTCCAACGGCGAAACTTATAATGTGTTTGCGATGACCGCAGCTCATAAAACATTGCCTTTG
>CAZIPG010000124.1:0-8762 GCA_964540955.1 uncultured Rheinheimera sp.
TTTTTACGTGGACCTTGGTTGTTTGCCCGGCTTTGCCGGGCTTTTTTTTATGCTATGGTACCTAAGTAAACATTTGATTGAGGGGCAGCTGAACTCAGTTGCAGCGAGAGGATAGTCGATGAAATCAATTGCGTTAGTGGCTCACGATGGCAAAAAGCCAGAATTGTTAGATTGGGTTGAGCAGCACCGAGAGTTTTTTCAAGATAAAACCTTATATGCAACGGGCACTACAGGCCAACTGATCAGCACAGCATTGAATCAACCCGTCAATTGCTTAACCAGTGGCCCACTGGGTGGCGATCAGCAGATTGGTGCGTTAATCGCTGAGCAACAGATTGATTGGTTGGTATTTTTTTGGGATCCGCTGAGTTCACAACCCCATGATCCCGATGTTAAAGCGCTGATCCGTTTAGCTGTGGTTTGGAATATCCCCGTGGCCTGTAACCAAGCGACGGCAGATTTTATTATTCATTCCACCTTATTTCAGAGTGATTACCAACGCACAGTGCCTGATTTTACGGCTTACTTGCAACGATTGCGTAAACCGAGTTAGCACTTCCGCGCGTGCTAACTCGGTTTTGCTAGGGCTTGTTGTCAGCTGGCTGATTATTTTCAACAGGTTTTTGCTGCTTGTCAGCTGGCTCAGTTGGCGCAGCATTGCTTGCTGGGTCAATCATCGATTTTGCCGCATCAATCCGCGCTTTAATTTCTGGATGCGAGCTCAGATACTCCAACCAATGGCCTGATGCTTCTTCTGGTTTAATATCATGAGCTTTGGCAAGTGCGGTCATTGCATCAATAAAGGCTTGTGGCGATTTGTTCAGTTTTAACAGGGCTTGATTGGCAAACGTATCGGCTTCAGTTTCCATCTCTCGGGAAAATTTCGCCTGTAACAACCCACTGGCGCCACCCAAAATCACTTCATTGACAGCTTCTAAGTCATTAAACAACAGCGCCAAAACCATCGCAGTACCCGCAGAACTTGCCATCATCTGTAAACCATGCCGATGCTGGGCATGGCCAAGTTCATGCAGCATCACAGCAAGGGAAGCATCTGGGTTATCTTTCAAAAGCTCTGCCAATTGATCTGTCATCACCAAGGTCCCCCCGGGCAGGGCAAACGCATTGGCGCCCAATTCTGCAGCATCGCGAAACAAAATCGCTCTCGGCGGACGTACCTTATCGCCTAATTGGGCAAAAGCTGCTGACCATTGTTGGCGTAAGCTATCTTGTTGCGGCTCAGATAATTTGGAGGGCTCAAGCAGTGTGTCTATGGTCAGCAGTGACTGTTGATCGATAAAAGCAGCAACACTCTCAGGAGTGTGTGGCACCAAAGATTTGGCCAATGCCGGGATCCCGACAAAAAATAACCAAGCACAGGTGGCAGGCACCAACAGCAAGGCCACCAGAATACCCAAGCGATGGCTTTCAAGTTTCGCCAGCCATGTTTTATGTTTTAATTTTTGCGGAATGAAGTGAGCTGACTGCAGAATAAAACAGCTACCATCGGCAAAAAACAATTCTAGGGGTAAGCCCGGGAGAATTTCACCACAGCGAAAGTCGGCGTTATGTTGCAAAAACTGCCCAGTCTCAGTCGCAATGATATCAACAGTTAAATCCGCATTTTCAACGAGTTGTGCATTAATTTGCTGAGTGCTGGCTGGATATTGAAAAAAACCTGTGGGTAAAGACATACCAATCCTTCGTGTGAGCAGCCCTTAAAAAAGGGCTGCCATGTATCAATCATTAGGTTAGCGAGAAATCAATATCATATAAATCAGCGGCTTCTTCCAATAAGGTCGATGAATCTTGTTTCAGCGGATCCGTTAAATCATCAATCGTCGGATTGACACTGACCTGAGTATTTTGCGCTAAGTAGAGGGCCGTGCGTACTTTGGTTACTGGGTAAGCAAGGCCTAAAGTACAGGCAATCATGGCATAATTGGTGAAGATTAACGCGGCATAATCAGACACTGTGGTTTGCGATTTAAATGTCGCGAGGCCTTCAAATTCAGCCTTGGCAAACACGTGGTTGCGGATCATGGAGCGATAAATTGCTTGGGATACAGTTAAAATTGCAATGTAGCCAACCATTGTCAAAATAAACATTACCGCACCTGCGATTGGCCCTAAATTGTCAACATTTCCGCCGCCAAGCGCAGCGCCAGAGAAACCAAAAATCATTAAGATAATGACTAGCGCTATCATGCCGCCTACACTGGCCACAAAGGTAATAATCGCGGCTTCATAATATTTACTGCCTTCATTATTGACGGTTAACTTGCGCCCCCCAAAGCTGATGTTGTTATAAATAAAATGGTCCATGCGTTTCAGCACGTAAGGCATTAATAAATAAAAGGTAAACACGGCTAAGATTGGCATTAAGACAAAATTTAACATGGCTTGGCCATAAGTGCCGTGAAAGCCAAATCGAACATTCCGATAAGCGGTCATGCGTAAATTGAATTTAATCCCTTGGACCAACAGCCAAGGCATACCGAAAATGGCTGCGACAGCAAAAACCAGAGCAAAGATCGGTGAAATATGAGTGCCAACAGATAACAGGGCGATAATGGCAAAGGCGATTAAACGACCTTTTAAAATTTGAATCGGCGTTGCTAAATACCGAAACGAGTGACCATCGACCTTGGTGTGCCCATAAAAGTATTGCAGGGTGCGAACCTTGGCCCATGCACTATAAATGCCTAGAGTAACAATGGTGAGCAAGATATTGACGATCCAAATACCAAAAAACTCACCGCCTTTGCCGCTAAACTCGACGGTATTGACTCGATACGTCGGCGCTGGTGCACTGACGGTTTGATTGATTTCATTGGCGGGAAATTCTAGAGGATCCGCTTGTTCCGTGACATTCGACATGATGCATCCTTGTTTTTATTTTGGGGTGTTAGTAAACCAACTGTAACTAATCATGTCAATTAATTACTAATTGCTGATGAGGAATAGTCAACATCTACCAACGCTGCATTTCATAAAGTCTTGAAATGCAACGCTCAAATGCAAAACTTAGCTGAGTTGCTTGATACAACTCAAGCAAGGGAACTTGTGTCGATAAAATCAGCAGACAATCTTTTTCATAACATTCATCGACCAAGGCGATAAATCGTCGCGCTTCATTATCGAGCCGACTGACGAAGACATCAGAATGCTCACGTTGGTAATTCTCTTCGACGCCATGCAAAATTGCAGTGGCACTTTGCGCAGTGAATTGCGGAACCTGACGGATTGCGATGGCTCGGTATTCCGCGGTTAAAGCCATATAATCAAGTTGGCTACGCGGACCGCTGCAAAGCGCCATAAAATCAAAAGCAATCACCTTGTCATTGCGCCATAAATAGGGGATCGGTCGATGATGGACACTGATGACCTCACCTTCCTCTGCATTAACCACTGTTCCATACTTTTGTTCGGCAATTTGTTCAAGCCAACCATCCATCGGACAGACTTGCAGGTATTGCATGTCTGCATTTTGCCGCCTGCGATAGTCGATGTGATTGTCAAGATCCCATAGCTCACAATACTGATGGAGTAGGTCGATGGTCGGTAGAAAACGGCTACGCTGCAGGCCATCGCGATACAGATCGTTGGGATGGGCATTGGATGTGGTGACTAAAACCACCCCTTCGGCAAAGAGGTAACGCCATAAAGTGCCAAGCAACATGGCATCGCCAATATCATTGACGAAAAATTCATCAAAGCATAATAACTGAAATTGTCGGGCCCAACGTTTGGCGAGGACTTGCAGAGGGTTTTCAGTGCCGGTCAAAGCATGCAGTTCTAGATGAACGCGTTGCATAAAATGATGAAAATGCAGGCGGATTTTCCGAGGGGTTGGGACCTTTGCATAAAAAAGATCCATCAACATGGTTTTACCCCGGCCCACTGGACCGTAGATATACAGCCCTTTTGGCAAAGCTGGCAGCGATTTTTGCTGGGCATGCGCTAAAGTGAGCGACTCAGCCAGCATGGCTAACTTCTGTAGCGCTTGCCATTGCTGCTCGTCGTATTCTAACTGCTTGCTGGCAACTAAAGCTTGATATTGCACTAACATGGCAAATCCATTGGGGCTCAGTGGGTTAAAAAGTTTCAAGGAAACGATAAGGGGTTGGCACAGTGCATGCTGGTACTCTTGGACTTTACAGTCCGCTGAGCAAGCATCTGAAGCGCTCGCTCAGCGGTATTCTTGTTGACGTTGGGTTTAATTCGACGGTCCTTTGCCTAAATGCCGAGCTAACCATTGTTCAACTTCATGGTACCAATAAATCGAGTTATTCGGTTTTAGGATCCAGTGGTTTTCATCGGGGAAATACACCAACCGAGATTCGATACCTTTGCCTTTGAGCACGCCGTACAGGGCTAAACCTTGCGTCACCGGGACCCGGTAATCCTGCTCGCCATGCGTAATCAACATCGGGACTTTAAAGTTTTCGGCATACATGGCTGGGCTAGCTTTTAGCACATTCTCTTTATTTTCCCACGGCGAACCGTTGTAGGCAAAGACGCGCATGTAAGTCGCATCCGAGGCAAATTGCGCCATTAAATCATAAACGCCTGCATGATTAATTAGGGTTTTGTACTTGGTACTGTGGCCAGCAATCCAGCTCACAAGATAGCCCCCATAACTGCCACCTGCGGCTGCGACTCTGCTCTCATCAATAAAGCCACGGGATACCATATAATCAATGGCAGCTTCACTGTCATAAAAAGGTTTAGTTGCATGATCACCGTGAATGGACGCGGTAAAGGCCTCGCCAAAACCGGTCGAGCCATGGAAGTTCGGCATAATCACGACATAACCCATGGCGGCAAAGACTTGCGGGTGCCAACGCGGACTGAAGCCATCCATAAAGGCACTATGCGGACCGCCGTGCAATAAACTCAGGAGTGGCCAGCGTTTTTTCGCATCAAAGTTCGCTGGATAGATGATAAACATTTGAATAGCTTTGCCATCGCTGCCGGCGTAGGAGACTTCTTCTACTTTGCCCCAAGCGGTATTTTGTTGCAGATTGCTATTGAGCTGACTGATTTGCTTTAAGGTACGGCTTTGATTGTTCAGTAAGAAAATTTCAGGTAACTGACTAATGCCACTTTGCACCAAGGCAAATTGTTGCGGGCCTGCCACTTGCACTTGTTCATTGCTCCCTTGCCGCAGCACTTGCTTCACAGCGCCGCCAATGGCAGGCACTGAAAACAGCGAGACTTTGGCTTTGTCTTGGGCCGTAAAATACAACATGCTGCCATCTTTGCTGAAAAACCAGCGTTCAGGCGATAAATCCACATTGCCAGCCAGCACAGTGGCCGATTTCTTTGCCAAGTCAAAATGCGTTAATTTGACATTGTCATTGCCAAAATCAAGTCGTTGCTGGGCGCCATAAATTAAGCTGCGTCCGGTCGGGCTGAACACTGGATTGCGATCATCGGCTTTATTGGCTTCGGTAATATTTTGCGCTTTGCCACTACCATCCAGCGGCACTAATAAAATATCGCTATTCAGTGAATTGTAGGGCGGTAAGCTTGAAATTACACTTACGGCAAGTTGTTTGCCGTCGGGTGAAATACTAAATTCAGCGCCACCCTCTAACTCCATCAAATAGCGCCAACCAGGCGTGATGGCTTGAATATCGCCGCTTTGGATGTCTACCGTGAAAAATTGTGGCACGTATTCATCAGTTAAAAACCGATCCCAGTAGCGATATAAGCGATTTTCTGTCACTTTCGCACTGACTTTATGTTGCTTTTTCTTGGCAATTTCAGTGGCGAGCGCAGTAAAGTCGCCTTGAAAGCCTGCTGGCACTTCGGCCAAAAACAAAATCTTTTTACCATCGGGTAAGAAGGTCGGTTTACTGGCATTCACGGGGAGTTGCGTGAGTGCGCGCGCTTCGCCGCCATTCACCGGCATCAACATCACTTGCGCTTGTTCAGAATCGCGTTTGGCGATAAAAGTCACCAAGCGACCATCAGGGCTCCAATTGGCTTGGCTGTCGTTGCCAGGGTGATAAGTCAGTTGTTGCTGGCGGCCAGAGTTCAGGTCGAGCAAAAATAAATCGGCATTGCCTTTATCTTTTGCTAAGTCATAGCGAGTTAGACTAAATAAAGCCCTTTGCCCATCAGGCGATACCGTGAGACCGCTCGGTCTTGCCACTTGCCATAAGTCCGTGGCGGTTAATGGGGTTGGGGCAGCACTCGCTGTACTACTCAGTAGAGTCAGTGCTAACAGGCTGAATGAAAAGCACAATTTCATAGATGAGATCCTTGGCAACCAGAATGGTCATAGCATAGGGGATGGCGATGAGAAAGCGCAACAATCTTTGCCGCAAACCCAAGCGCCTTGAGCGAACGGCGTATTATTTCTGTTGTTGGGCCTTTGCGTTTTCTGCAGGTAATTTCAACATCAAATCCAAATAACTGTGATAAATCGCTGTGCCTTTTTCTTTGCTAAGCAACTGCCAAAGTTTTTCAGCCACTGCTGGCTGACGTTGGTAAAATTGATGGCTAAAAATTAAATACCCTGTGTTGCTATAAAGCGGCGGCAGCAGTACTTTCAAATTACGGTCGCGCACTGCGGGTGTCACTGCATTTTCGCCAGCAATTTTGCACAAAGTCGTAATCGCATTGACCCGACCGCGTTCGAGCAGATCTAAATCCATCGTGCCTGACAAAGTGTAATGCATGATAATTTTTTGCTGATCAGGCGATTTTAACGGGGCATAACCGAGCGAACGCGCCACAACTACTTGATTGATGCCAACAAATTTCTGGCCATTCCAACTCCAATTCGCATCCGCCCGTGCAACTAAGCAGGTTTGATGTTCGGCAAATGCGCGTTTAGGATCAGGTTGTTGCTTGGCATCTCTTGGGAACACACCGATTTTTTCTCGCTCTTGACTGTAACTGCCCACCACGGCATCCACTTCACCAGCGGCCAATCGCGCTAAGCAGCGTTTCCAAGGCAGCCGTTCAAGTTTTAAGGCCAGATTAGGCACTTGCCGCGTGAGCAACTGTAAATGCTCGATGGTTGCACCGGGCCGCTCGGTTGGAATTTGATTACTATCGCCAAAATAATAAGGGCGCAACTGCTTATCTTCGTAGCAAAAGCGTAGGTTTTCCGCCTGAACTGGCAAAGTCATCAGCACTAAGAGCAAGCTTGATAGCAATTTCCACATAGAGTAAAAGAAGAATTGAGCAGCGATTGCTTGGCAGTATGGCATATCTGCTGGCGTTGCGCGAATGAGCCGCGGCAGTTTGGATAGGCCAGTTTATTTCCCTGCAAAGGCCTGATATTCTTCGCGACTTTTTAGCCTGAGGTGGAAATGAAACATCACCAAACTACGCATTCTGAATTAGTGCTTGAAGTGGCTGGACGTGACTACAAGCTAAAAACTGCACCGCAACATGCGGCAGGTTTGACCGAGGCTGCTCAGCATTTGAATGAAAAAATCCAAGCGGTGCGCCAACGTGGCCGTAATTTGAGTAATGAACAAGCCGCAGTGCTGGCGGCTTTGGAGCTCAGTTACGATTTATTGCTTGAACGTGAAATGCTGGCACTAGAGCTTGCTGCAGCAAAGCGCTAAAGCGTTCATCACTCAAGGCCTTGCAGGATGTTTAAGGTTTGAATTAATGCTGCGCTATCAATACCATCCGTGATGAAAACCAACTGGCTAGTGCGATTGTCATCAGGCCAGTTTTCCATTACCCCCGCTGGGTGCAACAAGGTTTGCACTGCATGGATGGCCACAGGCCCTGGAAATCCTTCGACATTCAGGATGGCTTTCATCCTAAGAAGCTGATGTCCTAAGCGGGGTAATAGCGCATCCAGCCATTTGTCTAAGTTTTGAATTTTAATTGGCGCCGTTAATTCAAAACAAAACGATTGAATTCGTTCGGATTGACTATGGCTGTTCGCTTGCGCTTGCAACACGCCAGTTGCGGATGAATTTAGCGGCTGGAAACTTAAACCTTGCGTTGGCAACCAATTGCGCAGTGGCGTTTCAGTTTGCACAGGCTCTGCATGGTCTAATTGCAAAATCAGGCTTAAATCCACATTATCCAAGGTGCGATGCACAATAGGTGCAGTCGGGTTGAATTGTCGCACTTGCTGGGTAAGTGCCGCGAGTTGGGGTGGGGTTGATAATTCGGTTTTGCTCAGTAACACCAAATCGGCGACGCCAACTTGGCGCCGAGCCTCAGGGTGAGTCTTCAGCGTCGCGTCGCCATTGACGGCATCGACCAAGGTTACTGTGCCTTGGAGTCGATAGCGATCAAACAGTGCTGGCGTTTCAATCACAGTGCGCAACACAGGCGCAGGATCGGCCAGACCGGTAGTTTCGATAATCACGCGGTCAAACATGCGTTGATTATTGCGGGAAAATCGCCAATGCGCTTCACTCAATGTTTTCGCCAAATCCCCTTGAATAGTGCAGCAAATACAACCACTGGATAATTCAACCACTTGATCATCATGACTACGAGTGACCAATTTATGGTCGAGTGGCGTTTTACCAAATTCATTAATGATGACCAGCGTTTTGGCGAATTCTGGCAGCTGCACCAATTGGTTCAGTAGGGTGGTTTTGCCCGCCCCTAAAAAGCCTGTGAGTAAATACAATGGGATACGATTTTGCATAACATTCCTTCACAACAACCTGGCGCAGGCAAACAACCACTCAGCACAACTTGCAGTTGCTGAGTATTGAGGAGCCTTCGCTTGCATAATTGTTGTGATACTATCACAATTTACTGCC
>CAZIPG010000125.1:0-8747 GCA_964540955.1 uncultured Rheinheimera sp.
CTATTGCTTGCAATTCGAGCGAATGATGCGGGATATGTCGTGCGAATAAGGAGCCAGTCCGGTGCAGTATCTACCAATTTTTGCAGATTTGAACGCCAAATCCGTCTTGTTAGTCGGCGGTGGTCATGTCGCGCTGCGCAAAGCTCGGACCTTATTACAAGCCGGCGCTGCATTGACAGTGGTTTCGAAAGAATTTGCTGAAGAATTCATCGAATGGCAAGCGCAGCAGCGTGTTCAGCTGATTCAGGGAGAGTTCGCGGAATCTTTGCTGGCGGGGCAATGGTTGGTGTTAGCCGCGACCGATGATGACGAGTTAAATGCCCGGGTTCATCAGGCCGCAACTGCTCGGCAAATTTGGGTGAATACCGTCGACGACCAAGACAAATGTGAGTTTATTTTCCCATCAATTATCGACCGCTCGCCCATTTTAGTGGCGATTTCCAGTGGTGGCAGTGCGCCGGTGTTGGTGCGTCGCTTAAGAGAGAAATTAGAAACTTTATTGCCACAGCATTTAGGGCCTTTAGCCCGTTTAGTGGGCAAATTCCGCCGCAAAGTGCAAGACAAATTAGACAATTTTGCCGAGCGGCGGCAGTTCTATGAACGAGTCTTCAACTCCAAGGTGGTGAGTTTATTACAAACCGAACAGCCTGAAGCAGCGGAAACTGAGCTGGCGGATATGCTGGCGGGACATCAGCCCAGCCAAGGTGAAGTGTTTGTGGTGGGTGCAGGCCCTGGTGATCCAGAATTGCTGACATTGAAAGCTTTGCAGTGCATGCAGCAGGCCGATGTCATTGTTTACGATTATTTAGTTTCCGCGCCAATTTTGGCCTTGGTGCGTCGTGATGCCGAATTAATTTGTGTTGGCAAAAAAGCGGGCGCGCATTCGGTGCAGCAAGAGCACACCAACCAACTCTTGGTGGAGTTGGCGCTTGCTGGCAAAAAAGTTTGTCGGTTAAAAGGTGGTGATCCCTTTATTTTTGGTCGTGGTGCCGAGGAAATCGAAGCCTTATTACCACATCAAATTAAGTTTCAAGTGGTGCCGGGGATCACTGCTGCTGCGGGTTGCGCTGCCTATGCAGGTATTCCACTGACCCATCGCGACCATGCGCAAACCGTGCAAATTGTCACAGGCCATTGCCAAAAAGATGGCAAAGAGCCGGATTGGCACAGCTTAAGTCGGCCACAGCAGACGTTGGTGATTTATATGGGCTTGATGAAATCGGCGCATATCCAGCAGCAATTGTTGCAAGCGGGGCGGAGCCCGCAAACACCAGTCGCTATTTTGGAAAATGGAACGCGGCCTGAACAACGGGTGGTCACTGGCCAGTTAGCCGATTTAGCAATGCTCATTCAACAGCATCAAATCCAATCACCGGCGTTATTGGTGATTGGCGAAGTCGTCAGTTTGCAATCGCAGCTGGCGTGGTATGGCGCGCAATCGCCACAAACAGTTTTTAGCCAACCCATTGCTAGTTTGAACTAGCACTGAGTCATTAATTTGAGTGATTGGGAGTAGGGGGACACAATGCCAGCCTTAACGCACTTACAGCAGCTTGAAGCCGAAAGTATTCAAATCTTTCGTGAAGTTGCCGCCGAATTTGAAAATCCGGTGATGTTATATTCGATAGGCAAAGATTCGTCAGTGCTACTGCACTTGGCGCGGAAGGCTTTTTACCCTGGCAAAATCCCATTTCCGTTATTGCACGTTGATACGGATTGGAAATTTCGCGAAATGATCGAGTTTCGTGACCGACTGGCGAAAGAATTTGATTTTGACTTGTTGGTCCACAAAAACCCTGAAGGTTTAGCCATGGGTATGAACCCTTTCACGTTCGGTAGTGCCAAGCATACTGATGTGATGAAAACGGAAGGGTTAAAACAAGCATTGAATAAATATGGCTTTGACGCGGCTTTTGGTGGTGCACGCCGCGACGAAGAAAAGTCTCGCGCGAAAGAACGGGTTTACTCGTTCCGCGACCAATACCATCGCTGGGATCCGAAAAATCAACGACCAGAGCTGTGGCATACCTATAACGGTCAAGTGAATAAAGGCGAAAGCATCCGTGTTTTCCCATTATCCAACTGGACTGAGTTAGATATTTGGCAATATATCTACCAAGAAAATATTGAAATCGTGCCGCTCTATTTTGCCAAACATCGCCCCGTGGTCGAGCGAAATGGCAGTTTAATCATGGTCGATGATGAGCGGATGCCGTTGAATCCAGGTGAGGTGCCCGAGCAAAAGTTAGTTCGGTTCCGTACTTTGGGCTGTTACCCATTAACAGGGGCGATTGAGTCGTCCGCCGACAGTTTAACCGCCATTATTGAAGAAATGTTGTTATCACGCTCAAGTGAGCGACAAGGTCGAGTGATTGACCATGATTCCAGTGGGTCGATGGAAAAGAAAAAACGTGAGGGGTATTTCTAATGTCAGTCGCAATTGAACTTGAACAGTTAGGCATTGAAGAATACTTAAAGCAGCAACAGCATAAATCGTTGTTGAAGTTTTTGACCTGTGGTTCGGTCGATGATGGCAAGAGCACCCTGATTGGTCGGTTGTTACATGACAGCCAACAAATTTATGAAGATCAATTAGCGGCTTTGCACAAAGACAGCAAAACCCATGGCACCACAGGTGAAACGGTTGATTTGGCGCTGTTGGTGGATGGCTTACAAGCGGAGCGGGAACAAGGCATTACCATTGATGTTGCTTATCGCTACTTTTCGACCAGCAAGCGTAAATTTATTATTGCCGATACGCCCGGTCATGAGCAGTACACGCGCAATATGGCGACTGGTGCTTCGAACTGCGATTTGGCAATTATCTTGATTGATGCCCGTTATGGCGTGCAAGTGCAAACCAAACGCCATAGTTTTATTTGTAGCTTGCTGGGCATTAAGCAATTTGTTGTGGCCATCAATAAAATGGATTTAGTGGGCTTTGCTAAGGAACGTTTTGACGAGATTGTTGCTGAATATCAAACCTTTGCTCAGCAACTCAATGTGCCATCAATCCAATTCGTGCCATTGTCAGCGCTGCGTGGCGATAATGTGGTGAATGCGTCGACTGAAAGCGCTTGGTATCAAGGGCCAACCTTGTTGGCGTTGTTAGAGCAAGCACCGATCACCGGGTTTAATGATGCTGGCGAAGCGCGCTTACCTGTGCAATATGTCAGTCGACCAAACCTCGATTTTCGCGGCTTTGCTGGCACAATCGCCGCCGGTCAATTCAAGGTCGGTGATGCCATTGTTGCGCTACCTTCAGGCAAAAGCTCGACGATTGCGTCCATCGTGATTTTTGACGGTGAATTGCCAAGCGCACAAGCAGGTCAAGCAGTGACCCTGACTCTGGCGGATGAAATTGATATCAGCCGTGGCGATGTAATTGTGCCAAAGGTGAACCACGCGGCGGTATCGAATCGGATTTTAGCCAAAGTTGTTTGGATGCATGAAGAACCATTAGTGCTTGGTAAAACTTACAACATCAAGTTGGCGGCGAAAAAAGTACCCGGCAAAGTAACTGCAATTGTGCACAGTATCGATGTCAACACTTTGGCTGAATCTACTGCGGAACAACTGCCCTTAAACGGGATTGCTTTGGTAGAGCTGGAACTGACAGAGGCTGTGGTATTTGATAGTTATCAGCACAATCGTGACACTGGCGGTTTCATTTTTATCGACCGCTTGAGCAACATTACCGTCGGTGCTGGTTTGGTTGATAGTGCACTAGCGCCAAGTAAAGCAACGTCGCAGTTCAGTGCGTTTGAGCTTGAATTTAATGCGTTAGTGCGTAAGCACTTCCCGCACTGGCAAGCGCTGGATATCAGCAAATTGTGATAAAAAGCGGCTTGCATTGGCGCTTCAAACGAAACTCCCAATGCAAGCCGTTGGCATCTTTACCCAAGGAAATTTATGAGCAATATCGTTTGGCAATCCCATCAAATTGACCGAGCAACGCGGGAAGCCCAGAAGCAGCAACAGGCGGTGGTGCTTTGGTTTACTGGGCTCAGTGGTGCGGGCAAATCGACGATTGCCAATGCGCTAGAGCAAGCACTGGTCGCTCGTAATGCGCATACCTACTTGCTGGATGGCGATAATGTCCGCCATGGTTTGTGTGCCGGTTTGGGGTTTAGCGAAGCTGACCGTAACGAAAACCTACGACGGGTCGGTGCTGCTGCCGCGTTGATGGTCGATGCTGGCCTGATTGTGCTCAGTGCTTTCATTTCGCCTCTGCGCGCGCAGCGTGATGCCGTTCGCGGCGCCTTGCCTGACGGACGATTTCTCGAGATCCACGTGGCGACCGCATTAGAAGTCTGTGAAGCCAGAGATGTGAAAGGCTTATATCAAAAAGCGCGTCGGGGTGAGATTGCGAATTTCACAGGCATTTCAGATCCGTATGAGGCACCACTTTCGGCTGACTTAGTCTTGGATACTCAGGTTTTAACTCTTGAGCAAAGTGTGCAACAGTTGCTGGCTCTTCTGGAAAAGCGTGGCATTATTGCACCAGAACAGGCCTTGGCATAGAGAGCTTCGCATGACCCAGTTTGCGCCCGTGCAGTCCACACCCAATCCTTTGCCAGCGTTTAATTTTGCTGATTTTGCCAATCAGGCCAATCTGAACACTGCAGTCATTGCCGATAGTCAACAGTTGTTACAAGCGGTTGAAGCCATTGCTGTTGCTGCAGGCGCTGCGATTTTGCAGATTTATCAGCAAGAGGTTGCGGTCACTTACAAGGAAGATGAGAGTCCACTGACCGCGGCAGATGTGGCGGCTCATCAGTTGATCCAACAGCGTTTAGCAGAGTTAACCCCAAATATTCCACAACTCAGTGAAGAAGCGGCTGACATTGACTGGCAACTGCGCCAGCATTGGCATTATTACTGGTTAATTGACCCACTCGATGGCACCAAAGAGTTTATCAAACGCAATGGTGAATTTACCGTCAATATTGCTCTGGTCTGTGCGGGTGAACCGTTATTGGGCGTGATCCATGCGCCAGTGTTGCAACAAACGTTTTCTGCCGTGGCTGGGCTGGGTGCTTTTAAAATCAGCCAGAATGACCCGAGTGACAGTTTTGAAAGTGCTCTGCCAACACGTCAGCCCATTCATGCCAAAGCACCTGCAAAAGGGGAAGTGGTAAGGATTGTTGGCAGTCGCAGCCATGCGCAACCCGGGATGGATGCGGTGTTGGCACAATATCCTTTGCATGAGTTAGTGGCCGTAGGCAGTAGCTTGAAATTTTGCTTAGTGGCTGAAGGGAGCGCGCATTTGTATCCGCGTTTGGGCCCGACGATGCTGTGGGACACCGGCGCAGGTCATGTGATTGCCACTGCGGCTGGCGCATCCGTGTGTTATGACGGTATTACTGGGCCTGCGTATCATCGGCAAGCTTTAAGAAACGGTAATTTCAACGTAAGTAGTATGGAATAACGCAGCAATAGGGAGGATAATAATCACAGTGTATCAGCCGAGGTCGGCTGACCTCAGGATTTCCCATGAAATTGTTACGCCATATGCACAGAGCGCCGGTTCGTGTGTTGCGACTGCAACGTCGTAAAAGCATGATTAAAATCCGCTTTAGCATGATCCGTCTGCAACAAGCCTTGTCACAAGAAAAAGATGAAACCAAGCAAATGCTGCGGATCTATCACAACTATGTGATGGGGCATGCCAGTAAAGCCGAGTTAAAAGTTGCCAATCAGCAGTTGGGCGATGTGCTCCGTGCCACCGGTTTAAGTATTTTTGCAATTTTGCCTTTTGCGCCGATTACCATCCCGTTGATTGTCAAACTCGGTCGTAAGCTTGGTATTGAAGTGATGCCTAGCGCTTTTGCCCCCAAAGATAAACTGCTGCATACCAAAACAGTGCTGACCTCTTCCACGTCGGCGCATCAAGCTAAACTCGACTCAGCCACTGAGTTACCTCTCGTTGCCAATTCTACCGACCCCACCTCAGAAAGTTCGCATAAAAAATAATTGTTAAATTTATGTGTGTTTTTTCATAAGCTCGCTTACACTGGATTAGACATTCACTCAGGGACGATTTTATGAACAAATTGCATGCGATTTTAGGCGCTGTAGGTGTTGCTGCGGCAGTCACGTTAGTGAGCTTTTGGTCGGCAAAGGACGCCACGCCGCCTGCAGGCTCCTCTTCAGTTGTTAGCTCTTCTGCGGCAACAGCCACAATAAATACCAAGGATGCTGCAGCACAGCTGAGTCCACAATGGCAAAAGGTCTTGGTGGAGTATCCCCAGGGGTTTGTAGGCGCAGAACAAAAATTGCTTTATCGCTTCGAGCAACCTGTGGTCACGATTGAGCAAATCGGTAAAGCCGACCCGACACGCGTTTCAACGTTGCCTGACCTGCAGTTTTCGTCGCTTTGGTTAGATGATTCAACCTTGCAGCTGACGCCCATCACGCCATTACCCGCCAATACACCGGTCGAACTTCGCTTGCAGCCCAAAGGACTGTTGTTGCCAAGCGATCTGGCTGAGTTTGTTCACCAAGTTCAGGTGTTGCCACAACAGCTCAGTATTCGCGAAATTGGTTTTGGTCATACCGGACAAGAGCAAGCCTTAACTTATCAATTTGATGTGCAGACTATCGAACCGCTGAGTTTGCCAACCCTCAAAGGCATGTTTGCAGCGATGCAACAGGCGACCCAGCCACTGCCCATTGAATGGCAACAAAGCAGTCCAAGAGCTTGGCGCGGCACTATCAGCGGCATCGTGAAACAAAGCAAGCCACAAACCATGACGTTGCAGTGGAAAGAGTTGCCCAACGATACGGAATTTAAATTGAAACGGGATTTTACTATCCCGACATTGGACGAGTTCAATTTGTTGTCTTCGCAAGTGCAACAACAAAATGAACAGCATTTTGAACTGCGTTTTTCACAAACCTTAGATAAACAAGATTTAACCGGGCTCATCACCGTCAATGGCGTCAATGTTCGCAGCAAAGTGAACGGGAATTTGGTGCAATTGTTTCCAGAAGAGCCATTAAAAAATACGGTAAAAATCTGGATCTCGCGGCAAGTCAAATCGAGTTTAGGTCAACCATTGGCCAGTGATATCGTGCAAGAGCTACAGGTCAGTTCATTATTGCCAGAGCTGACGTTTTTGGATAATGGCTTTATTTTACCCCCCGCCGACAAACTCCTCATTCCGGTAGAAGCGACCAATATCAAAGCCTTGCAACTGCGAGTCTTTGAAATTTATCCCAACAACATCGGCCAATTTTTACAAGACACTTCACGCAATTGGCAAAGCAGTTACGGCAATCGGAGTGTTGGTCGCTATATCGCGCAAAAAGAGATGGTGCTGGACAAGGCGGCTTTTAACGAAAAATTGCAGTTGCAATTGGATGTCACCGAGTTAGTCGGCAAGCATCGCGGCAGTATTCTGCGCTTAGAAGCAGTGATATTACCGCAACATAGTTTGTATAACTGCGCAACCCCCCTGGTGAGCGAGCCATTAGTCCCGCTGGAGCGGTTGAATTTTGATGGCACTTATCAAAGGGCTGATGATATTCCAGAGCATTTGTGGCGTTTTTATCAGTCGGAAGGGTATTACGATTGGGATGAGCGGAAGAATCCTTGTAAAAATGCTTATTTCAATGAATACAACGACAAAACCAATATCAGCAAAGTTTTTATTGCTTCCAATATGGGGCTGCTCGCCAAAATGGGCGGTGATAAACAACTGCATATCCTGACCACGAATTTGAAAACAGGTGAAGCCGCAGCGGGCAAAAAAGTTTCAGTATTTAACTACCAGAGCCAACTGATTGCACAAGCTGTCTCTGATAGCCAAGGGCTCGCAACTGTGGTGCCCCAAGGTGTGCCTTATTATCTGCAGGCGGAGGGCGATGGCGATATTGGTTTTATCCGGATCCCTGTCAATGAAGCGCTGCCAACCGGGCAATTTGATACCAGTGGCGTCAAAACCACCGAAGGCGTGAAAGGCTTTTTCTATGCGGAGCGTAATGTCTGGCGCCCTGGTGACAATATCTATTTGATGTTAATTCTGCAGGACAAAAAGCAGCAATTGCCGGCGGATTTTCCGGTGACGCTGGAGTTTTTTGATCCAAAAAATCAAAAAGTGAAAACTATCGTGCAGCGCCAGCATGAGAATGGTTTCTATCGGTTTGACCTGAGTACTGATGAAGACGCACAAACCGGTAACTGGCATGTCGTGGCAAAAGCAGGCGGCAGTTATTTTGATACTTCAATCAAAATTGAAAACATTTTACCCAATCGCTTAAAAATCGATTTAGCCTTGCCCACCACTCCGCTAGCGCTGACCGCGCAATCATTTGCCTTGCAAGCCCAATGGCTGAATGGGGCGTCGGCGCAAGGGCTCAAAACTGATGTCGAATTGAAGCTATCCACCATGCCAACGAAGTTTGCAGGGTATGCCAATTTTCATTTTGATGACACCACACGGAAATTTGCCGCAGAGTCGAAGAAAATTTTTGTCGGCCAGCTTGATGCGCAAGGTCAAACCGCAGTGCCTTTTGCACCTGAGTTAAATACGCCAAGCCCTGGCGCCTTGAAAGCGATGTTTATTCAGCGGGTTTTCGAACCGAATGGTCAGTTCAGTACCCAATATCGACCTGCGACCGTCTTGCCCTATGCTGCTTGGGTTGGCATGGCCGTGCCACAGGAGATCCGCGATTCAGCGTTGGACGAAAAGGCCAAAGCAACCATTGATTTGGTCGTGCTTGATGCCGCGGGTCAGCCTTTG
>CAZIPG010000126.1:0-8654 GCA_964540955.1 uncultured Rheinheimera sp.
CGTCTTTGTAGCTTAATGAAGTTTTTTGCTCGCTCACGGCTATCCTCGATGGCTTATTTAAACAGGTTTAAAAAATCGGCGGCATTTTACCCTGTTTGCCGGCAAGACAAAAGGATTAAAGGAAAGATCTCAAGACAAAGCGGAGCAGTTTTGCTTTTCACTTAGGCTTTATGCCGAAGACAATTTAAGACTTGCCATGTTCCGCTAACAAAATTTGCTTTAGTTGCCGACCGCCTGGGCCCAATTTATCTTCTTTGGGCACAATTAAAGACAGTGGGATCAGGCGTTCTGAGCTTTGTTTTAATTGGAGTCGGACAAGACTGCCACTCTTAATTGCATCCTCGACCAAAAAATCGGGCATCCAACAAAAACCCAAACCTTGGCGCACAATATCCAAGGCATCATAGAAATTATTGACGGTCCAGCGTTGCTCGGCTTTTAACCAACCGCCTTTTTCGTCAGGGCGAGCGGCTGTGTCACGGATCACAATTTGCAAATGTTGACTCAGTTCTTCAGCGTCTAAATCAGCAATTTGCGTCAACGGATGCAGCGCGGCACACACTAACACCAATGAAGTGTTCCAAATAGGCTCGCCCAAAAAGCCTTTAGGGATCACCCCAGCTGCTGCAATGACTAGATCCGCCTTGGCCTCGACAATCATTTCAGATGTGCCAGTAATCACGGTATCAATGATTTGAATGCGACTGCCGCGCGATAAGGGATGAAACTTGGCCAGAGCCCGATACAGCTTTTCTTTCGGATAAATGATCTCTACGGCGATTTTAATTTCGGGCTCCCAACCCATATCAATGTTGGCAGCCAGTAATTCCAAATCTTCAATGTTTTGCGTCAAGATGCGCGAGCGACGCAACATGACTTCACCTGCCGGCGTTAAATAGGCTTTTCGGCCATTGACGGCCAATAATTCAACGCCGAGTTGGTTTTGCAGTTTAGCGACGGCGTGGTTCAAGCTGGACTGACTTTTATTAAGCATCTCGGCCGCTTGGGCATAACCGCCGGCATCAACGACTGCTTGTAATATTCGCCATTGTTCAAGTGTTGATTTCGGACGGTATGGCATGTTAGCAATTCCTATCGCAAAGAAGCCCTAGGCGGTGGCAATAATCACTGCTCGAAGCGGGGCTGGGTAACCTTCAATGGTTTTACTCTGATCGTTTGGATCTAAAAAATCAACTAAACTTTCATTTTCCATCCAAGCTGTTTTGCGTTGTTCGTCAAGGCTGGTTTGGTTGATATCAACAACCTTTACATCGCGAAAACCAAGGCGGTTGAGCCATAACGTCAGTGCGGCACAACTTGGAATAAACCAAACATTCCGCATTTTGGCATAGCGGTCTGTTGGCACTAAAGAGGTCTGTTCATCGCCCGGCACTACCAAGGTCTCCAACACCAGTTGGCCGCCAGGGCGTAGCTGATTTTTTAATTGTTGTAAAAAATCGATAGGGGAGCGGCGGTGATATAAAACGCCCATGGAAAATACGGTGTCAAAGGCTTTTAAGGCTGGCATATCGTCGATGCCAATCGGTAATAAATTCACCGCAGGATCAGGGTTGTAGTGTTTTATGGCTTCAAACTGGCAATAAAATAATTGGCTCGGGTCAATGCCGACCACAAATTCAGCGCCAGCCCCGCGCATGCGCCATAAGTGATAACCACTGCCACAGCCGACATCCAGGACATAACGATGTTTGAGATCGGCTAAGTGGGGGAGTACGCGGTCCCACTTCCAATCAGAACGCCATTCGGTGTCGATTTCTAAACCAAACAGATTAAAAGGGCCTTTGCGCCAAGGCATTAATTGCTTCAACAATACTTCAAGACGTTGCATAGCACCTGACGAGAGTTGATCCTTGCCACCAATTTCGACCGCAGTTTTGAGGTTGACTTCATCGGTCGGGCAATTAGGTAAATTCGCCAATACCTTTTGCCATTGTTTGAAATCGCCATGTAAGGCTTCTTGCTGCCAATGACTCAACTGTGCCGGCAGAGTTTCCAGCCATGCACTTAATTTATTTTGCGCAATTTGACTGTAAAAAGAATTAAATGAGGTCAAGTTGAGACTCCGGCTGTTTGATGGCAACCATGGAACAAAAATTAAAACATTGGAACCAAAGGGTAGAGACAGCAAAACCCGCATTTGCAAAGCGAGTTTGATGCTCGGCGATGGTATCTGGACGCATCACGTTTTCTAAAGCAGTGCGTTTTTGACTGATTTCTAACTCGGAATAGCCATTGGCTCGCTTAAAATCATGATGTAAATCAATCAATAACTCATGGGTATGCTGCTCATCCAACACAATCTTTTCAGACAAGATAAAAATGCCACCCGGTTTTAAACCTTGGTAGATTTTTGCGACTAGCGCATCACGATCTTGTTTGGGTAAAAACTGTAACGTGAAATTACTCACCACCACGGCAGCATTTTCAATCGGCACTGCGCGGATATCAGCTAAACAAACTTCCAACGGCACCGCGGATTTAAAAGCCTGCAAGTGTAATTTACAACGCTCAACCATGGCAGGACTATTATCAACTGCAATGATTTTGCTGTGTTCGTCAGTGAGTTGTCTGCGCATGGCTAGACTGGCCGCGCCTAGGGAACAGCCTAAATCATAATAGTGACTATTCGCTTGCTGATATCGTGCAGTCAGCTTACCAATGGTTTGAATGATAGTTTGATAACCAGGCACTGAGCGCTGGATCATGTCGGGAAAAACTTCAGCCACCGTTGCGTCAAAACAGAAATCCTGCACTTGCGCTAAGGGTTCGGCATAAATGGCATCTTTTTGCATACAAGTCACATAAACCTGAAGAGTTATTCAGTATTTTAACCGAAACTGTCTGGAGTTGTCGCCTAGATGTTTAAGGCCTCTAAAGCGAGTGGATTACAGATGCTGCAAGTGTTCAGTTTAAAATAATCCCGGTTGGATCGGATTGAGTTCCTCAGGCCATGGGGCAAGCACGGGATGTGATATCCCTGTCAGTTGCCGCAGATCTTCGGCAAATTGCCTAGCGAGCAAAGGTGCCAGCCGATTATCTGGCGTATGAAAAAATGCATAGGGGGTTTTACCTGCTAAAAGCCACTGCTGCATTTTATTCAGCCAAGGCTGATAAAAATTTCGGTTATGCGCTAAATCGTCAGTGCCAATGAAGCGAAAAGCAGGTCGCGAGGTGAGTGCTACGACATGAACTGGCAACCGAGGTTTTTTCGCCTGCGCCTCTATCAGTTCTGCGGTCGTTGCAGGAACAGCAAATAACGCGCGACTGTCAAAACACATTCGCTCACTACCGACAGTTCGCAGCACCTGATGGAGCGCTTGTTCATGATGAGCTTTGTCAAAGAAATTGTTGTGCCGCACTTCAACGCAGCAAGGGGCAAAATTATGAATTTCCTGCACAAATTCATGCAACATGCTAAGGTCATTGAGTGGGTTATTTTGCGAAAATTGCAGGTGGATAAAACCAAGCTGTGCTTGCAGAGGCTGAATTAAGGCAAGCCATTGCCGCAGTTTGATGAGGGCATCGGCTTGGATCTGATGACTCAATCGTTTTGGAACTTTAAGGCTAAAGCGAAAATCGCTAGGCACGGCAGCAGCCCAACGTAAAATAGTGTCGGGATTCGGATCGGCATAAAAGGTCGTATTGCCCTCGACTGTATTGAAATATCGACTGTAGTGGGCTAAAAAATCACTGGAGCGGCTATTACTTGGAAATAAATTCGCTTTCCATCGGTCGTTCGCCCACATCGGGCAACCTAAGAAATACACAATCAGGCATCCTATTGATTAGGGCTTTATAGAGTTTTGGCAAATAAATGTTCTTCGAGCCAACCGAGCTTGTAACACTGAGAAATAAATTTGAAGCATATTACACTGATTTTTTCCTGCTGGATCTGCTTGCTGTGGCCTAATTTACTAAAGGCAACACCACTTGCAGTTTCCTATCAATCAACCCAAGTCATTCTTGCTGATGATATGTATCCATATGCATATCATACAGAGCAAGGTCTACCCGCGGGGCTTTTGGTTGATTATTGGCAAGAATTAGCTCTTGTTGGCGATTTTAAACTAGATATTAAAATTGTGCCGAGGACGCAGATCTCTGTGTTGTCTTCGGAAAATAATTTTCAAGTGATTGGTGGTTTGACGCGAAATGCTGAACGTGAGCGAAAGTTTCTTCTAGGCGAAAGTTTCATTGATATTTACACCAACGTCTTTATTCACCGCGATTTGCCCCAGCTAAGTCGGTTAGAGCAGTTGCAACCTCTAGTCATTGGGGTATTAGCGCACTCAAGCCATATTCCTGCCTTGAAAGAAAAAATTCCAGATGTCGTCATTCGCGAATATGAAACCAGTGATGAGCTGTATGACGCGGCTTTGAATGGTGAAATCCGTGCTTTTACCGGGCTTGATAGGCTAACCCCAAGATATCATGACGCGAAACGACTGGTAGAGGCATTCCCACTCTATAAAAAGCTGCCGCTGCAAAAAATCGATTTTACTTATGCGGTTCGACAAGACCTGCCTGAATTAGCTGCAAAAATCACAAAAGCGAGAGCAAACTTACCCGCAAATTTAATGGATAAATTGCAAAGACGATGGTTAAGTGGCGTCAGTAACGAACAAACATTGTTGATCGCTTTATCCGTCGGCAATCCCCCCTTGATGAATGTCTCATTAAACGGCGAGCCTCAGGGATTGTTGGTTGATTTGTGGCAACTATGGTCAGATGTTACCGGAACTCCAATCGCTTTTATTCCAGACAGTTCTATGGCTGGTCTCAAAGCTCTGCAGTTAGGCCGAATCGACCTTCACATGGGGTTTCCTGTCAATGCAGCAATTCCAGAACAAACCATGTCTGCATATGAAA
Source organism: uncultured Rheinheimera sp. (assembly GCA_964540955.1). GTDB lineage: Bacteria > Pseudomonadota > Gammaproteobacteria > Enterobacterales > Alteromonadaceae > Pararheinheimera. The sequence goes on from CAZIPG010000126.1 coordinate 4,891, forward strand.
GCTATAAAATCCAATCGTCCTTTTATTATCCCAAACATACCCCAATCAATGATCTCAGTGACGCAACGTTGCCAATTGGCCTTTTCAAGATTTCTTCTTACGATTCAGCTCTGCGGGAAAAAGCGCCACTCAAAGAAATTTTGCGTTTTGCGAGGCTTGAAGACATGTTGCAGGCGTTAGATCGCCGGCAAATTTCTGGTTTTTTTGCCGCAGATCTAATCATGCAAGAGCGAGTGCTCAAAGAACAACAGTCGGAATTTTCCAAACTTGAGCATCCAACTTTCAGTTCAGCTCTGCATGTTTTAGTGCAACAAGGCAATCAACGGCTTGCTGATAAAATCCAGCAAGGGTTTGAAATGATTTCGCAAGATCAGCTGGAAGCCATTGAAAAAAAATGGATTAGCGATCCAAGTCAGCGTTATTTTCAGCAATTTCGCTTACAAGTTCCTTTCTCCGCTGAGCAACAAAAATGGTTGAGTCAACACAATGAACTCCGTATCGGCATCATGGCAAATTGGGCACCTATTGAATTTGTAGATGAGCAAGGATCACCGCAAGGCGTCACTTATGAATTGTTAAAATTAGTGCAAGAACGTACAGGGATCCGCTTTAAATTTGTTCCGTATGACGAATGGTCTGATATGTATGAGGATTTTAAAGGTGGTCAGCTTGATTTGGCCATGCATTTGGCCCAAACCCCTGAAAGAAAAGCATTTGCTGAATTTACGCATGATTTTTGGCCATTACGCTGGACCTTGGCAAGTTCTGGGGATATTTCTGCAATTACATCATTAAAACAATTAGCGGGTAAAAAAGTAGCGGTAAAAAAGGAATACCAAATTATCCATTTTTTACAAAAGAATTTTCCTGAAATTTTGGTTGTGCCTGTTAAAAATCAACAGCAAGCGATTGAATACATTCATAATGGCGATGCTGAATTTCTAATTGATAGTTTTTTTGCTATTGGAAATATGTTGCGTCAACGCGAGTATGCCAACTTCCGGATGCATTTACCGGATGACATGCCGACTTATCCGACTACGTTGGCAGTGCGCCATCCTTCGAAAGAATTAATGGCGATTTTGAACAAAGGATTCCGGACCTTAAGTAATGAAGATCGGCAGCAAATCACTGATCGCTGGTTAGTCCAGCAGCCGAATGTGCAGTCGAGCTCAGATCGTCGCTATACGACAGTGGTTCAAGTGATTTTGGCAATTACACTGCTCGTTGTTTTAGTAATTTTCTGGAATTTATCATTACGGCGAGAAGTCGGGTTGCGTCGAACGATGGAAGAGCAAATGCGCTTTATGGCCAGTCATGATGATTTAACCAAACTGGCAAACCGCAATTTACTGCAAGAGCGACTAACGCAAGCGATTTATCAACATGCAAGACATCAAGAGAAACTTGCGTTGATGTTCATCGATTTAGATGGTTTTAAAGCAGTGAATGATCAATTTGGTCATCATGTCGGGGATGAACTGTTAGTGCATGTTGCTGAGATCCTCACCAGATGTGTGCGCAAAAGTGACACGGTCGCTCGGTTTGGTGGTGATGAGTTTGTGATTTTATTAACGGGCTTAGTTGATAGGGATGATGCTGCGATTGTGGCGGAGAAGATATTGCATCAGCTCAGTTTTCCAATTGGTTTGTCGACATGCCAAGCGCAAATTAATGCAAGTATTGGCATTGCACTTTATCCAGATGATGGGACTGATGAAAGCCAAATGTTAAAAATTGCCGATGGTCTAATGTATCTTGCCAAAGATGCAGGCAAAGGCCGCTATCGTTTTCGATCGCAATAGCCGTGACATTAAGCGCCATTTCTATATAATTAGCGCTCATTTTTAGCGTTAAGCGTAATTTCCGGGTTAAAAGGATCAGTGCATGCGTAGCCATTATTGCGGTTTGTTAAACGCACAACATGTTGGGCAACAAGTTTCTTTGTGCGGTTGGATCAATCGTCGTCGTGATTTAGGTGGGTTAATATTTGTTGATTTGCGTGACCGTGAAGGGTTAGTGCAAGTATTTTTTGATCCAGATTTAACTGAATTGTTCCAAGATGCGGCCCAATTACGCGGCGAATATTGTGTGCAAATTACTGGTACCGTGCGCGCCCGCCCTGAGTCACAAGTGAATACTGAAATGGCGACAGGTGCAGTTGAAGTGTATGCATCGAGTTTAGTGATTCTGAATAAATCGCCAGCTCTGCCTTTAGATTTCAATCAAAACAACTCAGAAGAGCAACGTCTAAAATATCGCTATTTAGATTTACGTCGTCCGTTGATGAGTGACCGCTTGAAATTCCGCGCGAAAGTCACCAGCTTTGTGCGTAATTTCATGGATAGCCATGGTTTTATGGATATTGAAACGCCGATCCTGACCAAAGCGACGCCAGAAGGTGCGCGTGATTATTTGGTGCCAAGTCGCACCCACAAAGGTCAATTCTTTGCGTTGCCGCAATCTCCTCAATTGTTCAAACAGTTATTAATGATGGCGGGCATGGATCGGTATTATCAAATCGTGAAATGTTTCCGTGATGAGGACTTGCGCGCGGATCGTCAACCTGAATTCACCCAAATTGATATTGAAACCAGCTTTATGACATCAGACCAAGTGATGGCAGTCACTGAAGAAATGGTGGTTTCGATGTTCAAAGCGATGTTGAACGTTGATTTAGGCGTTTTACCTCGGATGACCTACAACGAAGCAATGCGTTTGTATGGTTCTGATAAGCCTGATTTACGTAACCCAATGCAATTTGTTGATGTCGCCGATTTATTAAAATCAGTTGATTTTAAAGTTTTCTCAGGCCCAGCTAACGATCCGAAAGGTCGTGTCGTGGCTTTAAAAGTGCCAGGTGCTGCTGAAAAAGTCTCGCGCAAAGACATCGACACTTATACCGCATTTGTTGGGATTTATGGCGCTAAAGGTTTAGCGTGGTTAAAAGTGAATGACCGCGCAGCAGGTTTGGATGGCGTGCAATCGCCAGTTGCTAAGTTTTTAACGGCTGAAATTGTTGCTGAAATTCTCAATCGCACCGATGCTCAGAATGGCGATCTAATTTTCTTTGGTGCTGATCGTGCCAAGGTGGTTTGTGAAGCAATGGGCGCTTTACGCCTTAAGTTAGGTGAAGATTTAGGCTTAACTGTGCCGGGTTGGAAACCACTGTGGGTTGTTGACTTCCCAATGTTTGAAGAAAATGATGATGGTAGTTTTTCTGCAGTGCATCACCCGTTTACTTCACCATTAGACACTGCAAGTTTCTTAGCGACCGATATGTCATCATTGGACTTGGGTTCATTATTGTCGAACGCCTACGATATGGTACTCAATGGTACTGAGTTAGGCGGTGGTTCGGTGCGTATTCATACGCCAGATGTGCAAGCCAAAGTGTTCAAATTGCTGGGGATCAGTGATGAAGAAGCGGCTGAGAAGTTTGGCTTCTTATTAGAAGCTTTACGATACGGTGCGCCGCCGCATGCAGGTTTAGCCTTCGGTTTAGATCGTTTAGTGATGCTGATGACAGGCGCCAGCTCAATTCGTGATGTGATGGCGTTCCCAAAAACTGCCACAGCTGCCTGTCCATTAACCGATGCACCAGGTTTCGCCAACCCAGCACAATTAGCTGAATTATCAGTGCAAGTCGTGGTCAAAGACGCGAAGTAATTCTGTTTTTGAACCCGTATAGTGTGTAACAAAAAGTGGCGACTGCAGTCGCCCTTGTTATTGATGGAGTAGTCTCATGGCCGGTCATAGTAAAT
>CAZIPG010000127.1:0-8622 GCA_964540955.1 uncultured Rheinheimera sp.
ATCACTTCTTTGTCCAAAGATCGGGTGGCTATCAGGCCCATAGCGCCCGGAATTTTCAGCGCATAGTCGGTGCTTTGAGTTTCTTCGTTTGGAATACCGAATAGGGTGAAATCCGCTGGTGCTTCGTGGGTTTTCCATTCAGCTTCCACTGCAGCTAATTTAACTTTTTGCACATCACCCAGCTCATAACCAGATTCGTCTCCCAGAACTATCACTGACAAAGCGCTGGCTAAACCAAAAGCTGAAGCAATGGCAAAACTGCGGCGGGCAAAGGCTAAATCGCGGCCTTTGAGCATATACCAGGCGGAAATCGCTAAGACAAACATCGCGCCTGTGACATAACCCGCCGACACGGTATGGACAAACTTGACCTGCGCCACCGGGTTAAAAATCACCTCGCTGAAGCTGGTCATCTCCATCCGCATCGTCACATAGTTAAATTCAGCGCCGACCGGGTTTTGCATCCAGCCGTTGGCAATCAGAATCCACAGCGCCGACAGGTTAGAACCCAAAGCCACCAGCCAGGTGACGGCTAAATGTTGCACCTTGCTTAAGCGGTCCCAGCCGAAGAAAAACAAACCGACCAGCGTCGATTCGAGGAAAAACGCCATCAGGCCTTCAATCGCCAGCGGCGCGCCAAAAATGTCGCCGACATAATGCGAATAATATGACCAGTTAGTACCGAACTGGAATTCCATCGCGATACCGGTAGTGACCCCCAGCGCGAAGTTAATGGCAAACAACTTGCCCCAGAATTTGGTCATATCGCGGTAAATTTCTTTACCGGTCATCACATAAACTGATTCCATAATGGCTAAAAGGAATGTCATCCCTAAAGTTAAAGGGACAAACAAAAAGTGGTACATCGCGGTAAAAGCAAATTGCAATCTCGACAGGTCTATCACATCCAACATGATGTTTTGCTCCAATATTCAAGCCCTGATATCAAGGCTTTTATACACTAGTTCATTTCAGTGCTTTTTGTTTTGATGCGGATCAATATTTGAAAATCTATTTTAGCATTAACTAATATAGTGATCGGGTGGAATGCCTATAAAACAATAACTTATATTTATTTAATACAGGATGCCCGCTGTGGCATTTTGTCGCAGAAGAAAAAACCACTGGTTTTGCCAGTGGTTTTTCAAATGAGTGACTATTCTGTGAGTCTAGTAATTACATATTTGGATAGTTAGGGCCACCTGCACCTTCAGGCGTTACCCAACGAATATTTTGACTTGGGTCTTTAATGTCACAAGTTTTGCAGTGAATACAATTTTGCGCATTAATTTGAAGTCTTGGCTCAGAATTTTCATTGCTGACGATTTCATAAACGCCAGCAGGGCAATAACGCTGGGCAGGTTCAGCATATTGGGCATAGTTCACAGCGATAGGGATGTTGGCATCTAACAACTGCAAATGGCACGGTTGTTCTTCTTCGTGATTGGTATTGGATAAAAATACCGACGATAACTTATCAAAGCTGAGTACTTGATCAGGTTTTGGATAACTGATTTGTTCGCTCTCTTTTGCCAATTTTAATTGGGCATGATCAAGGCTTGTATCTTTCAACGTGAATGGCAGTTTGCCGCCAAACCAGTTTTGGTCGATCATGTTAAAGGCGCCGCCGAGGATAGAGCCAAATTTATGCATGGCGGGGCCAAAATTGCGTGACCGATAAAGCTCATCATATAACCAGCTCTGTTTGAAATTATCGCCAAAGCTAATTAAATCAGTACCACCGGCATCCCCTTGGCTCAGCGCCGTAAACACCGTTTCTGCCGCAATCATGCCAGACTTCATTGCGGTATGATTGCCTTTAATTTTGGCAAAATTCAGTGTGCCGGCATCGCAACCAATTAACAAGCCGCCTTTAAACGACATCTTAGGTAAGCTATTCAAGCCGCCTTTGGCAATCGCTCGCGCACCATAACAGACGCGTTTGCCACCTGTTAAATATTGGCTGATGACAGGGTGATGCTTGTAACGTTGAAATTCGTCAAATGGGCTTAAGTAAGGATTGCTGTAATTTAAATCGACTATTAAGCCCACAACGACTTGGTTGTTCTCTGCGTGATATAAATAACCGCCGCCTGAGGCATCTGTTAACGGCCAGCCGGCTGAGTGTAGAACTAGACCAGCTTGGTGTTTGTTCGGGTCAATATCCCAAATCTCTTTAAAACCCAGTGCATAATGTTGCGGCGTCGAGTTGTTGTCCAAATCATAGTGCTTGATGAGCTCTTTACCTAGATGACCACGACAGCCTTCGGCAAACAATGTGTATTTGGCACGAAGTTCCATGCCTGGGACATAACTTGATTTTTGTTGACCATGTTTATCAAGCCCCATGTCACCTGTGACAATGCCCTTGACTACATCATCTTCAATAATGACAGACGCTGCGGTAAACCCTGGGAAAATTTCCACGCCCAGCGATTCAGCTTGTTGCGCTAACCAACGGCAAAGATTGCCCATCGATACAATATAGTTACCACTGTTATGCATCGTCTTAGGCACGGCAAAATGTGGAATGGATACCGCTTTGCTTTCTGATTTCAGTAAATAAATATCATCGTGAGTGACAGGAACTCCTAGCGGTGCGCCAAGTTCACGCCACTCAGGCAACAATTCATTTAAAGCTCTAGGTTCGAAAACAGCCCCAGAAAGAATATGTGCACCGACTTCTGAGCCTTTTTCGACAACGCATACGGTTAATTCGGTTTTCGCGGCCTTGGCTTGTTGCATCAGACGGATAGCACTAGAAAGGCCTGATGGGCCAGCACCAACGATCACTACATCAAATTCCATCGATTCCCGTTCCACTGCAACCCCCTTCATCTTATTATTGAGTCGGACTTTATCACTGAAAGTCTTTGGATGTTATTCTTTACATGATTTAATTAATTCTAAACTTTGTAAGGGTATTTCAGGTTGACGTTAACGTCAACAGTGGTTAGATTGTGCGGCAATAATTTAAGGTTAAGTTTACCTTCACGTAAACCTATCGGATGCAAAACAGGGGATATGGCAATGAAAATATTAGTGCCGGTGAAACGAGTCGTTGATTATAACGTCAAGGTCAGAGTGAAGGCAGATCAAACAGGTGTCGATTTAGCCAATGTCAAAATGGCTTTAAACCCATTTTGTGAAATTGCTGTAGAGGAAGCAGTCCGTTTAAAAGAAGCGGGTGTTGCGACTGAAGTCGTCGTTGTTTCAATTGGCCCCAATACCGCCCAAGAGCAATTACGCACAGCGTTAGCACTTGGCGCAGATCGCGCAATTTTGCTAGAAACAGAATTATCTGTGGATTCTCTGCAAGTGGCTAAGTTGCTTGCCGTGTTAGTGAAACAAGAGCAACCAGGATTAGTGATCCTAGGTAAGCAAGCCATTGACTCTGATAACAATCAAACTGCACAAATGCTGGCGGCTCTAACTGGCATGGGTCAAGGCACTTTCGCTTCTAAAGTCGTGGTTGCTGATGGGGCTGTCGCAGTCACTCGCGAAATTGATGGCGGTTTACAAACTGTGTCTTTAAAACTTCCCGCTGTGGTTTCAACTGACTTGCGTTTGAATGAACCTCGTTATGCCTCTTTGCCAAATATTATGAAAGCAAAGAAAAAACCGCTTGATGTAGTAGCAGCGGACTCGCTCGGTGTTTCACTGAGCAGCAATGTTAAGGTGTTGAAAGTGTCGGCACCTGCAACAAGACAAGCAGGCATTAAAGTTGAAAGTGTTGATGCGCTCGTTGAAAAATTAAAGCAAGAAGCGAAGGTGATCTAATGGCTATTTTAGTTATCGCAGAACACAACAATCAGCAGTTGAAAGCAGACACAGCCAAAACCTTAGCCGCTGCCGCTGCTATCGGTGGGGATATCCATGTATTAGTGGCTGGCTTTAACTGCTCAGCAGTAGCTACGCAGGCAGCTGCCTTATCAGGCGTTGTTAAAGTATTGCATGTTGATGCAGAAATTTATCAGCATCAATTAGCTGAAGACTTAAGCCAATTAGTTGTTTCAATGGCCACTGGTTACACACACATTTTGGCACCGGCGACCACTCAAGGTAAAAATTTCCTACCACGCGTTGCTGCAATGCTTGATGTGGCACAAATTTCAGACATTATCGCTGTTGAATCGAGTGATACCTTTGTTCGTCCAATATATGCTGGTAATGCAATTGCAACAGTACAAAGTTCAGATCCAGTAAAAGTACTGACAGTGCGTAGCTCAGCTTTTAATGCTGTGGCGAATGACGGTGCTGCAACTATCGAAACCATGGGTGCAGCAAGCAGCTCGGCGCTTTCGGCATTTGTTTCGGAAGAACTGACCAAATCAGAACGCCCTGAATTGACGGCCGCAAGAGTAATTATTTCTGGTGGTCGTGGCATGCAAAATGGCGACAACTTTAAATTGTTGTCTGGCATCGCTGATAAATTAAATGCTGCAATTGGTGCAAGCCGTGCTGCGGTTGATGCGGGTTTTGTTCCTAACGATATGCAAGTCGGTCAAACGGGTAAAATCGTTGCACCAGACTTATATATTGCAGTGGGTATTTCAGGCGCTATCCAGCATTTAGCAGGGATGAAAGACTCTAAGGTGATTGTCGCTATCAACAAAGATCCTGAAGCGCCAATTTTCCAAGTTGCCGATTATGGTTTAGTCGCTGATTTATTTACTGCGTTACCAGAACTCGAAGCTAAAATTTAGTTGTAACAAGTCCTTAGAAAGCTGGGTGCTTTATCGGCCCAGCTTTTTTTATGCTCCAATTTACCGCACGCTTAGTTACAATTAATTTGTGGTTCATCTATTGACCCTTTTAATGAAGTTAACTAACGTGGCTTTTCACATCGTCACATTTATTTAACTAACTTCAGTTTAAATTCGCGTTGGGTGGATCCATTGAACAACATATTAAAGCTACTCTGTCTCATCACTTTCACTGCACAATTGCAGGGTTGTGTCGCGACTCCTGACAATACAGTGCTAGCGCCAACTGACCCATTATCCAATAATCTTGATGGACCAATGGCTCAATTACAATTTGACACTAAGCAGCTGTATCAACGCCTGCAAAAACTAACCAACGATAAATCTTGTCAACAAGATCAAGAATGTAAAGTTCTAGGAATTGGTGCGCGTGCTTGTGGCGGGCCAGACCAATTTATTGTGTATTCTGAAAATCATACCGATGGCAAAATGTTAGCTATCACGAGTGAACGTTATGCGAAGTTGAAAAAAGAGAAACAAAGTAGACTAGGGGTTGCTGGGACTTGCCAAGTACTAGAAACACCTGTCGCTGCTTGTCAATCGAACAAATGCGTGATACTTGATAGTGGATATTAACGCGAACGGCGAACTGCACTTAAAACAACGCCAGCATTTTGCTGGCGTTTCTCAACGAATTACCCTTTGTTCTTCGCACAAGCTACCTTATCGACACATTCACCGTATAAATACAACGAATGATGGGTTAGCTTGATGCCATTTTTTTCAGCAATTTCAAGCTGTTTCCGTTCGATTTCATCATCTTCAAATTCAATAACTTTGCCACAATTTAAGCAAACTAAATGATCATGATGATCCATGCGACTGAGTTCAAAAACTGATTTACCGCCCTCAAAATGATGGCGTGTCACAATCCCAGCATCATCGAACTGGTTTAAAACCCGGTAGACAGTGGCTAGACCGATATCTTCGCCAATTTCAAGTAAGATTTTGTACACATCTTCAGCGCTAATATGTTGGTGGCTAGGATCTTGAAGTATTTCAAGAATTTTAACCCGAGGTAAGGTGACCTTTAGGCCTGCTCTGCGAAGTTCATTATTATGATCTGGCATCTGTACTCTACTTAAATTGGATTTTTTTCGATTATATGTCGATAACTCGCATTTGGAAAAGTGAAATCTACACCTAATATTGTGAAAGCATTGGCGAACATCGTTAGAACGTATATTCTCTACATTTTCAACAACTCCGACCAGAGGTGTAAATGCGTTGGGCTTTCAAACCGTCAGTAATGAGGCACTTATTGAATTTTTGGCCTCCTTTTTTCTTTAATGGCATTAAAGTTGTCACGTTAACGGAAGATTATCGCTATGCCAAAGTGACCTTAAATGATAGGCCATGGCGTCGTAACATTAATAGCTCTCAATTTGGTGGCTCGTTATTCGCCATGACTGATCCAATTTACCCATTAATGGTTATGGGAGTACTTGGCAAAGAATACTTAGTGTGGGATAAAAGGGCTGATATTGATTTTATTAAACCCGGAAAAGGCTTATTAACAGCGGAGTTTTTCCTGCAAGACCCTACAGTCGAAGAAATCAAACAAGCAACGGCGTCAGGGGATAAGTACTTCCCTGAGTTTTTAGTGCATGTCAAAAACTCAGCCGGTGAAGTAGTTTGTGAAGTGAATCGAACACTATATGTCCGTAAAAAAGCCAAACATCGTTAAATTAAAAAAGTGAGCTCATTTATGTTGGGTGTCAGAACTGTCATTTATCCTGTTTCCGATTTGAGCACTGCAGCACGTTGGTACTCAGAGGTTTTCTCAGTAACTCCTTATTTTCAACAACCCTTTTATGTAGGTTTTCAAATTGCAGGGTTTGAGTTAGGTCTGGTGCCAGACGGTGAGCCTTCAACCAAGGGCCAAGTTACTTACTGGGGTACCTTAGATATTGTTGCTGAATATGAGCGCATTCTCCAGCTTGGTGCTGAACGGATTGATCTGCCAACGGATGTTGGCGAAGGGATCTTTGTGGCGACCCTTGCAGACCCATTTGGCAATGTGCTTGGTTTAATCGAAAACCCACATTTTGATATCACGAAAGTAGGGTGATCATCCATCCGAATCAAGATCTCCGAACGGAACGGTTTTGATTTTTTTGTAGGATCAATCAATGAAAAAGGAGAGCAATGCTCTCCTTTAAAATTTTCTATGTGTCAATAGAGCCCGGAGTCTTAAAGACCTTCAAGTTCTTTAAGGCTTAATTCTTCGTAAATTTGCTTACACCATGCTTTCACGCGTTGTTCGGTGAGCTCAGGTTGGCGGTCTTCATCGACACCTAAACCAACAAAATGGTCGTTATCGACCAAAGCTTTAGAAGCAACGAAATTGTAACCTTTGGTTGGCCAGTTACCCACAATAATGGCGCCTTTCGGTTCGATGATGTCACGTAAAGTACCCATCGCATCTAGAAAGTATTCGGCATAATCTTCTTGGTCGCCACAACCAAAAATTGCACATAATTTATTGGTAAAGTCGATATTTTCTAACTCTGGGAAGAAGTCATCCCAATCACACTGTGCTTCACCGTAGTACCAAGTGGGGATCCCGAATAATAACAGATCAAATGCTGCAATATCTTCTTTGCTGCTTTTGGCAATATCGTGGACAGCAATCAGATTTTTACCTAATTCTTTCTGGATCATTTTCGCGATGTGTTCGGTATTCCCGGTGTCGCTGCCAAAAAATATACCTACAGTGGCCATATTTAGACTTCCTACCTAGCTAACGCTGCTAATAACAATTGTTCAATAAGCGCACTGCGTGTTAACTGCAATGACGCTGCTTTTTCTTCAAGTTGTATGTAAAGATCCTCTGGAACTTTACATTCGATCCTTTTCAGTCCTTTGCTGCGGTCTCTTTTGAGCTGATTCCGCTTGTTTAACTTCAGTTGTTCATCTCTAGGCAGAGGATTGGTCTTTGGGCGACCTGGTCTTTTTTCCTCAGCAAACAAATCGATAGTGGTACGATCAGTGGCAATCTTGGCCATCAACCTAGCCCTTTTGATTCATATATGAATTGAATGACCCCTTTTGCTAAAAAACCAGCACAGCCAAGGAATAAAACTAACCAAACAAAAATTCGACCAAACAAAGGAACTTGGCCCTTTTTCAATACATCGTGAATTGCCATCCCGATCAAGAAAAACAGGATACTTAAACAAATCCATAAGGCCGAAGCCTCAATTTGAGCCATATATTGATGCAACATGATGCCAACCTTCAAAAAAACGCGCGCACTATAGCATAACTTAAGCTGAAAATTACTGCGCTAACGCAATAAAAAGTCACGAACTATCTTAGCAAATGCCGCTGGTTTCTCAGCGTGTAGCCAGTGGCCTGTGCCTTGAATGATTTTCGCTTTCGCTTGAGGAAATTTACTCAGGATAATTGACTGATGTTCAGGCAAAATATAATCGGAATTTCCACCTTTAATAAATAACACTGGGTGTGGGTACACACCTTGCGCATTAGGCGCAGCTAAAATCTCTTGATAATTGTCAATTAAAGCTTGCAAGTTAAAGCGCCATCTCAATTGATGGTCATCTTTGATCAGATTTTTTAATAAGAATTGACGCACGGCTAGTTCCGGCACTGCTGCCAATAAGAAAGGCTCTGCTTGCCGGCGATCTGTCAACTCAGCGACAGGAATGCTAGCCAATGCTTGTAAAATTGCTTGATGACGAGGAGGTGTTGGTACTGGCGAAATGTCCGCCAATATCAATTCAGAAACCATTTCAGGCTGAGTTAAAGCAAGTTGCATGGCAACTTTGCCGCCCATCGAATGGCCAAGTAAAGCAAAACGAGAAATACCGAGGGTTTGTAGTGTTTCCTCTAC
>CAZIPG010000128.1:0-8498 GCA_964540955.1 uncultured Rheinheimera sp.
CGACAAAGTGCAGCCACGCAAGCCGAAGCTATGATCCAAACTGGCGTCAGTGAATTTGCGCAGTGGCTGGCATTGCAAGGGCAAGTGGATTGGGTGCGTGATTATCGCGAACGCTGTGATGCGGTGCGGCAAGAGCTTGTTGCCAGAGCACTCAATCAAATCGCCAGTGGCCAAGCGCCGGAAAAAGTAATGAATGAATTAGCGACTAAACTCAGCAATAAGCTGATGCATTCGCCAACCCGAACCATCCGCCTATTATTGCAGGATGAAACGGCTCAACCCCAAACATTGATCAACACATTGTTAGATGTTTAATCAGGTATCAAAGCTCTCATGAAAGAAACGGTTTATCGTAAACTCGAAGGTCTGGTCGAGCGTTATGAAGAAGTGCAGGCATTGTTAAGCGATGCTGGCGTAATATCGGACCAGAATCGGTTTCGCGAACTTTCCAAAGAATACAGTCAGTTGGAAGAGATTGCCCGTGCTTTTGGCCTGTACCAGCAAGCCCAAGAGGACTTAGTCAGCGCTGAAGAAATGCTGAAAGATTCAGATCCGGATATGCGTGAAATGGCGCAAGACGAACTGAAATCCAGTAAAGAGCGCATTGAGACATTGGATCAGGAATTACAGATCCTGTTATTGCCAAAAGATCCAAACGACAATAACAACTGCTTCCTTGAAATTCGCGCAGGTGCGGGTGGTGATGAAGCTGCAATTTTTGCTGGCGATTTATTCCGTATGTACAGCCGCTATTGCGAAAAACGTCGCTTCAAAGTGGAAGTTGTTTCTTGTAACGACGGTGAGCATGGTGGTTTTAAAGAAGTGATTGCCAGTGTGCAAGGCGAGGGCGCTTATGGTGCACTGAAATTTGAATCAGGCGGCCATCGGGTACAGCGCGTGCCGGCCACAGAATCGCAAGGTCGGGTTCATACTTCAGCCTGTACTGTGGCAATTATGCCAGAGGTGCCAGAGAGCGAAGCAATTGAAATTAACCCTGCCGACTTAAAAGTTGACACTTACCGGGCGTCAGGCGCCGGTGGTCAGCACGTGAACCGGACTGATTCGGCTATCCGTATCACCCACTTGCCTACCGGCATTGTGGTGGAGTGTCAGGACGAACGTTCACAACACAAAAACCGGGCGCGGGCGATGGCGGTGTTGCAATCGCGGATCCAAGCAGCAGAAGATGAAAAGCGTCGTCTGGCCGAAGAATCAACGCGCCGTTCGTTGGTCGGTTCTGGCGATCGCTCAGAGCGCATCCGGACCTATAACTTCCCGCAAGGGCGATTGACGGATCATCGGATTAACTTAACGATTTACCGGTTGTTAGATGTGATGGAAGGCGACTTGGATCAGGTACTCGATCCGTTGTCACACGAACATCAAGCCGATTTATTGGCCGCCTTGGCAGAGGAAAATCGTTAATGATGGCCACAACGTTGCAGCAATGGCTGCAACGTGCCACCGAAGCGTTAACGCAACTGGCGGCCATTGATCCTTACGCCACTGATTTACGCTTCGAAGCTCGACGTTTGGCTGCGGATATTCTGCAGCTTGACGCCGCAGCTTTGCAAATTCGTCTGCATGAACCACTCACAGCTGAACAAATCACCATGTTAGAGGCAGGGCTAGGCCGTCGATGTCAAGGGGAGCCCTTGGCGTACATTACTGGCCGTTGGTGGTTCTGGGATTTAGAACTGGAAGTCGCCCCTTGCACGCTGATCCCACGCCCCGATACCGAATTGCTGGTTGAACAAGCATTCGCGCTCAATTTACCTGCAACGGCAAAAGTTCTGGATTTGGGCACAGGCACTGGCGCTATTGCGCTGGCGCTTGCCAAGGCCAAACCATTGTGGCAAGTCATGGCACTCGATTATTCTGCTGCTGCGGTTCAACTGGCGGAGCGAAATCGCCAGCGCTTAAATATTCAAAACTGTCAAATGTTACAGAGTGATTGGTTTGACGCACTGCCTGCACAAACCTTTGATTTAATTGTCAGTAATCCTCCCTACATCGATGCGAAAGATGCAGCCTTACAGCAAGGCGAGGTGCGTTTTGAACCTCATAGCGCTTTGGTTGCTGACAGCTCAGGGCTTGCAGATCTGCAAAGGATCATTACAAAAGCTCCACAATTTTTGGCCAATGCTGGTTGGATTTGGCTTGAACATGGCCATCAACAATCTCAGGCCGTGCAGCAGTTACTTCGAAATGCTGGCTTTAGCCATGTCAACTCAAAACAAGATTATGCCGGTAAATGGCGGATCACCGGCGGCTGTTTTTTAAATTAACCCAGCAAATGGCTGGATCTTCACAAATTTTTTTGACCCATCTGCACTTAGCGCATATAACTATCAGAGCAATCTTTTTTCATTTCGTAATTCAGTTCAAGCAGTTAAAGGTTTAAAGCTTGAGATTGAAGCTTGAATGTCGGTTTTTGCCTTGAGGGAAGTAGTGTGGCTAACGATTTTTTATTCGCAGATGAACAGGAAGAAACAGCACCGCAGACCGTTGGATGTTGGAAAGTTATCATTGTCGATGACGAACCCGAAGTCCATGCGGTCACCAAATTAGCACTCAGTGATTTTACTTTTCAGAATAAAAGTTTGGAGTTCATTAGCGCTTATTCCGGCGCTGAAGCCAAACAAATGCTGCAACAGCATCCTGATGCCGCCATCATCTTATTGGATGTGGTGATGGAAACTGATGACGCTGGATTATTGGTCGCCCGCTATATTCGCGAAGAACTGCATAATCATTATGTGCGCATCATTCTGCGGACTGGACAGCCGGGTCAGGCACCAGAGCGTCAAGTGATTGTTAATTATGATATTAACGACTACAAATCTAAAACCGAACTGACGGCACAGAAGTTGTTTACTGTGGTGATGTCAAGTTTGCGCTCTTATCGCGATATTTTGTCGATTGATAACAGTCGCCGTGGCCTTGAAAAAATTATTACCGCATCAACAGATCTGTTTTCATCGCATTCGATGGAACAATTTATTGATGGTGTGCTGCAGCAATTAACGTCAATTTTAGGCTGTGACGATAATGCATTGTTAGTTACCTCTTCTTTGGTGGCTGGAAATATCAATGAAAACACCGATCCAGATAAGCTGGTGGTGTTTGCCGGGTTGGGTGAGTTCGAGCATAAAGAGGGGCGAGCAGTGACCGAAGTGCTGGACCCTACCTTGATGGACGCGTTTCATCAAGCTTTACGTTCGCGCAGTATCGTGTATCGCGATAACTACTTGGTGGCATATTGCACCAGTAAGTTTACCCAAGGTTCTCTTCTCTACGTTTCAGGTTTACCGAATCAAGTGAATGACAACCAACGTCGCTTGATTGAGTTGTTTTCGCAAAATGTGCAAATTGCCTATGAAAATGTGCAGTTACAGCATGAGATTGAAGATACCCAACGCGAAATCGTCTATCGCTTGAGTGAGGCGGTTGAGCAGCGCTCCATTGAAACTGGCAATCATGTGAAACGGGTCGCGTTTATTTGTTATGAATTAGCCAAAGGGTATGGTCTTGAGGACGATGAAGCAGAAAAGTTGATGTTTGCTTCGCCATTGCATGACGTCGGCAAAGTTGGGATCCCGGATGGGATTTTAAATAAACCGATGAAATTGCAAGAGCAAGAGTGGGAAGTGATGAAAACCCACGCCAGTATTGGCTATGAAATTTTGAAAAACTCTAAACGAGCCATCATCCAAGCCGGAGCCATCATCGCCCGTGATCATCATGAAAAATGGGACGGCAGCGGTTATCCTGCTGGTAAAATGGGTGAGGATATCCATATCTATGGTCGCATAGCGGCAATGGCTGATGTTTATGATGCGCTCCGTCATCGCCGGTGCTACAAGTCCCCTTGGACCGCAGCAGCAACTCTGGCGCATATCGAAAGTGAATCTGGACGTCATTTTGATCCAAAATTAGTTGAGATTTTGAAAACTCGGGTCGACAAAATAGAGTCAATCCTGCAAAAATACCCAGACGAGGAATAGGCTCGTTCGGTTTATCGGTTTGCAAAGCCACCGCTCGGTGGCTTTGTTGTCTCTATCCATGATCAAGGTGGTATTAGAATGTACATGGCGTTAAAACATTCGCATATGTTATTTGCAATGATCAGTGTGTCATTGTTGCTTCTTCGGTTCGGTTTATCTTTTACTCATCGCCATTGGCTTGAAACCAAAGTATTGAAGATCCTGCCGCATGTTGTGGATACTTTGCTGTTGATCACTGCCGTTGGTTTGATGGTTACCATTGCGCAATATCCATTCTCGTCCCCATGGTTAACAGAGAAATTGATTGGTTTGTTAGCGTATATTGCAATGGGGTTTATGGCCTTGAAAGGGCGTACGGTTCTCTTACGAGTGCTTGGGTTATTGGGTGCTCTGGGCTGGATTGGCATGATTGTCAAAGTTGCCATCACTAAAACGCCAGTCTTGTTCGGTTAGATCTCTAAGCGATTGTTGCTTAAATTTGTTGAAATGCGAGGAGGCCGAGATGGCCATTAAGTCGGTAAAAGTTGGGGCTATTGAAGTAGCCAATGATCAACCTTTTGTGTTGTTCGGTGGCATGAATGTGCTGGAATCTCGCGATCTAGCACTGCGAATTGCTGAACATTATGTTGAAGTTTGTAGCAAATTACAGATCCCTTATGTTTTCAAAGCGTCGTTTGACAAAGCAAACCGCTCTTCCGTCAATTCTTATCGGGGGCCAGGCTTAGAAGAAGGGTTACGGATTTTTGAAGAAATTAAGCAAACGTTCCAAATTCCGTTAATTACAGACGTGCACGAACCTTATCAAGCAGCGCCAGTGGCCGAAGTCGTTGACGTGATTCAACTGCCGGCATTCTTGGCCAGACAAACCGATCTCGTTGTGGCTATGGCGCAAACGGGGGCAGTGATTAATGTCAAAAAACCACAGTTTTTAGCACCGCATGAAATGCGCCATATCCTGACTAAGTTTAAAGAAGCTGGGAATGAGCAAGTGATTTTATGTGAGCGGGGTTCATGTTTTGGCTATAACAACTTAGTGGTTGATATGCTAGGCATGGATGAGATGAAGCAATTTGCTCCTGTGATCTTTGATGCCACCCATGCCTTACAGAAACCTGGTGGTCGCACTGATTCAGCAGACGGCCGCCGCGCACAAGCTGCACAATTAGCGCGTTCTGGCATGGCATTGGGTTTGGCTGGTTTATTTATTGAGGCGCATCCAGAACCGAATCTGGCAAAATGTGATGGCCCTTGTGCATTACCGCTCGCGAAATTAGAGCCGTATTTGCAGCAGATGAAAGAGTTAGACAGTTTAGTGAAATCATTTGCACCATTAGACACCTCTGCCAATTAAGCCTGCGGTGCCGTGCGGTAGGGGGCTTGCTGTAGTGTGAATAAAAAATGCCAGTCAATTGACTGGCATTTTTATTATTGGTTCATTCAGTTGAGCATAAAGCAGTTGCTACTGAACGATGCTTTTTGCTATCACGCTTTAATAACGGTCTCTGACATAGGCCACGACCAAATTATATTGCTGACGAAGTGCCTTGATGAGTTCATTGATATGTTCCCATTCGCCGTCATCAACAACTTTTTCAAGCTTCAGCGCAAGTTCTGAAAGTTCCAACGCCCCCACACTCTTTGCCACCGATTTCAATTGATGCGCTAAGGAATGGATCGCGCCACGTTCCTGACTCGAAGCTCGCATATCAATACTACTCATCAATTCTGCGCCATGATTGACGAAGTAGTTCAAATATTCTTCGTGTTTCTGTGGATCTTTCCCTAAAAAGTTCGCGATTGTGGTGAAGCATATCGGCGAAGATTTAGTACCTTGATCCGCCGAGTCAGCAACAACGACCACTTCCTGCTCTTTTTCTTCAATCGCAGGGGCTGTTGGTGCTAACCAACGTTTGATTTCAGCTTCAAGCGTGGTTAACTCGATGGGTTTAGTGATATAACCATCCATGCCAATACTTAAGCATTTCTGCTCTTCGCCACGTAGTGCATTGGCCGTAATGGCAACAATCCGCGTATAACAAGTTTCTTCGTCATCATACTGTAAGGCTTCTTTGCGGATCTGAGTTGCTAAATCGTAACCACTCATGTTTGGCATGTGCAGGTCTGTGAGCAGCAGCGGGTAACGATATTGGCGCCATTTATCCAAAGCAATTTGACCATCATCTGCAACTTCAACAGCGTAGCCCAAAGCGTTAAGCTGCTCGACAATAACCTTTTGGTTCATCAAATTATCTTCTGCAAGCAAAATGAGGCGTCGTTCAGCTCTTGCCGTCTCAATGTCTTGTGAAAAGTTGGTCAATGAAATTGGTTTGGCAATATTCTGTGGTCTCGCTTTTTTACCTGCAGCAATCAGAATTGACTCAATGACCGCACTGCGACAAATCGGCGAGCTGTGGAGGAAATAAACTTGCGGATCGGTATGGTTGCTTAATTCAGGTTGGTTCGAAAGCACGACAACCGGTGAGTATTTAACCCCTTCAGTTTTTAACAGCGCCTGGATTTGAGGCCCAGACAATTGGCCGTAAGTACTATCGAGCAGCCAAATTGGGATCGATGCTTTATTCACTGGCGGCTGTGCGCAGGCAAGTTCTAACTGACCTTCAGTATTTAGGTTATGCACTGTAGCGCCTAAATGTTTAAGATAAGTCGTTAAAGTATCTTGGTTATTCAAGTCATAACTGAAAATGTTGATGACATGGTCATGTAAAATATTTTGTGGCAGATACTGTAATTCTTCGGTGATCCGCATCGGTAGGATCACGGTGAATTCAGTGCCTTTTCCTACTTGGCTGTCTACGTGAATTTCGCCAAACATCAAAGCGGTTAAGCGCTGGCATATGGATAAGCCTAAACCGGTGCCACCATATTTACGGGTAATGGAGCCTTCAGCTTGGCTAAACGGCTGGAAAATGTGGTGAAGTTGACGTTGAGTCATGCCTTTGCCGTTATCTCTGACTGAGATCCGGATGCGGCAGAACTCCATATTTTTATCTAATAACTCAGCCCTCACTTGGACCATGCCAAGTTTTGAACTGTTCGTTTCGGTAAATTTGATAGCGTTGCCGACCAAATTATATAGAATTTGTCGCAGACGGATGGGGTCGCCCATGACACCATCAGGAATATTTGGGTCGACAAAGACTTTCAAATCAATTTGGCGTTGGCTTGCAATCGAGCTCAAGATCCTACCGACCGCTTCAACAATCTCGTTCACTGAAACTGGGATGGATTCCAACTCCAGTTTGCCTGCTTCAATCTTTGAGAAATCAAGAATGTCGTCAAGGATCCGAAGGAGAGAAAAAGAACTATCTCGGATGGTATCGGTCATTCTAAATTGCGGTGCAGCCAACCGAGTTTTTCGCAACAAATCAACAGTGCCGATGATGCCATTCATTGGCGTCCTGATCTCATGACTCATCGTTGCTAAGAATGTTGATTTTGCTTCATTGGCTCGTTCAGCAGCTAATTTAGCGGCCTCAAGGGCATCAGTACGTTCGGCGATCCGAGCTTCAACTTCTTGTTTTAACTGTTTGATATTAGCTTCAGAGATGTTCAGTTCTTTCTGGCTTTGCGCAATAATCCGGAATAGTTGGTTCACTGGCGGAGCTAATTCTTTTAGACCATCTGGCGCACTCAGACTGCCTTCAAATTGACCGAGATTTAAAGCGGCCTGTAATTGTTCACGAACTTGATCGACCGATTTATGCAGAAACTTATCAATTCCGTGCGAGACGAATCGACTGACCAGAGCTGCGAGCAACAACATCATGAAACAAATGGCGGCTGGCATTTGCCAAGCCAGAGCTGGCGGATAAGTAACCAACATTAATTTGCCTAAAGCCATCTCATCTTGTTTGATGGGGGTGATTGCCACGAGAAATTCAGGTTGTGCATGAGGTGCCTGAATGGCTTGTTGTGGGTTAAAACCAGGCAGAGTGTTGGTGTTGGCTAATAATTTACCATCGGCTAAATAGAGATAGGCTGCTCTATCTGGAGATTGCCCGACGACAGAAGACAATAAATTGTCGGCATTGTCTGCTTTTAACTCTGAAAAATTCGCTTTGAGTGCTAAGGCAATCGCCGCAGAATCGAGCTGTAGTTTTTTGATGTGTTTTTCTGGCTGATGTTCATAAAATTGCCAGAATATAATTAATGCGCATTGCAATCCCAATAACAAACACACCCATGGGAAAAACCGCTTAAAAAGTGCAAAGCTAAAAGTAGGTTGCTCCATACCCAATCCCTGTTTAATCAATTTATTCTATTTTAACCTGAATTCTTCAGCTGTCTGTAGATAAATGAGGCTTTTCCTCAATAACTTAAACAAATAAGAAAAATCCTTTTCCAATCGCCAAGCCTATTAAAATAACAGCGTTTTGGTCAACTTATAAGCGGTCAGTGCTGAGTTTCTAAAAATTAGTTGACTTGAACCTGCAAAATCCGTTTAATACCCCCCGTTGCCCAGATAGCTCA